>NZ_JBYSZG010000001.1:0-306154 GCF_058786935.1 Rugamonas sp. FW305-51
CCTCGGCGCCAGCGCGGCGGCGCCCCTGTCCAGCCGCGAAGAGTATGAGCGCCGGATGCAGCAGCGTGAGACGCTGATCGCGCAGCAGGACCGGGGCGGCGCCCCGCCCGCGCCGGGCGCCACCGTCCCCGACCAGCCGGCGCGCGCCGCAGGCGGGCCCGATACCCTGGCGCCGCTGGCCGCGCCGGACAACAGCGAGATCAAGGTGGCGCGCAGCAACGTCCCCACCCAGGCCGATCCCGCCCTGCAAAACGGCTACCAGGCCTTCAACAGCGGCGACCTGGCACGCGCCCAGCAACAGTATGAAACCGCCCTGCGCAGCGATCCCAACAACCGCGATGCCCTGCTGGGCACAGCGGCCGTGGCCCTGCGCCAGCACCAGCAACAACAGGCCGCCGCCCTCTACAACCGGCTGCTGGACCTGGACCCGAACGATGCCGACGCGCTGGCCGGCCTGATGGGCCTGCGCCAGGGCGACGCTGCCCAGGCCGAGCTGCGCCTGAAGACCATCCTCAACCGCACACCGGACGCGGCCCCCGTCCAGTTCGCGCTGGGCAACCTGTACGCGCGCCAGGGCCGCTGGCCGGAAGCCCAGCAAGCCTATTTCCGGGCCTGGTCGGCCGCGCCCGGCAATGCCGACTACGCCTACAACCTGGCCATCGGCCTGGACCGGCTGAACCAGGGCAAGCTGGCCCTGACCTATTACCAGAAGGCGCTGGCGCTGGCCCAGGACGGGCCGGTCGGCTTCGACCGCGCCGTGCTGCGCCAGCGGATGCACCAGCTGGCCAACCCGGGCCAGCAATGAGCGCGCGGCGCGGCAACGCGCCGCCAGACACGGAACACCATGGCAGAACAACCTAAAATCCCGCTCGGCAAGCTGCTGATCCAGAAAGGCGTGATCAGCGAGGACCAGCTGCGCATCGCCCTGATCGAGCAAAAGCGCAGCCAGGAGCCGCTGGGCAAACTGCTCATCACACTGGGCTTCGTGACCGAGGCCACGGTGCGCGAGGCGCTGTCGAAGAACCTGAACCAGCAAAGCGCCGACCTGAACAGCCTGGTGGTGGACGCCATCGCCCTCAAGCTGATCCCCAAGGACGTGGCCAAGCGCTACCGGGTGTTCCCCATCGTCTACGAGCGCCACAGCGACAACCTGATCCTGGCCATGTCCGACACCAGCAACATCGTGGCGCTGGACCAGATCAGCGCCATGCTGGTCAAGGGCATCACCATCACGCCGCTCTTGGCCGGCGAATCGGATATCCAGCGCGCCATCGACCAGTACTACGGCTTCGAGCTGTCGATCGACGGCATCCTGCACGAGATCGAGACCGGGGAAGTGAACTACGCCAGCATCGGCGGCACCACCTCGGACGAGTACAGCCAGCCCATGGTGCGCCTGATCGACGCCCTCTTGGCCGACGCCGTGCAGAACGGCGCCTCCGACATCCACTTCGAGCCCGAGCAATCGTTCCTGCGCATCCGCTACCGCATCGACGGCATCCTGCGCCAGATCCGCAGCCTGCACAAGTCGTACTGGCCGGCCATGGCGGTGCGCCTGAAGGTGATCTCGAACATGAACATCGCCGAGACCCGGGCGCCCCAGGACGGCCGCATCTCGATCAAGTTTTCCGGGCGCCAGATCGACTTCCGCGCTTCGGCCCAGCCCACCACCCACGGCGAGAACGTGGTGCTGCGCGTGCTGGACCGGCAAAAAGGCATCGTGCCGCTGGACGGCCTGGGCCTGGGCGAGACGGAACTGAATCTGCTCAAGCTGATGATCGCCCGTCCCGACGGCGTGATCCTCGTCACCGGTCCCACCGGTTCGGGCAAGACCACCACCCTGTATTCGATCCTCAACCACATCAACACGGAAAGCGTCAACATCATGACGCTGGAAGACCCGGTCGAGTACCCGATGAACATGATCCGCCAGACCTCGGTCAACGAGTCGGCCAAGATGGGCTTTGCCGACGGCATCCGCTCCATGATGCGGCAAGACCCCGACATCATCCTGGTGGGCGAGATCCGCGACCAGGAAACGGCCGAGATGGCGTTCGCCGCCGCCATGACGGGCCACCAGGTCTATTCCACGCTGCACACCAACTCGGCCATCGGTTCCGTCACCCGCTTGCTCGACATCGGCATCCTGCCCGACATCATGGCCGGCAACATCATCGGCATCGTGGCCCAGCGCCTGGTGCGCAAGCTGTGCCTGCATTGCCGCGAGCCGTTCGAGGCCGACCTGCTCGAGCGCCGCCTGCTGGGCCTGCCGGCCGGCACGGAACAACAGCCGGCCCCGCGCCAGACCATCTACCGCGCCGTCGGTTGCGAACGCTGCGCCCACCAGGGCTACAAGGGCCGCATCGCCATCATGGAATTGCTCAAGATGACGGGCGAACTCGATGAACTGATCGCGCGGCGCGCCTCCTCGCGCGAACTGAAGACGGCGGCCACGGCCGGCGGCTTCCATTCGCTGGTGGACGACGGCGTGCGCCGCGTGCTCGAAGGCGTGACGACGCTGGAGGAAGTGGCGCGCGTGGTGGACCTGACCGACAGGCTGAGCTGATGCCCCAATACATCTACCGCGCCATGGATGCCGGCGGCCAGCTATTGCCGGGCAATATGGACGCCGCCAACGAACCGGACCTGGAGCTGCGCCTGAGCCGCATGGGCCTGGACCTGGTCGACTGCAAGGTCACGCGCCAGAAGGTGGTGGCCATCAAGCGCGTCATCACGCGCAAGGATTTGATCAATTTCTGCTTCCACATGGAGCAGCTGACGGGGGCCGGCGTGCCCATCCTCGAAGGCTTGAACGACTTGCGCGAGAGCATGGACCACCCCCGTTTCCGCGAAGTGATCACCGACCTGATCGAGAGCATCGAGGGCGGCCTGCAGCTGTCGACGGCGCTGGCGGCCTATCCGGACGTGTTCGACGTGACCTTTACCAGCCTGATCACGGCCGGCGAACACAGCGGCAAGCTGGCCGAAGTGTTCAAGAACCTGTCCGAGAGCCTGAAATGGCAGGACGAGCTGGCGGCCCAGACCAAGAAGATGATCATGTACCCGGCCGTGGTGGGCGTGGTGGTGACGGGCGTGACGTTTTTCCTGATGATCTACCTGGTGCCCCAGCTGACGGCCTTCATCAAGAACATGGGTAACACGCTGCCGCTGCACACGCGGGTGCTGATCTTCGTGTCCAACATCTTCATCCACTACTGGTATGTGCTGCTGGCCCTGCCCGTGGCCATCTGGTTCGGCGCCCGCGCCTGGCTGGCCCGCAGCGAGACGGCGCGCTACCGCTACGACGCCCTGCAGCTGCGCCTCTGGCTGGTGGGGCCCGTGCTGCACAAGGTGATCCTGGCCCGCTTTGCCACCTTCTTCGCCCTCATGTATGCTTCCGGCATCACCATCCTGGAATGCATCCGCCTGTCCGAAGGCATCGTCGGCAACCGCGTGGTGGCGGCCGGCCTGCGGCAGGCGGCCCGCCTCATTTCCGAGGGCCAGGGCGTGACGGCCGCGTTCCAGAACACGGGCATCTTCCCGCCGCTGGTGATCCGCATGCTCAAGGTGGGCGAGGCGACGGGCGCGCTGGACGGCGCGCTGCGCAACGTGGCCTATTTCTACAACCGCGAAGTGAAGGAAATGATCGAGAAGGTGCAGGCGATGATAGAACCGGCCATCACCGTGGTGCTGGGCCTGCTGCTGGGCTGGATCATGCTGTCGGTGCTGGGCCCGATTTACGACACGATCAGCAAGATCAAGACCTGAGGCCGCCGTGTTCCGCAACCATCTACTCTACCTGACCAGCGACCAGTTGTGCGTCTACCACTGGCGCCTGGGCAAGCTCACGGCCGGGCCCTGCTTCGCGCCGGACCAGGACGGCATCGACGCCTTCATGGACTACATCGACGCCGCGCCGGGCGGGCCGTGCTGGCTGCTCACCGACCTGATCGAGGAGGATTTCCAGCGTGTCACCCTGCCCCACGTGAACGGCAAGGCCGGGCGCCAGATGCTGCAGCGCCGGCTCGGCCAGCAGTACCGGGAAACCCCGTACCGCCACGTGAGCATCCAGGGCCGCGAGCCGGAAGGGCGGCGCGACGACATCGCCCTGCTCAGCGGCCTGACCAACCCCGCCATCGTCCAGCCCTGGGTCGCGGCACTGGAAGCGCTCAAGGCGCCGCTGGCAGGCCTGTACACGACCACCCTGCTGAGCGACCTGCTGCGGCGCAAGCTGGGCCTGCGCCACGAGCACCTGCTGCTGGTGACGGAGCAGTCCGGCGGCCTGCGCCAGAGCTATTTCCGGGCCGGCCAGCTCAAGTTCTCGCGCCTGACGCTGGCCGTCGACCGGGACGGCGTGCCCGTCAACGTGGCCGCCGAGACGGGCAAGACGCTGCAGTTCCTCACCAGCATCCACCTGGTGGAACGGGGCGACATGCTGCACACGGCCATCGTCACCGCGGCCGGCCAGATCGAGCGGCTGTCGCAGCTGTGCCGCAACGGGCCGGAGACGACCTACCACTTCATCCCCATGGCGACGGCGGCCGCCAGCGTGGGCCTGCCCGGCGCGCCGCGCCTGGCCGACACCGTGCTGCTCAAGCTGTTGGGGTCCGAACTGCCGCGCAGCCACTACACGCTGGGCGCGGCGCGCCGCTATTACCAGCTGTGGTGGGCGCGGGTGGCCATGTACGGCGCCAGCGCCGCCATCCTGTCGTGCACCCTGATGTGGGCCGCCGTCAGCCTGTGGCGGGCCGGCGAGGCGGACAATGCCGCGCTGCGCATGCGGGCCGAGTCAGCCCGCTACGACAGCCAGTACCAGAACGTGATGTCGGACATGCCGCCGGCCGTGGACAAGACCGGCAACATGAAGGCGGCCGTCGCCATCGAACGCATGCTGGCCGAACAGGGCCCCGTGCCGCTGCCCATGGTGCGCATGCTGAGCGAGGCACTGGACCAGGCGCCCCTCATCAAGCTCAACCGGATCGACTGGCGCGTCAACCTGCCCGGCGCGGCACCGGCCCCGGCCGCCATGCAAGGGCCGGCCGACAGCAGCCCGGCCACGCCCGTCCCGTCCCAGCTGCTGGGCCTGCCGTCGGCGCCGCCCCAGGCCTTGCATGTGGAGGCGGAAATCGGCGGTCCCCAGGACGACTACCGGGCTGCGCTGGAAGCGATGCGCCAGTTCGCCCAGCGCCTGGCGGCCCAGCCCCACCTGACGGTGGAAATCGAATCCCAGCCGCTCGACACCCGGCCCAGTGTCAAGCTGAGCGGCAAGGCCGGCCTGGTGGCCGGCAACCCGGCCGAAGACCGGCCGAAATTTGCCTTGAACCTGATGTGGAATCCGTGATGAACGCTGCCGCCACCGTCCCCGGCAAGAAAAAGAAACCGGCCGTCGCCATCGCCGTGCCCTACTGGCTGCGCGAGTTCGCCCTGATCCGCTGGGGCGTGGCCGCGCTGGCGGCCAGCGTGGCCGTCGGCGTGGCCGCCGTCCTGTTCAGCAACGCCGAGCTGCGCGACGCCAGCGCCACCCGCACCCACGTGCAGCAGGTGCGTGATGCGGCCTACGCCCGCTACGCCTACGCGGACAATGAAAAGCGCGAGATCCGCACCTTCCAGCCCCAGTTCATCGCCTTGCGCGAGCGGGGCCTGGTGGGCGAGGAAAACCGCCTGGCCTGGCTCGACGCGATCCGCCGCATCCAGGAGGAGCGCAGCCTGCTGCCGATCAGCTACGAGGTGTCGCCCCAGCAGCCCGTGACGGCCGATGCGCGCATGGTGACGGGCGACTACCAGCTGCGCGCCAGCCGCATGGCGCTGCACATGGACATGATGCACGAGCTCGATCTGTTCAACTTCCTGGAAGACTTGCGGGCGCGCGGCTATTTCGCCGTGCAGGACTGCGCGCTCAAACGCCTGGCCAACGCGGCCAGCCAGCCGGACGCCCCCGGGCTGTCGGCCGACTGCACGCTCAACTGGCTCACGCTGATGCCGGGCGCCCCGGCCGCCGCGCCGGCCAAGGGGAAATCATGACGCCCGGCGCCCGCCCGTTGGCCATGCTGGCCGCGCTGGCCGCGCTGGCCGGCACCGCGCCGCCGGCGTCGGCCCAGACGCTGGGCTTGGGCCGCCTGTTCACCACGCCCGAACAGCGGATCGCGCTCGACGTGCGGCGCGCCGCCAGCCAGCCCGTGGCCGGGGGCGCGAACCCGGCGCCGACACCATCGTCCGGCCAGCCGGCCGAACCGGCGCCGGCCGCGCCCGCGTCGGAACCGGTGCAGCTGAACGGTGTCGTGCGGCGCAGCAGCGGTAAATCCACCGTCTGGCTCAACCAGGTGCCCCATGCGGACAGCAATGCCCAGCTGCGACCGGACCAGTCCGTCACGCTGCGCCTGTCGTCCGGACGGGCGCTGGTACTCAAGCCAGGCCAGAGTTTCAATCCCGCCGATGGCACGATCCAAGAAACGACTGGGCGCTAGCGAGCGCGGCGCCGCCCTGCTGCTGCTGCTGGCCCTGATGGGCGTGGGCGCGGCCAGCCTGCTGATCACGGCCTTCAGCGGCGGCGACCGGGAAGCGCGCCACAACCGGCAGACGCTGCAGCGCCTGGCCGCCGCCAATGATGCCCTGGTCGGTTACGCCACGGCCCAGGGCCGCCTGCCGCGCCCGGCCGTGTCGGCCACGGACGGGCGCGAACGGCCCGCGCCGTGCACGTCGGAAGCCAGTTGCACCGGCTTCCTGCCCTGGGTCACGCTGGGCGTGGAGGGGGCGGACGCGTGGGGCAAGCGCCTGCGCTACAGCGTCACGCCGGCCTACACGGTGGCGCCCGTGCTGCGCATCTCGACCGTCGCCACCAAGACCGTCCAGACCCGCTATGGCAGCGGCGCCCTGGCCTATCTGGCCGGCCAGGGCAGCTGCGAGCTGGGCGCCCAGTGCGTCCCGCTGGTGCTGCTGTCGCAGGGGCGCGACAATTTCGGCAGCACCGTGCTGGGCATCGTGCAGCCGAACACGGCCAGCGGCAACGTGGACGAACAGCTCAACGACCAGGGCAGCGTCCATTTCATCAGCCGCCCCGCCACCACCGATGGCAGCGTGCCCGGCGGCGTGTTCGACGACCTGGTGGCGTTCGTGCCGCTGGATTTTTTATACAAACAGATGGGAGCGGCGCGCAAGCTGCCGTAAGGACATGAAGCGCAGAGAACACGGCTTTACCCTGGTCGAGATCGCCATCGTGCTGGTCATCGTCGGCCTCATGATAGGCGGCCTGATCACACCGCTGAGCGCCCAGCTCGAGCAGCGCCGCGTGGGCGACACGCAAAAGGCGCTGGACGACGCGCGCGAAGCGCTGGTCGGCTTCGCGCTGCGCAACGGCTACCTGCCCTGCCCGGCCGTGTCGGCCAGCGACGGCCTGGAAGACCGCACCGAAAACCGCTGCCGCGGCGAGCGCCGGGTCGGCTACCTGCCGTGGGCCACGCTGGGCTTGAGCAAGCTCGACAGCTGGAACCGGCTGTTCCGCTACAGCGTCTCGCCCGGCTTCAGCGACAGCGGCGCCCATTTCAGCTTCCAGACCGGACGCGACATCAGCATCGCCACCCGCGATGGCAGCGGCAACCTGGTGCCGGCCACGCTGGCCAACGACATCCCGGCCGTGATCGTCTCGCACGGCAAGAACGGCTTTGGCGCCAGCACCGACCAGGGCACGCTGGTGGCCGACACGTCGGCCACCAACGTGGACGAGAAAATCAACGCCAGTTCGGCCACCGCCTTCATCGCGCGCGACGCGAGCGACAACCCGGCCGCGCCGGGCGGCGAATACGACGACCTGGTGGCCTGGGTCTCGCCCTATGTGCTGTTCAACCGCATGGTCGCGGCCCAGCGCCTGCCGTGAAGATGGTCGCGCCGGCCCTCACCATCGCCCGCTACACGCTGCTCGAAGCGCTGCGCAATCGCCTGCTGTGGCTGCTGTTGCTGGCCGCCTGCGGCGCCATCGCCGCCAGCGGCCTGCTGCATGAAGTGGCCCTGACGGAAAGCCGCCAGCTGCAGGCGGCCCTGCTGGCGGCCCTGCTGCGGCTGGCCGCCGTGTTCCTGGTGGCCACCTTCGTCGTCACCAGCATGGTGCGCGAGGCGAACGACAAGGGCCAGGAACTGCTGCTGGCCCTGCCCCTGCCGCGCGCCGTCTACCTGCTGGGCAAGCTGGCCGGCTTCGGCGCCCTGGCCGTGCTGCCGGCCGCCCTGTTCAGCGCCCTGGCCCTGCTGTTCGCGCCGCCCGGCCAGGCTGCCCTGTGGGGCTTGTCGCTGCTGGCCGAACTGTGGATCGTGGCCGCCTTCAGCCTGCTGTGCATGCTGACCCTGCACCAGGTGCTGCCGGCCCTGGCGGCCGCCTTCGCCTTCTACCTGCTGGCCCGCACGGCGGTCGCGCTGCAGCTGCTGGCGCACGGGCCGGGCCAGGCCGACGCCCTGCTGGCGCGGGCCGTGGACGTGCTGGCCGTGCTGCTGCCGAACCTGGACGCCTATGCCCGCAGCGACTGGCTGCTGTACCACGGCGGCACGGCGGCCGAGCTGGCCGCCATCGCCATCCAGAGCGCCATCTACGTGACGCTGCTGACGGCCGCCGCCCTGTTCGACCTGTACCGCAAGGAGCTGTGATGGCGAGCCGTCCGCTGCGCCGCGTGCCCCGTGCCGTGCCGGTCCTGCTGGCGCTGGCACTGGCGGCCCAGCTGGCCTGGCAGGCCGGCCACCGGCCGGCGCCGCCGGGCGCCCAGCCGCTGCCGCCGGCGCCGGCGCTGGCCACGCTGCAGCTGGCCAGCCTGGGCGAGCAGGCCGCCCTGTCGCGCGTACTGATGCTGTATGTGCAGGGCTGGGACGACCAGCCCGGCGTGAGCCTGTCGTGGCGGGTGCTCGACTATGACCGCCTGGTCCAGTGGCTGGGCCGCGCGCTCGACCTCGATCCCCGCAGCCAGTATCCGCTGCTGGCCGCCAGCACCCTGTACACGGCCGTGGACGACCCGGTGCGGGTGCGCCGCATGCTCGATTTCGTCTACGCGCGCTTTGGCGAAGACCCCGACCGGCGCTGGCCGTGGCTGGCCCAGGGGGCCATCATCGCCCGCCACCGGCTGCACGACCTGCCGCTGGCGCGCCGCTACGCACAGGCCATCCGGCTGCAGGCCACGGGGCCGCAGGTGCCGCCCTGGGCCCGTGAACTGGAAGCGTTCGTGCTGGAAGACATGAACGAGCTCGACAGCGCCCGCGCCCTGATCGGCGGCTTGCTGCACGACGGCAGCATCACCGACCCCAACGAGCTGCGCTTCCTGTCGCAACGGCTGGACGCGCTGAATCGATCCCGGCGTTGAATCCAACGTGGCAAGCACGAATCTCGACGGGGATTTTTTTTCTTGATTCTTCACGGATTAGTGAGAAACTCCCCCGGGCTTGGGGTACCGGTCTTCGTTTTTTTCCCCTTTGTCTAATTCGGTCGAAAATATGCAAATCCTGGCTAATGCGGTCCAGAATATCCAGTGCGCCATATTCTATAGACCGCAATCGCCTCCGCAAAGCAACACCGGGACCGGTTTAGACTTTCCGGCCCTTCGGCTTAGACCGGTGTGGTGAGATAACGGCAAGTTATAGCCTGCGTAGTCTTTCGTCAAATCACATCCTGCAAATGGCGGCGCGGAATCAGCTTGCCTGACGTCCACGTTTCCCGTCCACTTTAATCAGTCTACAAATTGGGCAGCGGCATCGGAAGCTGGTTCACTTTAGACTTTCGCGTCAAAAAAGGCGACCAGATTAGACTCGGTGCCCAGATTTCGTAGACAGCTTTGGACTGGCGCTTGGAAATTTCAGGCTGAATTAGCCGCAACCGGCTCGAATTGGACCGAAATAGACCATAGGGCAAATCGGGAACGCCCCCCGACATGTCTCCCTTCAGGCGTTCCCGCTAATATGTGTAGAACCTTTGTTTTCTACACGGTATCCCCGTCCTTGCGGGGAAGCGGTAGCGCTTGCCGTCGTCATATTGCCGGCTAAGGCAGGATTCAAGTGTCAGGGCCACCTTGAGCCCGTGTTGTGCTCGGCGTCCTTGTCGCGCAACTTGCGACGTAGGCGAAAATTATCGACGATGCTAGCTACCAGTGTCACCAACAGCAACACGTCGACCGCGTACCGGCCGAGGTAATGCCAGAATGCCCAGGCAAACAAGGCGCAAGCCAGTGCCATGAACAACAAGACCGGCCCATCCTTCATTCCTTGTTCTCGCTAAAATAATCGTAGAAGTCAGGCATCAACTCTCCTGTGCAGTTGGAACCCGCGACATTCCCGGCGGGTCTGAACAACGCTTTCACCGTTCCAGCGCATGTCGGAAGCATACGGTGACGATCATCAGGCAAGCTTGAGCGGGTCACGCCTGCCATGATTTCGTGTTGACGACAGGAAAATTTTGAATGGCGATCCCGCTTTCCGCGCCATTTCACCAGGAAACAGTGCGGTAGCTAGTGCGTGATCTGTGCAAGAATTGTAATATAGCACCATGTATCGAAAGGAACACCCCATGTCCCATCCCGCCCGCGCGTCAGGCCAAGCCGGCTTCACCCTGGTAGAAATCGCCATCGTCCTCGTCATCATCGGCCTGCTGCTGGGCGGCGTGCTGAAAGGCCAGGGCTTGATCGACAGCGCCAAGGTCAAGAACATCATCCAACAGTCGAACTCGCTGTCGGCCGCCGTCAACGCCTACCAGGACAAGTTCCGCGCCCTGCCCGGCGACGACGTCCAAGCCACCATCCACGCCCCCGGCGCCACCGGCAACGGCAACGGCGACGGCCAGATCGCCGAATACCAGCTGGCGCCCCAGCACCTGGCCCTGGCCGGCTTCATCACCGGCTCCTACAACGGCAGCACCGACTTCATGACCAGCGCCCAGGGCGGCGCCGTCTACATCTACAACGACATCGTGGCCGGGCGCGGCGGCAACGGCATCCGCTTCGACAACTTGCCCGACTCGTTCGCCGAGCAGATAGACAGCAAGCTCGACGACGGCAAGTTCAACACCGGCTCCGTGCGCGCCACCGGCAATTACACCAACAACGGCACCATCATCACCCGCACCGCCCTGTTCTTCTGAGTCCGCCGTCCCCGCCGGGGGACGCACGCAACAAGACTCACAAATAAATAGCACGCCCGTTCTTTTTCTCGGCTAAAATAGGTCCACCTATCAATGCGGGAGACAGCATGTTCGAAGAATTCATCGGTACCAAGGCCGTGTCGGCACGCCACCAGTTCGACGTGGCGGCGCTGGACGCCTATTTGCGCCAGCACGTGGCCGGCTACCCGGCCGGCACCCTGACGGTCGAGCAGTTCAAGGGTGGCCAGTCCAACCCCACCTTCAAGCTCAGCATCGCCGGCCAGCATTACGTGCTGCGCACCAAGCCGGCCCCGGCCGCCAAGCTGCTGCCGTCGGCCCACGCCATCGAGCGCGAATACCGGGTGATGGACGCGCTGCAGCGGGCCGGCTTCCCGGCCGCCCGCCAGTACGTGCTGTGCACGGACGAGAGCGTGATCGGGCGCGCCTTCTACCTGATGGAGTTCGTCGCCGGCCGCGTGCTGTGGGACCAGGCCCTGCCCGGCATGACGCCGGCCGAACGGGCCGCCATCTACGACGAGATGAACCGCGTGATGGCCCAGCTGCACACGATAGACTACGCCGCCATCGGCCTGGCCGACTACGGCAAGCCGGGCAACTACTTCGCGCGCCAGATCGAGCGGTGGAGCAAGCAGTATGTGGCGTCGCAGACCGAGACGATAGACGCCATGGACCAGCTGATCGCGTGGCTGCCGCACCACATCCCGCCCGGCGAGGACACGGCCATCGTGCACGGCGACTTCCGCCTCGACAACCTGCTGTTCCATCCGACGGAACCACGCATCCTGGCCGTGCTGGACTGGGAACTGTCGACCCTGGGCCATCCGTTCGCCGACTTCTCCTACCACTGCATGAGCTGGCACATCGAACCGGGCCAGTTCCGCGGCATCGCCGGGCTGGACCTGGCGGCGCTGGGCATCCCGTCCCAGCAGGAGTACATCGCCCGCTACGCCGAGCGCACCGGCAAGACGATACGGCTGGAGGACTTCAATTTCTACCTGGCGTTCAATATGTTCCGCCTGGCCAGCATCATGCAAGGCATCATGAAGCGCTATGTGGACGGCACGGCCGCCAGCGCCCAGGCCCTGGAATCGGGCAAGATGGCGCGCCCGATGGCCGAACTGGCCTGGGACTACGCCTGCGCCCGCAAGAGCGTTTGAGCTGAGACGGCGGGCAGCTCCGGCCCGCTTCGTCCCTTACATGGCCGGTCCGGCCGGGCCGACTGTGTCGCGCCGGCCCCGCTCCGCTACATTTGCCGCTTTCTCAAAACGGCCGGCTGGGCTACTATCGTGCTGCCAGCGCTTTCGCTGTCCGCCTTGGGGCGCTACAACCGGCGCCGGCTCACTTGGGGTCCACGCATTGCCAGACCAGGCCAGTCCATCCTTGCCGTCGATACGCTCGCAGATCGCGCTGCTGGTATTGGCCTGCGCGCTGCCCACCGTGATCAGTTTCGGCGCCCTCGTGGGCCAGCTCTACGGCCGCGAACATGCGGCCCTGCGCGACGATACGCGCCAGCTGGCACGCATCGTGGCTGCCGCCATCGACCGCGACCTGGCCCAGAGCGCCAGCGCGGCCCAGGCCCTGGCCACCTCGCCCAGCCTGCAAAGCGGCGACCTGACCAGCTTTCGCGAACAGGCCGCCAGCCTGCTCGTGCCCCAGTTTCCCGGCTCCCGTTTCCTGCTCAGCGATAACCGCGGCGAACTGCTGCCGGCGCCCGACGAGACGGTAGCCAGCGCCTTCGGCGCGCGCCGCAACGCGGCCCGGCTGCGGGCCCTGCTGGCCGACGACGCCCCGCCCCACCCCACCGTGTCCGTCGTCTACGACCACGACACGGCCCTGCTGGCCGTCGATGTGCCGGTGCGCTACAACGGCAAGACGCGCTACGCGCTGACGGTGCTGCTCAAGCCGGACCGGCTGGCCCGCACCCTGCTCGACGAACGGGTGACGAGCAGCCACGGCGTGGCCCTGTACAACCGCGACGGCGTGCTGGTGGCCCATTACGGCAGCGGCGGCAACGTCGTCGGCCAGTTGGCGCCGGCCGCGCTGCGGGTCGAGCTGGGCCTGGGCCACGAAGCGCTGCTCGATACCAAGGCGGCCGACGGCACCCCCATCTACCTGGGCCTGAACCGGGCCCCGGCCAGCGGCCTGGCCGTGGCCGTGGCCGCGCCGCGCGCCCTGGCCAACGACAAGCTGCTGGCCACCGTCAGCACGGTGTCGCTGGCACTGGCGCTGCTGCTGGCGGCCGGCTTCACGCTGGCGTGGGCGGTGGGCGGCCGCATCAGCCACACCGTGCGGGCCCTGCTCAAGCCGGCCCAGGCGCTGGCCAGCGGCGCCCCGTTCACGCTCGAACGCATGACGTTCAGCGAGGCCCAGGCCGTGGCGCTGGCCCTGCGCTCGCTGGAGGCCGACTTGCAACGCCACCGCAACGAGTTGTCGGCCCTGGTGGCCGAGCGCACCGCCCAGCTGGAGCGGGAACGGGCCCAGCTCGAAACGCTGTACGCCACCGCCCCCGTGGGCCTCAGTTATGTGGACCCGGAGCTGCGCGTGGTGCGCATCAACGACTACCTGGCCGCCTACAACGCGCGGCCCGTGGCGGCCCACCTGGGCCAGCCGCTGGCGTCCATGATCGGCGATCCGCAGATACGGCGCAGCGTGCTGCACGACTACGGCACGGTGCTCCAGACCGGCAAGCCGCTGGTGGGCATAGAACGCTCCGGCGTGAGCGCGGCCGCGCCCGGACGCACCAGCTACTGGATCGTCAGCTACTACCCGCAATTCGACGCCGACGGCGCCATCGCCGGCATCACCAGCCTGCTGCTCGACATCAGCGAACTGAAACGCACGGAAGCGGCGCTGCGCCAGTCGCGCCAGATGTTCCAGTCCGTGGTCGAGTACATGCCGGCCACCATCTTCGTCAAGCGCGCTTCCGACTTGCGCTATGAGATGTTCAACCGCTACGGCGAAGCGCTGCTGGGCCTGCAACGGGCCGACGTGCTGGGCAAGACCGACTACGACATCATGCCGCCGGCCCAGGCCGAGGCCTTCGGCGCCGACGACCGCCGCGCCCTGGCCTCCGGCCAGGTGAGCGAAGTGGAACAGGAACTGGTGACGGCCGACGGCGGCCCGCCCCACTACCTGACCACGCGCAAGGTGGCGCTGCGCGACGAGGGCGGCCACGTGACCCACCTGCTGGGCATCGCGCTCGACATCACGGAGCGGCGCCAGGCCGAGGCCGTGCTCCATTCCACGGCCGAACGGCTGGCCCAGAGCGAACAGTTCCTGCGCGCCGTGACGGACAACCTGCCCGGCATGGTGGCCTACTGGGACGCCAACCTGCAGTGCCGCTTCGCCAACCGCTACTTCCTCGAATGGCACAGCCGCGACGCCGGCCAGATCATCGGCGCCCGCATGACGGAAGTGCTCGACAGCGCCCGCTACGCCCTGTGCGCGCCCCATGTGGCCGACGCCCTGGGCGGCCGGCCGCAAGGTTTCGAGAGCCGGCTGGCCTGGCCGTCCGGCGCCATCAGCTACACCTGGGTCAACTTCATTCCCGATCACGACCCGGAACACGGGGTGCGCGGCTTCTTCGTGCTCGAGTCGGACGTCACGGAACTGAAGGAGACGGAACTGCACCTGCAGCAGCTGAACGAGGAACTGCGGCTGGCGCGCGACAAGGCCGAGGCGGCCAGCCGGGCCAAGAGCGCGTTCGTGGCCAACATGAGCCACGAGATCCGCACCCCCATGAACGCCATCATCGGCCTGGCGCGCCTGCTGCAGGACGCGCCACTGGCCCAGCGCGAGCGCAGCTACCTGGACAAGATCCAGCTGGCCACCCAGTCGCTGCTGGCCCTGGTCAACGACGTGCTCGACATCTCGCGCATCGAGTCGGGCCAGCTGGTGCTCGAATCGGTGCGCTTCCAGTTCGAACATGTGCTCAACAGCGTGAGCGTGATGGTGGCCGCCAGCGCCTGGGACAAGGGAGTGGAACTGGTGTACGCCATCGACCCGCGCGTGCCGCGCGAGCTGGTGGGCGACCCCATGCGGCTGCAGCAGCTGCTGCTCAACCTGATCAGTAACGCCATCAAGTTCACGCCCCAGGGCGAGGTGGTGCTGGCGGTGGGCGTGCTGGCCGACACCGAGGCGGCGGTGACGCTCGAGATCGTCGTGCGCGACACGGGCATCGGCATCACGCCCGAACAGCAGGAACACATCTTCGACGCCTTCTCGCAGGGCGACAGCAGCACCAGCCGCAAATACGGCGGGGCCGGGCTGGGCCTGGCCATCTGCCGCCGCATCGTCCAGCTCAAGGGCGGCACGCTGACGGTCGAGAGCCACCCCGGCCAGGGCGCCGCCTTCCGCGCCGTCTGTGCGCTGCGGCGCGCCGCTCCGGACGACCATGGCGTGCTGCCCGCCAGCGACGCCGTGCGCGGCCTGCGGCTGCTGGTGGCTGACGACAACGCCAGCGTGCGCGACGCCCTGCGTCACGCATGCGACAGCTTCGGCTGGGAGGCCGTGTGCGTGGCCACCGTGCCGGCCGCGCTGGCCGTCCTGGCCGGCGACCGAACCGCCCCGTTCGACCTGCTGCTGCTGGACTACGACTCCCTGGGCGCCGGCAACGACGGCCTGCTGTGCCAGGCGCGCGCCATCGCCGGCCTGGCCCTGCCGCCCGTGCTGCTGATGGTGCCCGAGCACGACAGCGCCAACCTGACCCACGAATGCGCCGCCCTGGGCGCGGCTGGCGTGCTGTCCAAGCCGGCCACGCCGGCGCGCCTGCTGGCGGCCGTGACGGCCGTGCGCCAGCCGGCCGCGCCGCTGGCGGCGCTGCCGTCCCACGCCCTGCACGGCCGCCTGGCCGGCATGCGCCTGCTGCTGGTGGAGGACAACCCCATCAACCAGGAAGTGGCCCAGTACCTGCTCACCCATGCCGGCGCCCAGGTGACGCTGGCCGGCAACGGCGAACAGGCGCTGGAACTGCTGCAGCAGGCGCCCGAACGCTACGACGCGGTGCTGATGGATATCCAGATGCCCGTCATGAACGGCTACGACGCCAGCGCCGGCGCGCGCCGCCTGGGGCTGCGCCTGCCCATCATCGCCATGACCGCCAACGTGATGGAGGACGACTTGCGCCGTGCCGCCGAGGCCGGCATGGACGCCCACGTGGCCAAGCCGATCGACATCGAACAGCTGCTGAGCACCCTGATCCGGCTAGCGCCCCATGCCATCGCCGGCCACGGAACCGGCGCCGCGCCGGCCGGCGCCGCCGCCTCTCAGCCCAACCAGTCCAGGCAGTCCGGCCAGTCCGCCCCGCCCGCGCCGCCGGACCTGCCCGAGCTGCCCGGCATCGACCTGGCGGCGGCCCTGCCGCGCATGGGCGGCGACTTCGCCGCGCTGGCCAGCCTGCTGCGCCGTTTCATCCAGTCCCAGGGCGACGCCGTGGCCGAAGTGCGCGAATTGCTGGCGGCCGGCCTGCAGCAGCAGGCGGGCCAGGCGCTGCACCGGCTGCGCGGCGTGGCCGCCAACCTGGGCGCGGGCGCAGTGGCCCAATTGACGGCCCAGGTGGAGGCGGCCCTGCTGGAGGGCCATTCCGACCAGCTCGCCGCGCGGCTGGCGGCCCTGGACGACGCCCTGGCCACGGTGGCGGCCGGCGCCCACCGGCTGCCGGCGCCGGTGGCCGGCCCGGGACCGACCGAGATCGACGACGCCAGTGCCACAACTTTGATGGCAACACTGGCGCAACTGCAAGATTTACTACAGAATAACAACTTGAAAGCCTTGGCCCTGTTCCAGACCTTACGCCCGCGGCTCGAGGCTATCGACGGCGCCGCCGGCGCCGCGCTGGCCGAGGCCGTGGAGACGCTGCAGTTCCGGGCAGCCGAACAACTGGTCCGTACGCTGTTGCAAAATAAGGAAATCGCATGAGCTGGACCGACCTTGCTACCAACGGCCGCATCCTGATCGTCGACGACGCGATGGAAAACGTCCAGGTGCTGTACCAGGCCCTGCGCGACGAGCATGAAGTGCTGTTCGCCCTGGACGGCCCGACGGCGATCGACATCGCGCGCCAGCAGATGCCGGACCTGATCCTGCTCGACGCCGTCATGCCCGGCATGGACGGCTACGCCGTCTGCGCGGCCCTGCGCGCCACGCCGGAAGTGCAGGACATCCCCATCATCTTCGTGACGGCCCTGAGCCAGCCGGAGGACGAGACGCGGGCGCTGGAAGCGGGCGCCGTCGATTTCATCAGCAAGCCGTTCAACGTGGCCGTGGTGCGGGCCCGGGTGCGCACCCAGCTCACCGTCAAGCGCCAGGCCGACGCCATGCGCGAACTGACCCTGACCGACGCCCTGACGGGCGTGGCCAACCGGCGCCACTTCAACGACACGCTGGAACTGGAATGGCGGCGTTGCGCCCGCAGCGGCCTGCCGCTGTCGGCCATCATGATCGACATCGACCACTTCAAGCGCTACAACGACGCCTACGGCCACCAGGCCGGCGACCTGTGCCTGCAGAAGGTGGCGGCGGCCATGAAGCGCTGCGCCGCCCGCCCGCAGGACCTGCTGGCGCGCTACGGCGGCGAGGAATTCATCCTGCTGCTGCCCCAGGAGAGCCTGGCCGGCGCCACGGCCGTGGCGCGCCGCATCCTCGACGAGGTCGACCTGCTGGCGCTGCCCCATGAAGCCTCGCCCACCAGTTCCGTCGTCTCCGTCAGCATGGGGGTGGCCACGGTGCAGCCGGGCGAGGCCGGCGACACCAGCAACCTGATACGCAGCGCCGACGAACAGCTGTACCGGGCCAAGCAGCACGGCCGCAACCGCTACTGCCTGGCCGGCACCGGCGAGGTGGCGGCCGGCGCCACGCCCTAGCGGCCTGTAACGGAAGAATCGGTAGGGCCTGCCGGACCGACGATCGCCGGCCGCCAGGCCCCGCCTTCCTCAGGCGTGCTGCCGGAAACCCGGCTGGGCGATGAAACGTTCCAGGTGGTGTTCGGCGTCCCCCAGCGTCAGGGCTATCATGGTCAGGCGCTTGAAGTGGTGGGCCGCCGGCAGTTCGTCCGTCACGCCCATGCCGCCGTGCAGCTGGACCGCCTGCTGGCCGACGAACTTGGCGGCCTGGCCGATGCGGGCCTTGGCGGCCGACACCGTGCGGCGCCGCTCCTCCACATCATCCGAACCGACCTTGGCGGCGGCCAGCATGGCCATGGAGCGGGCCTGCTCGAGGTGGATGAACATGTCGGCCATGCGGTGCTGCAGGGCCTGGAACTTGCCGATGGGCGCGCCGAACTGCGAGCGCGTCTTCAGGTAGTCCAGCGTGGCGGCGAAGATGGCATCCATCGCCCCCACCGCCTCCGCGCACAGCAGCGTTGCGCCGTAATCGGCGGCCGCATCCAGGATATCCCAGCCGGCATCCGCCTGGCCCAACAATGCCGTCGCCGGCACGGCCACGTTGCTGAAGCTGACGGTGGCGGCGCGCTGGCCGTCGATGGTGCGGTAATCGCGCACCGTCACGCCGGGCGCGTCGGCCGCCACCACGAACAGCGAGATGCCGGCCGTGTCGCGCTGGCCGCCGGCGCTGCGCGCCGAGACGATGAAGGCGCCGGCCTGCCCGCCGTGGATGACGACGGTCTTGCTGCCTTCGATCAGGTAGCCGTCGCCGCCGGCGCGGGCCGTGGTGCTGATGTCGTGCAGGTCGTGGCGGGCATGCTGTTCACCGAGCGCGCACGCCAGTTTCAGCTCGCCGCCGGCCACCCGCTCCAGCAGCGCCTCCTGGCCGCCGGCCAGCTTGAGGAACTGGGTCCCCAGCACGGTGGCGAAATAAGGCTCGACCACCAGGCCGCGGCCCAGCTCCTGCATCACCAGCAGCAGGTCGACGGCCGTGCCGTCAAAGCCACCCTGCGCTTCCGGCACGGGCAGGGCCAGCATGCCCAGCTCCGTCAGCGTGGCCCAGGCCGCGTCGGACACGCCGGCCGGCGAATGGATGATCTGGTGGCGCGCAGCGAAACCGTAGTCCTTGTCGACCCAGCGGCGCAGGGCGTCGGCGAACTGTTGCTGCTCTTCTTTGAAAGTAAAATCCATCGCTGTCCCCTCACAGACCCAGAATCATCTGGGTAATGATATTTTTCTGAATCTCGTTCGAGCCGCCGTAGATCGACGTCTTGCGGAAATTGAAGTAGTAGCCCGCCAGCGGCGCGGCCGCGTCATCGCCCGTGAAGCTATGCTCGGCCTTGCCTTCCAGGTAGTCCGTATCGAACGGCAGCGCATCCGGGCCCAGGGCCTCGACCATCAGTTCCGTCAGCAACTGCTGGATTTCCGAACCGCGCACCTTGAGCATGGACGCCTCCGGTCCCGGCGCATGGGCTTCCTGCGAGATCACGCGCAGCACGGTGGTCTCGAGCGCCATCAGCTCGATTTCCACGCTGGCCACCTTGGCCGCGAACAGCGGGTCCTGCAGCAGCGGCTTGCCGTGCTTGAGGTGCTCGGTGGCCACCTTCTTCAGGAACAGCAGCTCGCGCTTGGAACGGCCCACGGCCGCGATGCCGGTGCGCTCGTGGCCCAGCAAATACTTGGCGTAGGTCCAGCCCTTGTTTTCCTTGCCGATCAGGTTCTCGACCGGCACCTTGACGTTGTCGAAGAAGACTTCGTTCACCTCATGGTCTTCGTCGAGCATGATGATGGGGCGCACCGTGATGCCGGGCGTCTTCATGTCGATCAGCAGGAAGGAAATGCCCTCCTGCTTGCGCACGTTGGGATCGGTACGCACCAGGCAGAAGATCATGTCGGCGTGCTGGCCCAGCGTGGTCCACGTCTTCTGGCCGTTGACGACGTAATGGTCGCCCACGCGCTCGGCCGTCGTCTTCAGCGACGCCAGGTCGGAGCCGGAGCCGGGTTCCGAATAGCCCTGGCACCACCAGTCCTCGCAGGACAGGATGCGTGGCAGGTAATACGCTTTTTGTTCCGCGTTACCGAAGGCCATGATGACAGGCGCCACCATGTTGACACCGAACGGCAGGATGGGCGGCGTGCCGGCGCGGGCGCACTCTTCCTCGTAGATGTGGCGCTGGGTGGCGTTCCAGCCGGGGCCGCCGAATTCCACGGGCCAGGCCGGCGCGGCCCAACCCTGTTGGGCGGCGATGCGGTGCCAGCGCACGTAATCGTCCTTTTGCAGGCGCAAATGGTTGCGCACCTTCTGCTGCAGATCACTGGGCAAGTTCGCTTCGAGGAAGGCGCGCACCGTGTCGCGAAACGCCAGGTCCTCGGCCGTATAGTTCAAATCCATGCTGTCTCCTTATGTGCGGCGATAAAAAAGCACGACCGTTCCAAATAATTGTAACGCATAAGGACGCCGCGCCAACGGCATTTTTTCGCCACCTCCTCGCCCGCCCTGAAAATACCGGCAAAATGGAGACAAAAATGGGGACGTACCCCTTTTTTCAAAAATGGGGACGTAAGACGGTTTTAGGGCCGGTCATCGTCCCCTGTGTTTCCTGGTGACTCCTGAAATGAAAAGGCCAGCCCGCAGGCCGGCCCAGGATGCCGGAAACCGTCGTTCTATTGCACGGTCAATGCCAGGTCCCGTCCTTTGGTGGCCACGTTGCCGGCATAGTCGGCCGCCAGGATGCGCAAGGTGTAGTCGCCGGGCGCCAGGTCCGCCACCCGCCATGTGCCGGGCGTGACTTGGCCGTCGATCAGCTTGTTGTTGAGCGCGTACACGAAGCGCGTGCTGGCGCTGCCATAGACGGTGATGCCGCTGGCCTCCGCATAGGCCAGCTTGACGGCCTCCCGGTTGCGCGGCAGGCGGTCGTAGACCTGGGTGACGACGGGCTGCTCATAGCCGGCCACGGGCGTGCCGTCGGCCTGCAGCAGCTGATAGCCCAGCTTGTAGATGCCGAGCCGGCGCCGGGCCTGGTTGCCATCCATCTGGTCGAAGGCGTCGACGGCGATGCCGACCTCGCCCAGCGTGCGTGGCAGCAGCAGCCGGCCGCCCTGCCGCGCCTGCAGGCGCTGACCGCCGCCATCGACCAGCGCGATGCTGACGATCTGGGGCGGCACCGTGTCGCGCAAGCCCATGAACGGCAGGCTGAGCGGATTGAGCGCGCCGCCGTTGGGCGCGTAGTCCAGGTGCACATGGGCCATGCGGTTGACCGTGCCCAGCGTGTCGCCGGCATCGAAACGGGTGCCGCGCTTGATGCGGATGCGTTCCGGCTTGCCATGCTCGTCCGCGATCAGCTGGAAGCGGCCATCGAGCGGGCCATCCTTGGGCCCGCGCCCCACCCGCATGTGGATGTAGACCAGGTCGGCCAGGCCGAAGCCTTCCGACAGCTCGCCATAGCCCCAGTTGGGCAGCGGATCGCTGACCTTGGCGGGCGCGACGGCCAGCACCGGCGTGCCGGGCGCGCCCTGCACGTCGAGCCCGGCGTGGAAGTGGTCGCGGCTGTCGCCATCGACGTTGCCGCGCACCTCGCCCATCAGGCCCACCACTTCGTGCGGCTGCTGCTGGGGCTTGAACGGCCACAGCATGGTGGCCCCATGGGCGGGCAAAGGCAACGGCCCCCGCGCGGCCGGCGCCGGCTGGCCCGGCTGGGGCGGCGCGATATGGTGCAGGCGGAACGTGGCGGCGTCCGTCACGAACAGCGAGCCATCGGGCGCCAGCGCCATGCCGCGCGGCCCGTACAGGCGCACGCTGCCATCGGCGCCATAGCCGGGCTGGGGTGGATGGTCGACATCGACCAGGGGCGTCACCTCGCCGGCAGGCGAAATCTGGCTGACCCGGCCATGGCGGGCGCTGGCCACGTAGATATAACCGTCCGGCGTCACGGCCAGCCCCAGCGGGGCCCGCAGTGGCGCGCTGCGCTCCTTTTCCGGCGCCACGGCCACGGTGCTGACCTGGCCGTCCTTGCCCAGTTTGCGGATGGCGTCGTTGGCCAGGTCGGCGATCAGCAGCTCGCCGCCGGCCGTCATCGCCAGGCCGGCCGGCGTGTCGAAGCGGGCCGCGGCGGCGGCGCCGTCGGCCAGGCCGGGCACACCGGTGCCGGCCACCGTGGTCACCGTGCCGTCCGGCGCGATGCGGCGGATGCGATCGTTATAGGTATCGGCCACGTAGACGGCGCCGTCGGGCGCCACGGCCACGGCCAGCGGACCGTTGAACTGCGCGCCCGCGCCCTTGCCGTCCCGGTAGCCGGCCATGCCGTCGCCGGCCAGCGTGGACACCAGGCCCTGCGGCGTGACCTTGCGGATGGCGTTGTTGCCCGTATCGGCCACGTACAGGTTGCCGTCGGCGTCCAGCGCCACGCCGGAAGGGGTGTTGAAAGCGGCCGCCGTGCCGCTGCCCTCGGCATAGCCTTCGATGCCGCCGGCCAGCGTGCTGCTGCTGCCGTCGGGCGCGATCTTGCGGATGCTGTTATTGTCGCCGCCGTCGGCCACATACAGGTTGCCGGCCCCGTCGCGCGCCACGCCGAACGGATCGGCGAAGCGCACCCGCTGGCCGCGGCCGTCCGTGGCGCCGGGCAGGCCGTCGCCGGCCACCGTACTTACCCGTGCGGGCCAGTTGGGCAAGGTGGCCGCCGGCCGCTCGGCCGGCACAATGGCCGGCCGGGTATGCTGGACCACGGCATAGGCGGCCACGCCGCCGACCGTCGCGCCCAGCAGCGCCACGCCGGCCATGGCCAGTTTGATTTGTTGGGGAGACACGCGCGGCAACCTTTCACGATAAGCAAGAAGAAGCAGCTTACCCGAAGTGCCGGGCTTGAACAATGCGAACGGGGGGCGGGCCACGGGTCGCCCCGCAGCACCGCCCCCCGGCCCGCGCCGGCTTGCCGCGCGTGTTCTGGCCTGATGGCCTTACTTCAGATTGTAGAACGCATCGCGGCCAGGGTAGGAAGCGACATCGCCCAGGTCTTCCTCGATCCGCAGCAGCTGGTTGTACTTGGCCACGCGGTCCGAACGGGACATGGAGCCGGTCTTGATCTGCAGCGCGTTCAGGCCCACGGCGATGTCGGCGATGGTCGAATCTTCCGTCTCGCCCGAACGGTGCGAGATCACGGCCGTGTAGCCGGCGCGCTTGGCCATTTCGATGGCGGCGAAGGTCTCGGTCAGGGTGCCGATCTGGTTGATCTTGATCAGGATCGAGTTGGCGATGCCCTTCTGGATGCCTTCCTTCAGGATCTTGGTGTTGGTGACGTACAGGTCGTCGCCCACCAGCTGGACTTTCTTGCCCAGTTCCTTGGTCAGGATAGCCCAGCCGTCCCAGTCGCCTTCAGCCATTGCGTCTTCGATCGAGATGATGGGGTACTTGTCGCACCAGGTGGCCAGCAGCTTGGTGAACTCGGTGGCCGTCAGGCTCAGGCCCTCGCCTTCCAGCTGGTACTTGCCGTCCTTGTAGAACTCGGACGCGGCGCAGTCCAGGCCCAGCGCGATCTGGGTGCCTGGCGTGTAGCCGGCTTCCTCGATGGCCTGGATAATCAGCTTGATCGCTTCTTCGTGGTTGGCCACGGATGGTGCGAAGCCGCCCTCGTCGCCCACGGCGGTGGTCAGGCCCTTCTTGTGCAGGATCTTCTTCAGCGTGTGGAACACTTCGGCGCCGTAGCGGATCGCTTCGCGGAACGACGGTGCGCCCACGGGGATGATCATGAATTCCTGGATATCCAGGTTGTTGTCGGCGTGCGCGCCGCCGTTAATCACGTTCATCATCGGCACCGGCAGCTGCATGGCGCTGGAGCCACCGAAGTAGCGGTACAGTGGCAGGCCCGCTTCCTCGGCGGCGGCCTTGGCCACGGCCATCGACACGGCCAGCAAGGCGTTGGCGCCCAGGCGGGCCTTGTTTTCCGTACCATCCAGGTCGATCAGGATGTGGTCCAGGAAGGCCTGTTCATTGGCCTCCAGGCCCATGATGGCGTCGGCGATTTCCGTGTTGATGTTCTCGCAGGCCTGCAGCACGCCCTTGCCGAAGTAGCGCTTGGGATCGCCGTCGCGCAGCTCGATCGCTTCGCGCGAACCGGTCGACGCGCCCGACGGCACGGCGGCGCGGCCCTTGGCGCCCGACTCCAGCAGCACTTCGCATTCCACGGTCGGGTTGCCGCGCGAGTCGATGATCTCGCGGCCTGTCACATTGATGATTGCACTCATAGCTACTGCTCCAGTCAGTTGTCGTTCAGCGCGGCTGCGCCGATTTTCAGGATCTTCAGGGCGTTGGTGCCGCCGGCCACGCCCATGGGCTCGCCCCAGGTCAGCACCACGTTGTCGCCGGCCTTGACGGCACCGCGCTTGACCAGCAAGTCTTCCACGGCGCGGAACGCCTCCTCCTTGCCGCCGGGGACTTTCAGCTCCAGCGCCGTCACGTTGCGGTACAGGGCCAGCTTGCGCTGCGTGGCCAGGCTGGGCGTCAACGCCAGGATGGGAATGTCGATGTTGTTACGGCTCATCCACAGCGCCGTCGAGCCGGACTCGGTCAGCGCGGCGATGGCTTTCACCCGCAGGTGGTGCGCCGTGAACAGCGCGCCGTAGGCGATGGACTGGTCGATGCGGCTGAACGAAGCGTTGGACAGGTCCACGTCCAGCTGGCAGGTATCCCACTTTTCCGCGTCCAGGCAGATGGCGGCCATGGCTTCCACCGTCTCGACCGGGTAGCGGCCCGATGCCGTTTCGGCCGACGTCATCACGGCGTCGGTTCCGTCCAGTACCGCGTTGGCCACGTCGGACACTTCGGCGCGGGTCGGCACGGCATTGACGATCATCGATTCCATCATCTGGGTGGCGGTGATGGCCAGCTTATTGGACGCGCGCGCCATCTTGATCATGCGCTTTTGCAGCGCCGGCACGGCCGCGTTGCCCACTTCCACGGCCAGGTCGCCGCGCGCCACCATGATGCCGTCCGATGCGTCCAGGATTTCCTGCAGCGCCGGAATGGCTTCGGCCCGCTCGATCTTGGCGATCATGAACGGCTTGTGGCCGAACGGCTCGCCGGCGATGTTGGCCAGCTGGCGCGCCATTTCCATGTCGGTCGCGTTCTTGGGGAAGGACACGGCCAGGTAATCGGCCTGGAAGCTCATGGCCGTCTTGATATCTTCCATGTCCTTGGCCGTCAGCGCCGGCGCGGACAGGCCGCCGCCCTGGCGGTTGATGCCCTTGTTGTTGGACAGCTCGCCGCCGATGCGCACCGTGGTGTGGATGGCGCTGCCGACCACACTGTCGACCACCAGCACGATCAGGCCATCGTTCAGCAGCAGCACGTCGTCCGGTTTCAGGTCGCGCGGCAGGTCCTTGTAGTCCAGGCCCACGCGCTCGTCGTTACCCATTTCGCAGGCCGCGTCGAGCACGAACTTGGCGCCGGCCACCAGCTCCGTCTTGCCATTCTCGAATTTGCCGACGCGGATTTTCGGGCCCTGCAGGTCGGCCATGATGGCCACTTCGCGACCGCATTCGCGGGCCGCCTCGCGCACCATGCGCGCGCGGTCCACGTGGTCCTGCGCGCGGCCGTGCGAGAAATTGAGCCGCACGACGTCGACGCCGGCCTTGAACATCTTGATCAGCGTGGCCAGGTCGTTGGAAGCGGGGCCGATGGTGGATACGATCTTGGTAGCGCGGTGTGTAACGGTATTGGGCACGGCTGTCTCCCTATCAGGAATGAAATTGCGGCGTTTTATTGTTTGGTTGCGGCCATCAGCGCCACGGTGGTGTCCAGCATGCGGTTCGAGAAGCCCCACTCGTTGTCGTACCACGACGACACCTTGACCAGCCGGCCCGACACCTTGGTCAGGGTCGAGTCGAAGTTGGACGACGCCGGGTTGTGGTTGAAGTCGATCGACACCAGCGGTTCGGTCTGGTAGGTCAGCACGCCTTTCAGCGGGCCTTCGGCGGCGGCCTTCATCAGCGCGTTCACTTCGTCCACCGTCGTGTCGCGCTTGGCGATGAACGACAGGTCGACCAGCGACACGTTGATGGTCGGCACGCGGATAGCGAAGCCGTCCAGCTTGCCGTTCAGTTCAGGCAGCACCAGGCCCACGGCGGCGGCGGCGCCGGTCTTGGTCGGGATCATGCTCATGGTGGCGGAACGGGCGCGGCGCAGGTCTTCGTGCATCACGTCGCTCAGCACCTGGTCGTTGGTGTAGGAGTGGATGGTGGTCATCAGGCCCGTTTCCACGCCGATGGCGTCGTGCAGGGGCTTGACCAGCGGCGCCAGGCAGTTGGTGGTGCACGAGGCGTTCGAGATCACGATGTCGGAGGCCTTCAGCACATCCTGGTTGACGCCGAAGACGACGGTCGCGTCCACGTCCTTGCCGCCCGGTGCCGAGATGATGACCTTCTTGGCGCCGCCCTTCAGGTGGGCCGATGCCTTTTCCTTGGTGGTGAAGAAGCCGGTGCACTCGAGCACCACGTCCACGCCCAGCGAGCCCCATGGGATTTCGGCCGGATTACGCTGCGCGAATACGCGGATCACGTCGCCGTTCACGATCATGTTGTCGCCGTCCACTTCCACGGTGCCGGGGAACTTGCCGTGTACCGTGTCGTAGCGGGTCAGGTGGGCATTGGACTTGGCATCACCGAGGTCGTTGATGGCCACGATCTGGATGTCCTGCTGCTTGCCGCCTTCGTAAAAGGCGCGCAGTACATTGCGGCCGATGCGGCCATAACCATTGATTGCTACTTTGATCGTCATGCTCAACTCCTCAGGTTTGGGGTACAAGGAAATAACGTTGGGTGGCCACTTTCATGGCCTGATCCGTATCAGCCGCTGTTGCGCAGGCCGGCCGCGATGCCGTTGATCGACAGGTGCAGGCCGACGCGGGTGTCGGCGTCCGCGCTGTTGTCGCGATAACGGCGCAGCAGTTCAACTTGCACGTGGTTCAGCAAGTCCACATACGGGAAGCGGTTACGGATCGAGCGTTGCAGCAGCGGGTTGTGGTCCTGCAGCTCGCGCTGCCCCGTGATCTGCTTGACCGCATCGACCGTGCGGACATGTTCGGCCTGGATGCGGCCGAAGATGGCGGTGCGCAGCGCTTCATCCGACACCAGCTCCGCGTAGCGGCCGGCGATGGCGATATCGCTCTTGGCCAGCACCATGTCCATATTGCTCAGCAGGGAATGGAAGAACGGCCAGTCCTGGTACATCTGGCGCAGCACGGCCAGGCGCGGCTCGCGGTCGCCGGCCAGGAAGGCTTCGACGGCGGAACCGAAGCCGTACCAGCCCGGCAGCATCAAACGGCATTGCGACCAGCTCAGCACCCACGGAATGGCGCGCAGGTCCTCGATAGCGCCCGCCGGCTTGCGCGAGGTGGGACGGCTGCCGATATTGAGCGAGGCGATCTCCGAGATCACCGTCGATTGCCAGAAATAGGTTTCGAAGCCTTCCGTCTCGTACACCAGCGAACGGTAGGCCTGCATGGCCGACGCCGACAAGGCTTCCATCACGGCCAGTTGCGCTGGCGCCGGCTGGAACTGGCGGTCGCCCAGCAAGGTCGCCTTGAGCGTGGCCGCGACCATCACTTCCAGGTTGCGGCGCCCCACTTCGGCGTTGGCGTATTTGGCCGTGATCACTTCGCCCTGCTCCGTGACGCGGATACGGCCCTGCACCGCGCCCTTGGGCTGGGCGATGATGGCTTCATAGGCCGGGCCGCCGCCGCGGCCGACGGAACCGCCGCGGCCATGGAACAGCTGCAGCTTGACGCCGTGGCGCGCGAACACCTGCACCAGCTCGATCTCGGCCTTGTAGAGTTCCCAGCCGGAGGTGAGGAAGCCGCCGTCCTTGTTACTGTCGGAATAGCCCAGCATCACTTCCTGCAGCATGCCGCGCGATTGCAGCAAGCGCATGTACTCCGGCACCGCGAAGGCCTGCTCCATGATGGCGGGACCGGCGCGCAGGTCCTCGATGGTTTCGAACAGGGGAATGATGTTGACCGCCAGCGTGCCCGCCTCGCGGCGCAGCAGGCCGAATTCCTTGAGCAGCACGGCCACTTCCAGCAGGTCCGACAGGCTGGCCGCCTTGGAGATGATGTAGTTGCAGACCGAGGCCTGGCCATAGGTGTCGTGTGCCTGTTTCAGCTGGGCGAAGATGGCCAGCTCGCCGGCCGTCGCTTCGGAATAGGCCTGGTATGGGCTCACCAGCAGGCGCGGCGAAGCCAGTTCCTCGCGCAGCATGGCGCAGCGCTGGGCCTCGTCCAGCGCCAGGTAGTCGCTGCCGGGACGGACGTGGGCCAGCAGTTCGCCCACCACGCGCTCGTGCACGTCCGAATTCTGGCGCAGGTCGATGGGCGCCAGGCTGAAGCCGAATACCTGTACGGCGCGCCGCAGCTGGCGCAAACGGCCCTTGGCCAGCGCGCCGGCGCCATGGGCCAGCAGCGAATGGTGCAGGATGTCCAGATCGTCGCGCAGGGCTTGCGCGCTGGCGTAATGGGGTTGCGCCACGGCGTCGTCGGCGGCGCCGGTCAGCAGCGCGCGGGTGGCCGACAGCTTGGCGTGCATGCCGTGCAGGGCGCGGCGGTATGGCTCGTCCACCTGGTGCGGCGAGCCGTCCGTCGCTTCGTCGGCCAGGCGGCGCAGCTGCTCGGAACTGCCGCTCAGCGCTTGCGCCAGCGAGAACTGCGACGCCAGCTTGTGCAATTCCGTCAGGTAGTGGTTCAGCGCCACGTTGGCCTGGCGCTGCAAGGTCGCCCGCAGCACGTCCGCCGTCACGAAAGGATTGCCGTCGCGGTCGCCGCCGATCCAGCTGCCGATGCGCATGAAGGTGGGCAGCTCACGTCCCTGCCAGGCCGGGTCCAGCTTGCCCAGCATGTCCTGCATGCTGCCGTACAGCTGCGGCAAGGTGGTCAGGATGGTACGGTCGAAGAAGGACAGGCCGTTCTCCACCTCGTCCAGCACCGACAGCTTGGAGGTGCGCAGCAAACGGGTCTGCCACAGGGTGGCGATGCCGCGCGCCAGCGCTTCCTCGTTCGCTTCCTCTTCTTCCGGCGTCATCTGGATGCGGTCGCGCTCGTCGAGCAGGCGGGCGATGGCCATCTGGCAGTTCAGGATGCTCTTGCGCTGCACTTCCGTGGGGTGGGCCGTGAAGACGGGATTGATGCACGCTTCGGCCAGCACGTCCTGCAGCTGGTCGGAATGGCCGTCATCGACGATGTTCTTCAGCGCCTGCGCCAGGCTGCCGTTGCGCGGCGCCGTGCCGGCGATCAGGTGGGCGCGGCTGCGGCGGGTGTGGTGCTGGTCTTCCGCGATGTTGGCCAGCAGCGAGAAGTAGCTGAAGGCGCGGATCAGCTGTTTGGTATCGACCGGGCTCAGGGCGCGCAGCTGCGCTTCCAGCGCTTCGCGCGTCTGCTGCGAGGGCCGCTGGCGCAGACCGATCGAGGTCTGGCGTATCGTTTCTATCGACTCGAACACTTCCTGGCCGTGCAGCGAGCGGATCGCATCGCCTAGCAGCCGCCCCAGCTGGCGGATATCCCGGCCCAGCAATTCGTCTTTGTCATACAGTGCATTTGAACCGTCCATGTGCCCGCCGAGATGTAGTGAATTTACGAAGAGGATTTCCAAACAGCATAATTTTCCGGAATTTGCAGAATATTCTACTGATTAAAGTTTGAAATTTCAATGCAGCGCACAATAAAATGAAATTTTACTACACATATTGAGAAACTGACGCTACATTTACGCCAGTGAAAAGCAGAACGGCAGGCAGGCGACACCATGGTCGCCTGCTCTGCCATTCAATAAATTACCTCGAAGAAACTATGCGCCGATCGATGCCCACGCCAGGACGGCGCGCGGCGGCGGCTGGTCATCTCGGCGAACGATAAGTTCAACGGATAAGCCCATTGCATTGCACAATGGGCACGCCACCCCAACCGGTCCTGTGCCAGCCGCCGCTAAGCGGCATCCCCCGCGATGGCGGCGCGGGCCACAGGCGGGGCAAAGCGCCCCACCACCCGGAACACGTTCACCAGATGCCCCAGCCGGACGGCCTGCTGGCGCATGTTTTCCGCCGCGCTGGAGGCCTGTTTGACCATGGCGGCATTCTGCTGGGTCATGGCGTCGAGCTGCACCACCGCCTGGTTCACCTGGGCGATGCCCTTGCTCTGCTCCTGGCTGGCCACGCTGATCTCGCCCATGATGCAGGCCGCCCGTTCGATGGACTGGACGATCTTGCCCATGGTTTCGCCCGCCTCGTCCGCCAGCTGGCTGCCCCGGTTGACCTTCTCGACCGATTCGCCGATCAGCGACTTGATCTGCTGGGCCGCCGCCGCCGAGCGCTGGGCCAGGTTGCGCACTTCCGAGGCGACGACGGCAAAGCCGCGCCCCTGCTCGCCCGCGCGCGCCGCATCCACGGCCGCATTCAAGGCCAGGATGTTGGTCTGGAAGGCGATGCTGTCGATGACGCCGATGATGTCGGTAATCTGGCGCGAGCTGTCCTTGATCTGTCCCATCATATTCACCACCTGGCCGACGGCGGCGCCGCCCTGCGCCGCGCTGTCGCATGCCAGCACCACCAGCTTGTTGGCGTCGCGCGCGTGGTCCGCGTTCTGGCGCACGGTCTGGGTGAACTGCTCCATCACGGCGGCCGTCTGTTCCAGCGAACTTGCTTGCGCTTCCGTGCGGGCGGAAAGGTCGGCATTGCCCGCCGCGATGTCGCTCGCCCCTTCGTTGACGAGGACAGTGGCTTCCTTGATCTGCCCCACCAGCAGCTTGATATTGGTCTGCAGGATGCGCAGGGCCTGCATCACGGCGGCCAGTTCGTCGTAGCCGTCGGCCTCGATCTTGCCGGACAGGTCGCCCGCGCTCATGCGCTCGATCGCCGTCTTGGCTTGCTGCAGCGGCAGCAGTATGCCGCGATACAGCAACGGTATCAGCGCCAATGCCGTCAGCGCACAGATTACCGATGTCAGGCTGGCCCAGGACGCCATCGTCCCGTCCATCGTCCCGGCAGCCCCGGCGGCCCGCCAGGAACAGGCCGCGCTGATGAACGACAGCACGGCCAGCCCGCCGCCGGCCGCCATCAGCCTGGCCTTGATCGTCAACTTGCGGAATGGATTGAGCTGCCCGGACCAGGTGTGGATGACAGCCTTGCCCTCGCGGATCTCGATGCGCCCGCTGCCGCCGTTCACGGCCCGGTAGGCCAGGTCGGCGGCGCGGACCTGGTCCGCAGTCGGCTTGATGCGGATCGAAATGTAGCCGACCACCTTGCCGTCTTCCAGTATCGGCGCCGCGTTGGTCTCCACCCAGTAGTAGCCGCCGCTCTTGGTCTTGTTCTTCATCATGCCGACCCAGGTCTTGCCGCTGCTGAGCGTGCGCCAGAAGTCCTCGCCCACCGCCTTGGGCATGTCGGGATGGCGCATGATGCTTTGATGGGCGCCGATCAGCTCCGCGGCCGAATAGCCGCTGATATGGACGCAGTCCGGGTTGACGTAGGTGAAGTGGCCCTTGATGTCCGTCTTCGAAATGATCATTTCCGAATCGCTGAGCACATATTCGCCGCCGCGGTGGGCCGGCCTGGCTGCGGCGGTCGTGGTGGAAACCGGGTAGGTCATGAATTCATCCTGTAGTGATATCGTCGGCCGGCAAGGGCGGAGGCAAGCGTGGAGGCAGGCGCGCGCCGACTTCGGGCGCACGCCCCTCCGGACACGCGGCCCGTCGCCGGGCGCTCACCGGAGGATGCCCCGCCCCACCCGGCCTGGTGGTCAGGCCGCTTCAGCCAGCAAGATGCCGCGCTCGCGCGCCATCGTCATGGCCGTATCGACGATCATGTCTTCCTGGCCGCCGATCATCTTCTTGCGGCCAAGTTCGATCAGGATGTCGCGCGCCGGCACGCCGAAGCGCTCGGCGGCGCGCTTGGCATGCAGCAGGAAGGTCGAGTAGACGCCCGCATAACCGAGCGTCAGCGAATCGCGGTCGACGCGCACCATATGGTCCATCAGTGGCACCACGATGTCTTCGGCCACGTCCATCAGCTTGAACAGGTCGCAGCCCGTCTCGATGCCCATGCGCTCGCACACGGCGACAAACACTTCCAGCGGCGTGTTGCCGGCGCCCGCGCCCAGTCCGCCGACGGAACCGTCGATCCGGCTCGCCCCCGCCTCGATCGCCGCGATCGAATTGGCGATGCCCATGCCCAGGTTGTGGTGGCCGTGGAAGCCGATTTCCGTCTCCGGCTTGAGCACAGCGCGCAGCGCGGCGATGCGCGCCTTGACGTGCTCCGGCAGCATGAAGCCAGCCGAATCGGTGATGTAGACGGTCTGCGCGCCGTACGATTCCATCAGCTTGCCCTGCTTGGCCAGCGCATCGGGCTCGCTCAGGTGGGCCATCATCAGGAAGCCCGTGGTATCCATGCCCAGCTTGCGCGCAAAGGCGATGTGCTGGGGCGAGGTGTCCGCCTCGGTGCAATGGGTGGCCACGTGTACGCTGCGCGCGCCGCAGTCATAGGCCGATTGCAGCTCCTTCATCGTGCCCAGGCCGGGGATCAGCAGCACCGAGACCTTGGCCTGTTTCATCTTGGGCACCACGGCCTGCAGGTATTCCTCGTTGCTGTGCAGGGCGAAGCCGTGCTGCAGCGAGTTGCCGCCCAGGCCACCGCCGTGGGTGACCTGGATCAGCGGCACGCCGGCGTCGTCGAGCGCGGTGGCGACGGCCACCATGTCGGCTATCGTCATCTGCTCACGCTTGGCGTGCATGCCGTCGCGCAGGCACATGTCGTGAATGACGACCTTGCGGCCTTTCAGGTTGTTCGTCTCGTTCATTATGCAAGCTCCAGGGGAGTGAGCTGGATGGTGCCGGCCAGGATTTCTTCGGCAAACATTTCGGCGGTGCGCGTGGCGGCCGCCGTCATGATGTCCAGGTTGCCCGCGTAACGCGGCAGGTAGTCGCCCAGGCCCGCCACTTCCATGAACACCGTCACCCGCTTATCGTCGAAAATGGGACCGTTCACCAGGCGGTAGCCGGGCACATACTTCTGCACCTGTTCGATCATGGCCAGCACGGAGGCCGTGATGCGGGCCTGGTCCGGCACCTCATCGGTCAGGCAGGAGATCGTATTGCGCATCAACATGGGCGGCTCGGCCGGGTTGATGATGCACAGCGCCTTGCCCTTGCGCGCACCGCCGATGGCGCAGATGGCGTTGGAGGTGGTGTAGGTGAATTCATCGAGGTTGGCGCGGGTGCCCGGCCCCACCGAGTGCGACGCCAGGCTGGCCACGATTTCGCCGTAAGCCACGCCCTGCACGCTGGAGATGGCGGACACGATGGGAATCGTCGCCTGGCCGGCACAGGAGATCATGTTGACGTTCATGACCACGCGCTCGGTCAGCGCGCGCAGGTTCACGGGCGGCACGCACAGGGGGCCGATGGCGGCCGGCGTCAGGTCGATCATCATCACGCCCAGCTCATTGAGCTTGCGCGAGTTTTCCGCGTGGACGTAGGCCGAGGTGGCGTCGAAGGCGATCTGGATATTGTCCTCGAGGACGTGCGGCAGCAGGCCGTCAACGCCGTCCGCCGTCGTCTTGAGCCCCATCTGGGCGGCGCGGGCCAGGCCTTCGGATTGCGGGTCGATACCCACCATCCACACCGGCTCCAGCAAGGGGCTGCGCTGCAGCTTGTAGATCAGGTCCGTGCCGATATTGCCCGAGCCGATCAATGCACATCGTATCTTCTTCATGACGCCTCCTGCTTGCGCTGGCCTATGGTCCTGCCGCCAACGGCAAAGTTCTCTTCCGTGTGCTCGGTAATCAATACCCGCACTTGTTCCGGTCCTACGCCCAGCGTGTCCACCAGGGCCACGGTGATGGCGGCGACCGCATTGCGTTTCTTTTCCGTGCTGCGTCCGGCCAGCAGGTGCATTTCGATAATTGGCATGGTGATGCCTCCAATGGTTGATAATTCGTTATTCGATGAAGCGCATGGACACGCTGCCCAGCTCCTGGAAGCGCGCCACGATGCTGTCACCTGGCTTGACGGGGATCGCTTCCGTGATCCCGCCGCTCATGACGAAGCTACCGGCTGGCAGCACTTCGCCCTGCTCCGCCAGGATGTTGACCAGCATGGCGATGGCTTCGGCCGGATGGCCCAGCACGGCGGCCGATGCGCCCGTGGCCACGATCTCGCCGTTCTTTTCCATCACCACGCCCAGCGTGCGCAGGTCCAGGTCGGCCGGATAACGGGCACGCCCGCCGGCCACGTAGCGCGCCGAGGAGCCGTTGTCGGCGATCACGCTGGGCATGTCGAACTTGAAGCCCGAGAAGCGCGAGTCGATGATTTCCACTGCCGGCAGCACGTAGTCGGTCGCGTCCAGCACGTCCTGGCGGGTGCAGCCCGGCCCCTGCAGCAGCGCCTTGGTGACGAAGGCCACCTCGCATTCCACGCGCGGATGCACCATGTCCGAAGTCTTAATGGCCGAGCTTTCGGGGCGCGCCATGTCGGCCGTGAGGAAGCCGATCGACGGCGCGTTCACGCCCATCTGGATCATCTTGGCGCGCGACGTCAAGCCCGCCTTCCAGCCCACCAGGCGCTTGCCGGCTGCCATCCAGCGGTGGCGCAGCGCATGCTGCACGGCGTAGCCGTCGTCGCTGGTCATCCGCGGATATTCGTCCGTCAGCTTGGGGATGGCCAGGGCCCGCAGCTGGGCGCCCTCGATGCGTTCGCACAGGCGCACGACGTCTTCCGGCGTCAAAGTGATATTGCGGCTCATACTGCACTCCTTCCCGAGAATTTGACCTGGCAGCTACCGAGGCCGCCCACCGTGCAGACCAGCTCATCGCCGCCCGTCACCGGCACCAGTGCCGATTGCGAACCGGACAGGATGATCTCGCCGGCCTTGAATGGAATGCCCAGCGCGCCGAGGGTATTGGCCAGCCAGGCCACCGCATTGGCGGGCGAGCCCTGCACCGCCGCGCCGCAGCCGGTCGAAAATACTTCGCCGTTCTTCTCAAGCACCATGCCGGCCAGCGTGATATCGAGCTTGCGCGGGTCGCCCTTGGTCTTGCCGAGTACGAAGACGCCGCAGGATGCGTTGTCGGCCACGGTGTCCTGGATCTTGATCTTCCAGTCCGTGATGCGCGAATCGACGATTTCGAAGCACGGCACCACGTAGTCGGTGGCGCGGATCACGTCCATGGCCGTTATGCCCGGGCCGTTCAGGTCTTCCTTGAGCACGAAGGCCAGTTCCGCTTCCGCCTTGGGCTGGATCAGGTGGTCCAGGTCGATGGTGTCGCCTTCCTGGTAGATCATGCCGGAAGTCAGCTGGCCAAAGTCGGGCTGGAACACGCCCAGGAAATCCTGCACCGGCTTGCTGGTGACGCCGATCTTCTTGCCGACGATGGTTTCGCCGGCCTGCAGGCGGCGCGCGATCATGCGCGACTGGATGCGGTAGGCGTCGGCCAGCGATATGGCGGGCGTGCGCGCCGTCAGCGGCGGCACGGTCGTGCGGGCGACGAAGGAGTCATAAAGCTCGTCGCCGTATTGCGTGATGGTGGTGTCGTCCATACATTCCTCAAAGCTTGACGCAAACGTTGCGCGTTTCGGTATAAAACTCCAGCGAGTGGACGCCGCCTTCGCGGCCGATGCCCGACTGCTTGGAGCCGCCAAAGGCCGTGCGCAGGTCGCGCAGGAACCAGCTGTTGATCCAGGTGATGCCCACCTCCACCCGGGCCGCCATGCGGTGGGCGCGCGCCAGGTTGGTGGTCCATATCGTCGTCGACAGGCCGTAGTCGTTGGCGTTGGCCATGTTGACCACTTCGTCCTCCGTATCGAAAGGACGGATGTGGCAGCACGGGCCGAACACTTCCTCGCGCACCACGGACGCCGTCTCCGGCAGGCCGGTCCAGATGGTGGGCTGCACCCAGTACCCCTGCTCCAGCGCGGCCGGCATGGCCGGCACGCCGCCGCCCGTGACCACGGTCGCGCCCTCCTCCACCGCCTTGGCGTAGTAGGACAGCACCTTGTGGCGATGCTCGTCGCTGATCAGGGGACCGTAGTTGGCCTCCGGATCGTCGGGGCGGCCGAACTTGACGGCTTCCGCCTTCTGCTTGAGCGCCGCCACGAAGCGCTCGAAGATGGGCCGCTCCACATAGACCCGCTCCGTGCCCAGGCACACCTGGCCGGAATTGAGGAAGGCGGAACGGAAGATGCCATCCACGGCCGCATCAAACTCGGCGTCCGCGAACACGATGCCGGCGTTCTTGCCGCCCAGTTCAAACGACACGTCGCGCATGCCCACGGCGGCGGCCTGCATGATGGCGGTGCCGGTGCGCGTCTCGCCGGTGAAGGTGATGGCGTCCACGCCGGGATGGCGGGTCAGGAACTCGCCGGCCGAATCGGGGCCGAAGCCGTTGACGACGTTGTAGACCCCTTTCGGGATGCCGACCTTGTTCATCACTTCGCCCAGCAGGGCCGCCGTCAGGGGCGACGCTTCCGACGGCTTGACCACCACGGTGTTACCGCAGGCCAGGGCCGGGGCCACCTTCCACGTCATCAGCAGGAACGGCGCGTTCCATGGCGAGATGACGCCGACCACGCCTTTCGGCACGCGGATGCCGTAGTTCAGCGCACCGCGGCCATCGGGCGTGGCCATCTGGAACGACTCCGACGGCACGTTCTTGATCACGTCCGCGAACACCTTGAAATTGGCGGCGCCGCGCGGGATGAACACGTGGGTCATTACATGGCGGGGTTGACCCGTGTCGGCCATTTCGGCGGCCACGAAGTCCTCGAAACGGCGCGTGATTTCGTCGGCCACGGCGTACAGCAGCTCGACCCGCTGCTCCGTCGTCATCGCGCCCCACGGGCCGTTGCGGGCGGCGCGGGCAGCGCGCACGGCGCGGTCCACGTCCGCCTGCCCGGCTTCGGCGACGCGCGCGATGACGCTGTCGTCCAACGGCGAACGCTTGTCGAAGGTCTTGCCTTCGGCAGCGTCGACAAACTCGCCGTCAATAAAATTCTTCACTATTTGCATGCCAACTCCTTACAAGGCTTTCGCCTAACGAAAGCTTGGATAATTTGTGCGCCGGTCCAGCATCGCCGGCTGAAAGTCAGTTTAGGGTGGCCACTTCATACCGTCCAATACCTTCTTCCAGAAAGCCTGATACCTATTTAGTATCAGGATTGGAGCGAGCGGCCATCCCCCCGGCAGCGCTCAGATCGAGCGGAACAGGGGGCTTCTCACCTGCTGCGCATCGGCAGCGGATATGAACTTCTCGGTATAGATGTCGCGCTCGAACAGGCGGCCCTGCATCAGCGTGCTGATACAGGCATCGATCATCAGCGGCGGCCCGCACAAGTAGGCCTTGTGGCCGCGGAAGTCGTTATCGAAGTGGTGCTTCGCCGCCTCGTGCACATAGCCGCGGAAGCCCTGCCACGCGCTGCCTTCCGGCTCGCCCGACAGGGCCGGCACGTAGTGGAAGTTAGTGTGCTGGCGGGCCAGCGCCAGGAACTCTTCGTGGTAGTACAGCTCCGCGAGCGTGCGCTGGCCGTAGACCAGGGTGATGGGCAGCGTGCTGCCTTCGGCCAGCAAATCCAGGATCATGGAACGGGGACTGGACAGGCCGGAGCCGCCCGCCATGAAGATGGTGGGCACGGCGGCCGACTTCTTGACGAAGAAGCGCCCGTACGGCCCGGACAGGCGCAGCCGGTCGCCCACCCGCATCTGCTCGTGCACGTAGCCGGTGGCACGGCCGCCCGGCACGGCGCGGATGTTGAGCTCCACCTCGTCGCCGCCGGGCGGGCTGGCCAGCGAAAAGGCGCGGCTGCCGATATCGTCCGGGACGTGCAGGTTGACGTACTGGCCGGCCTGGAAGGCTATGCCGGCCGGGTCGTCGAGCTTGATCCAGACGCCCTTGATGGTGGGCGTGAGGGACTCGATCCGGCTGACGGTGCCGGCAAAGTCGGACACCGGCAGGTTGCGCGCATCCACGTCCTCGTCGATTTCCGCCTCGATTACCAGGTCGCTTTGCGGCGTGGCGCAGCACGCCAGGCACTTCTGCTCGTCGCGCTCGAAGTCCATCAGGGCGAACGACGAGGCGGCGCCGTGCTCCACCTCGCCGTCCACTACCTGCACCTTGCAGGTGGCGCACAGGCCGTGGCAGCAGGCGTGGGGCAAGTAGATGCCGGCCCGCAGGGCGGCGTCGAGGATGGTCTGGCCCTCCTCCACTTCGATCGTCTGGCCCAGCGGTTCGATGGTCAGTTGATAGCTCATTTCAACACCTCAGGCAACGCCGCACAGCGTATTCAGTCCCGGCGTGCGGAAGCGGATCTGGTCCTTGTGGACGATGCCGTTGTCGGCCACGCTTTTGGAAAAGTCCGGCGTCCACGGCTGGTTCGATTTCAGCCACTCGACCTGGTTCCAGTCGATCGCGCCGGCGTCGGGGTCCGCCTGCAGCAGCGGCACCAGCATGGTGTCGCGCACGTCACCCAGCTTCATGTCCGGCGTGACGCACAGCAGGAACGGCGACGCGAACAGCGAGTGCCGGTCCCAGCTCGCGTACAACAGCTGCTTGCCCTTGAAGTTGGCCACCGCATCGCGCGGCACGCCCACGTATTCCTTGATTGAAGTTACAGCCATGATGATTCTCCTCGCATGTATTTGTCATTGCGGCGCCGCCCCGCCCTCCGTCATCGGCCGGCGGCGCCATAAGCGGCGCTTACTTGTTGGCCTTGGCCATGCCGCGCCAGCGGTCGAAGTTGGCCTCGTCCTGGGAGCCGACGAAATCGCCGTTGTCCACGCCATCCTTCAGGCTGACCCAGTCCATCCACGCGCCCACGTCGCCGCCCAGCTCCTGGAACAGGGCCGGCATCGGCAGCCAGGCCTGGATGTACTTCTCCGGCTCGTTCTCGAAGATGTGCTGGCAATGGTCCGAGCAGAAGTGATACTTCTCGCCCTTGTACTCGGCCTCACGGTGGCAGCTCAGGGTCGGGTCGCCCGGTTCGCTGAACACGGCCGGCAGCTGGCAGCACTGGCACAGCTTGGCCAGGCCGAAGTTCTTGAACGGCGTACCGGCGTCGGACAGCTTCTTGATGTGCTTCCAGCGCGGCCGGTAGTACTTGTCGAACGTGGTCGGGTACTTGGCCGACAGCCATTCCATGTCGTCCTCGGACGGAATCCAGCTGTGGAACGCGGTGCCGAAGCTCCACTGGTACAGGCCCAGCATGAACTGGTGCGACATGTGGTCAATCGCTTCGCCTGCATCGGCCCAGCCCTTGGGCGGACGGATGCCGTAGCGGGCCAGGTCGCGGAACAGCGCGCCGCCGTTTTCCTCGCCGTAGATTTCCCACGCCTCGCGCCACGACATGACGCGCTTGGGCAGCATGTAGTCCATCATGGTGCTGACCAGGCCCAGCACGCGAAAGCCGCGCCAGAACCACTTGTCAATCCAGCCCTGCACGATGGGCAGGTTGGCCGGGTCCTGCTCCAGCATGAACTTGATGCACTCCAGGCCCAGCGTCATGTGGCGTGCTTCGTCCGACTGGGCCGAGAAGCCGAAGGTGACGGTGGCCATGTCGCCGTTGTAGGCGGCGCCGGACATGAAGGGCACGAACAGCAGGTTGGTCAGCACATACTCGAACGAGAAGCCGATGGCGATCATGAATTCGAACGGGCCGGCCGACATCGCATCGTCGAAGAAGGAACGGGCCACCGAGGTGTACCAGATGCGGTCACGCTGGTCGGCGAAGGCGTGGAAGCCGTTGTAGTACTTGTTGTAGTTCGACAGCGCATGGATCTGGGTCTGCGCGTGGCGGATCTCGTCGATGGCCTGCATCTGGCATGCCACCTGGGTGCCCACGCCGGGGAACTCGCGGCCGGCGCGGGAAAAGCCCTTGTGCGCCGCGTATTCGCCTGGGCTGATCGCCTGCAGGAAGATTTTTAGCGCGCTCAGGTAGCGGGCGTCGGTGATGTTGAGGTGGCCGTTGTTCTGGGCATGGGCGTCGATCACGGCGTAGAACTTGCGCTCCTTCTCGGCCTGGTATTTCCAGTACGAGTCCATGGTCAGGCGGAATGGGTCTTCCCATTTTTCCCAGTCGTGGATCTTGATGCCCTCGTAGCGCGCGTACGGGAACACTTCCTCCTGCGGCTGGTAGCTGGTTTCCCACGCCAGGTCGCGGGTGAGCAAACGGTATTTTTCCTTCAGGCCCAGCTTGGGCTTGGTCACTTTGGTATCCATGTCGTGTTTCCTTAATTGTTCCAGTGGAGCGTCAGTTCGTCTTCCGTCTCGTCGACGTTGCCGCTGAGCGTGATCAGGTTGACCTGCAATTCCTGCAGGTCAAAATGGGCGCCGGTCTGCTCCTCGATGGAGCTGCGGCGGATCACCAGATGGCCAGGGGCGTTGATCTTGACCATGGCCGGATCGCGCTTGATGGTGGCTTCCGGGTTGTCGGCCAGGATGGCGTCGATGATGGGACGGGTCGCTTCGTTCGCTTGCAGTGCGATAAATACAGTGGACATGGTGTCTCCTCAGACTTCGATGCCGATTTTGTTCATACGCGCCTTGAAGGCCGCCACTTCCTCGCCGAGCACCTCGTCGGCCTCCACGCCCAGCGCCAGGCTGGCTACGGGCAGCAAGGCGGCCGCCGCGCGGTTGCTCCATTTCTGCGTCCAGTCCTGCAGCACGGCGCGGTTATGCGACGATTCCGCCGCCGCCGTGCGCAGCACGGCATCGACCCACTTGCGGGTTTCGTCGAACCAGTCATTCATGAACTGGGTGAGCATGGCGACGGCCGAACCGCCGGCCGTGGACCAGGTGTCGTCCACCACGCGCTCGTAGATCAGCGGGTACAGCAGGCCGTCCAGCGCCGCGTTCTGCGCCACGAACAGTTCGAACGGATCGCGCAGCACCAGGCAATCCTCGATGTAGCGGCGCAGCGGCTGCCACGTATCGTCCCCCAGCCAGGCGCGCTTGCCCTCGGCCAGCGCCTCCGTGCCGTCCAGCAGCAGGCCAAGGCGCGACAGGTACTGCGCGATGCCCAGGTTGTCCATCGCGTGGTACATGCACGGCTGGGTGAAGATGGTGCTGTAGCCATAGCCGCAGATGAAGGTGTTGTTCAAATTGGCGCCATAGGCCGCGTGACGCAGCGGCACCAGCACGCGCAGGGCCGCGTCCTTCAGACTGTCCGGCAGCGCGTCGGCCAGGCCGCGCGATTCCACGAAGCTGAAATTGGCCTCGGTCGTGTCCTGCTGGCGGGCGCGGGCCAGCGTGTAGGTGTTGTAGTAGAACTGGCGCGGGTCTTTCAGCGCGTACCAGTCGGCCATCACGATCTTGGTGATGGAGGCGTCGTACAGTTCCTGGCTCGGGTCCCAGGTGGGGCGATAATGCAGGTTCTCGGCGGCCTGGATATCGTAGCTGCCCTCCTGGTAGCGTGAGGCCGGCTTGTCGCCAAAGCGGCGCGCCAGGTGGTCGAAGGTTTGCCGCAAGGGCTGGATGCTGAGTGTTTGCAGATCGATTTGCATGGTGGTTCTCAAATTAGATGGTTAAGCATCGGTGGACTTGAACGGGTGCGCGGTCGCATCGGACAGGCGCCAGTCCCAGTCGTCGGGCGTGTCGGACGGGGCGGACGCCGGCAGCACCTCCACCTGGTTGGCCTCGCAGAATTCCGCGTAAGCGTCCGGGGTGAGTATCAGCTCGACGAACAGTTCCGGCTCGCCGATGGCGAACTCGAATTCGATGAAGCCCTTGCCGCGTGCGCCGCGCGGACGCACGAAGCGGCGCGTGGTGTCGAGCGGGCCGGGCGCGCCGGCCGTGTCCAGGGTGGATCGCATGGCCGTCCTCTCAGCTGACCACGGTCAGGAAGGATTCGTGCAGCTTGCGCTGTACGTAGTCCAGGCCACCTTCGACGATCAGGCCGTCGAAAGTCCAGGTCAGCGGCGCGTGGTCCGGATAGGGAGTGCGGTCTTCCTTGAACGTCTCGAAGCGGTTGCCCGAAGGGTCGAAGGCGTAGATGGTGCAGCCGCGCGTGACGCCATGGCGGGTGGGGCCGATATCGACTGGCACCTTGTGCATCGACATGATGTCGCCGGCGCGCAGCACGTGGTCCCAGCTGTCCATCAGGAACGAGCAGTGGTGCAGCTTGCCCGGCTCCGGATACTCGCCGAACGCGATGTCGTGCGACTTGATCGAGCAGCTGAGGAACACCACCTGATTGGCCTTGCCGTCCGGCGTGAGGATGTGTTCGACCAGCGTGAAGCCCAGCACGTCCACGAACAGCTTGCGCACTTCCTCGATGTTGGGACCGTACAGCAGCGCATGGTCGAGGCGGCGCGGCGCGATGCCCCGCTCGGACTGCGGGGACCACGGCGTCGGGTTGACGGGACCGCAGCCGTTGCCGTAAGCCTTCTTCTCCGCATACAGCTCGATGGTGTGGCCGGTGGCGACGACGAAGCGCACGCGCTCGCCCGTCTCCAGCATGTCGCCCGCTTCGATGCGTTCCGTCTTGACGCCGTAAGCTTGCAGGTCCGCCTCCAGCTGGTCCAGGGTCGCCTTGTTGAGCACCTTGAAGCCGATGAAATCGAGGCCGGCGCGGTCGGACTGGCGCAACACCACGCTGCTGTGGTCAATTTCGTCCCAGCACTTGAGATAGACGCGGCCCTGGGCATCGCGGCCCGTTTCCTCCAGGCCCATCACGTCGCGATAGTGGCGCACACCTTCATCCAGATCGAGTACGCGAATTTGTACATGCCCTGGACGCAAAACACCTGTCATTGCCATTTAAAATCTCCTGGTTGTAATAAGAATTGCCGGGTCAAGCCTGCTTGGGGGCGGCCTGACTCAGTACTGCGCGCTTCATGTTGCCGACCACGCGGATTTCGAGGTCGGTACTGGGGGAAATGCGGCATGCGAGCACCCTGCCCTCGCGTTCGTCGTCCGCATCGACGTGGCAGCGGCTCATCGGCTTTTGCACGTAGCGGCCGGACAGCACCTCCACCTTGCATACACCGCAAGCGCCGCCGCGGCAGCCGAGCGGAATCCCGCGCCGGCCCAGCCGGACCATCCCTTCCAGCACCGACTTGTCGTCGGGGCAGGAAAAGACTTCCCGGGTTTCAGATACCGTGATGTTGAACATCGTCACGATCGCCTCCCTGCCGTCAGATAGGGGTGGGTGAGCGCGGCCGGCGCCGGGACGATGGAGTGGATGACGCCGCCTGGCCGTAGCCGGCATGGGGCGTGCTGGACAAGGCTGGCGCGGTGCTGCCAGGCCGCAGATGGGCTGCTTGTTTCATGGCTGTCTCCTGTGATATCGGGTTGCCGGCTGCTGCCGGCAGAAAAAGATCGCATGTCTTTTTCAAGCTATATAGCAAGCCCCATGCCACAATCTAAGCCATTGATTTAAAAGGAGAACACAATACCAGCACCTGAAACGGCCCTGGCCGTACTCGACAATTTGGTCAAACGAAAAACCGGCATTGGACAAATTTGTCAAACCCGTTCAAAGGGAATGCTGCCTAAAAGCCAACAGGAGTAAGCTATGGCCGACGGCTGTTTTAGTTGGATTTCGAGCCGCGGAGCGCGGCATTTCCCTTGCTAGGCAAACGACAAAGGAGAGCAATGATGGCGAAGAATACAATCTGCCTGTGGTACGACCACGATGCGGAAGAAGCCGCACATTTTTATGCACGCACCTTCCCCGACAGCTCGGTCGGGGCGATACACCGGGCGCCGTCCGATTTCCCGGGCGGTAAGGCGGGTAACATTCTGACGGTCGAATTCACGGTGATTGGCATACCGTGCCTGGGCCTCAATGGCGGGAGCATCTTCAAGCACAACGAGGCGTTCTCATTCCAGATCGCGACCGATGACCAGGCGGAAACCGACCGTTACTGGGACGCGATCATCAACAACGGCGGCGCGGCGAGCGCGTGCGGCTGGTGCAAGGACAAATGGGGCTTGTCGTGGCAGATCACGCCGCGCGTGCTGACCGACGCCATGACACAGGGCGGTGAAGTGGCCAAGCGCGCCTTCGACGCGATGATGAAGATGCAGAAAATCGACGTCGCGAGGATAGAAGCGGCAGTGCGCGGCGAGGCCAAGGCCGGCTAAATTCAAGCAATGGCATTTCGACCGCCCGGTCGTTGAACGTGTGTGCATCGCCGCAGCTCGACTCGGAGCGCACAAAAGTTATAATATACGCAATAGTGACCAAATTTAAATTCAATTGGATCGGCTATGCGATATAAACGATTGATGTGGGCAGGCGCCATTGCGATTGCAGCCTGCGGCTATGCCTTGCTTTCCACCGCGCAGTCGACCAACGGGCCGGCATGCGGACTCGGGCCGCCTCCCGGCTCGCCCATGTTCGCCAAGTTTGAAGCCCAGCAGGCTGAAGAGGTCGCGCGTACCGGTTATCTGACGGTCTGCGAAAGCAACCTTGCACGTTACGACGTCAGCTCACAGCTGCGATCACTGGATGCGGCAACCGCCGGACTTGAATTCCGTCCCGTTGAGTTGGCCGGAACACCGTTCAGTTCCTTCACGAGTATGGGGGCACTGGCCGAAGCCGTATCGAACAAACAATCGCGGCTCTATCGAAGTTTCCGTATGCCCGACGGCCATACGGTAACGCTCTTTGAACATGACATGTCCGCCGACGGCACGCATTCTTATCGGCTACCCAAGGATGAACCTGAACGCGTCAATGACTTGCCAGCCCGCCTGGTGGTACTGCAAGCGGGCCAGGACAAGGCCGTCTCGGTACTGAGCTGGAACGAAGGCCGGCGCTACTATGAAATCTGGCTAGATGCGAACGTCGAACTTGAAAAGAAACGGGCGCAGCTTTTTGCCTTGGCGGCGTCGTTGCCCAAGTCGATCCCGGCCCGATTGAATGAGCCGCCGGCCGATCCGGTCGGGCTGGGGCCGGATGGCGTGCCACTCATGCCGCCACCGCCAGCAACGATACTAATGGACGTGCGGGAACACTAATGAACGTCCCAGGCAAAATCAACAAGCTGAACGTGATCCCATCCGCGCCCATCACCTCGCATCCGGTAACGGTCAGGAACGGACGGAGCGAAATACCGTAGCGGGAATGATCGAAGGGGCGCATGATCTAAGTAAGGGCCGCAATCGGGCTGCGGACGGTTTAGGAGTGAATTCGGCATGACAACCAGAATTACTGTAGCCGCTGGCAACGCCAGGATCGGCGATATTATCTACAACGGCCTTGGCACCGGCAAACACCCAACCTACGCCTGGGAAGCTATCACCCAAATCAATTCGGTGGATGGACTGATTCAGCTGATTACCGGCCATCTCGAAGGCCCCCACGGTGAATTCTGGTTCGAGCCGGACGAGTCCGTTGTCGTGGTTCGCCACCCTCCCGCAGAGCCCAAACCAGCTATCGCAGATCCCCACAACAAGCGAACTCGCGGGCATTAGGACAGCCTTTGTCCTCGGCGGTGGTTACATGATGGCCCTGTGCCGCTTGTGATATTGCGTGGATTTCGCCAGCCACCGGCGCCGGCGCGCCAGTGGGCGTCCGTCACGCCTCGATTTGGAGCACTGATTTCTCTTGATCACGCACGTGGGCGCCCCGGCACAGTAGTTCAGCGAAACGCGTCGCATCGATATTCGAGCCGCACACGATCAACGCGACCCGCTTGCCCGCCAGCCTGTCGCGCAGCGGCCCAAACAACGCCGCTGTCGCCACCGCCGCGGCCGGCTCCGTCACCAGCTTGGCGTCGCGGAACAAAGTCAGCATCGCGCGACAAATCTCGTCGTCCGTCACCCGCACCACGTCGTCGACGAAGCGCCGGCACACGCCAAAGCTGTAGGCCATCGCGTATGGCGCGCCCAGGCTGTCGGCGACAGTGTCGACCCGCTCCAATGTTTCCGGCGCGCCCGACTGGAAACTGCGGTACAGCGCGTCGGCACCGAACGGTTCCACACCGTAGACGGCACAGGCGGGGTTGATCTGCTTGACGGCGGCGGCGATGCCGGCGCACAGGCCGCCGCCGCCGACCGGCACCACCACCGCGTCCAGCCCCGGCACCTGTGCCATTAGCTCCAGTCCGACGGTCGCGGTGCCTTGCGCGGTCAGTGGCCCGTCAAACGGATGCAGCATGCTGCGTGCCTCGTCGCGTTCGATCTCGCGTCCGCGCGCGAAAGCCTGGTGCACATCGGGCATCAACACCACGTCCGCGCCCAGCGCGCGGCAGGCGGCGATGCGCGCCGGGCTGGCGTGCCGTGGCATAACGACCTTGGCGCTGCAACCGGCCAGGCGCGCGGTGTAGGCCACGGCGATCGCATGGTTGCCTGCGCTGACGGCGACCACGCCGCGCCGCCGCGCCGCCGCGTCGAGCGCCTCGATGCAGTTGAGGGCGCCGCGTAATTTGAAGGTTCCTGTCTTTTGAAACAACTCAAGCTTGAGCCAGACTTCGCCGGCGCCCTTGAATTCTTCTTCGATGATGCCGGTTTGCCAGCGCCAGACCGGCGTGTGCAGGATTTTCCCGGCCAGACGGTCGGCGGTGGCGTGGATCTGGCCCAGCGATGGATAGGCGTGGGATGGTGCGCTCGGCGTATGGGTAGGCATGGGTATTTCTCCATTGAATAGACAAAGGGATGCGACCGGGGTCGCGTCGGAGTCTGGGGGCGCCGAGCACCGGCAGCGCCGCAGCTCAGCGACCCTGAATAATTCGGATAATGGAGACGGCGGGAAGGCGGAAAGCAGGCTTGGCGCCACCGGCGAACGGGGCAGCGCCAACGCCGGAAGCGACGCTGCTGCGGTTCGAAACGGAGGGCATGTGCAAATTCATGCGTTCAATCATGCCAAAAAAGCAGCTACGTGGCAAGTGTTTCGATGCGTAAGTAGTGCGATAGCACCAAGCGCTGTATGCTGTGGTCTAATTTGCCCGGACACCTCGATAGGTGGAAAATTCACCACCCGAGGAGAAGTGCATGACAAGAAAGCGTAAAACATTCGATCCCAGTCTGAAGCTGGAAGTTGTTCGGATGGTCACAGAACAAGGCCTGAGCGTCCAGAACGTCAGCGAGAGCATGAGCATTGGCCCGACGGCGATCCGCCGCTGGCTGGCCCAGTACAGCGCTGAGCAGAACGGCCAGCCCGGCATCGGCAAGCCGCTGACGGCGGACCAGCAGCGCATCCGTCAATTGGAGCTGGAAAACCAGCAACTCCGACGGGATGTCACCATCTTAAAAAAAGCTTCGTCCTTCTTTGCCCGCGAAATGAAATGAGCTACCAGCTGGTTCGTCAACGGCAAAAGGAGGCCATCCCGGTCAAGCATAGTTGTCGCGTCCTCGCCGTCAGCCGATCCGGTTATTACGAGGCGCAGCGGCGTTCTGCCAAGCCGTCGGTATGCAAAGCCAGCGTTCATTTGAAGGCCGCTTTCCTGGCAAGCCAGCAGAGCTACGGCTGCCGGCGGCTGGTGACGGCCATGGCCGACGCGGGCTTTGCCATCGGGCGCCACAAGGTGCGCGGCCTGATGCGCAAGGCCGCTTTGAAGCCGGTCTGGAAGCGAAAATTCGTCCATACCACCGACAGCAAGCACGACATGCCAGTCGCTGCCAACGTGCTCGATCGGCGCTTCAATCCGACCGCGCCGAACATCGCGTATGTCACCGACATCACCTACATTCGCACCGGGGCCGGATGGCTATATCTCGCCATCGTGCTGGACCTCTATGCCCGCAAAGTGATCGGCTGGGCCATGGCGCCGAGCATGCCCGCCAAGCTCGTTTGTGACGCTTTGAAGATGGCAATCACGCACCGTCGGCCAGCGCCAGGGTTGATTGTCCATTCAGATCGCGGCAGCCAGTACGCCAGCGAGCTGTACCAGGATCTGCTCAAACAACACGGTTTCGTTTGCAGCATGAGCCGCAAAGGAAACTGCTGGGATAACGCTGTCGCCGAGCGCTTCTTCCTGAACCTCAAGATGGAACGTGTTTGGCAACGCCAATACGCCAACCATGCTGAGGCCAAAGCGGACATCACCGACTACATTGTTGGCTTCTACAACTGCAAGCGCATCAATTCAGCATTGGGCAATTTGCCGCCCGCCGTCTATGAACGGAAAATGGCAGAAAACGAACCTATTGTTGTGTCCGAATTTACTTGACCACCGCAATCCTTCAATCAAAAACTCCAAGATGGGCGAGGTGCGCGACAAATAGAGCACGTGGACAATAATGATGTTCCGGACATCTTCATAGGGCGTTTGGCCCATGCCTGCGCGGTTCTTTCGACGGGATGGATCGTCTCCGTGCCGGCATCTTTATAACCATCGAATTGCGCGCCAAGGAGTTGGATGAGCCGGTATTAATGGCGGCTTTGGGGCGGCTTCCGCCTGGAGTGTGGGATTTCGTGAGTTTTGCAGATGAGCGAGCTGCTATCCTGAACGCCGTCGGCTGAGTTCGGTCAACAGCAGTCAGTTTGAATGGAGAGGCTATTGTGCCTGAGTGCCTCGGATTTCGTTTGTGGGGCAACACACGGATTTCTAAGTTGAGTAGGACTGCTGTCCTGAGAAAACACCTCCTATGGGGAAGCGAATTATGGAGTACCCAGCCTACGCGCGGGCGATCGCATTGTCCTCCGCACCTGTAACTGGTATATTTAGATTTGATAACGAGTTTCAAATCTTTCCAGTTCCGGCAGGATCGCCGACAACAAATCATATTGAGGCAACCTATCCATTCATCATAGAGGTGAAGTACACAGCGACCGATCTGGGAAGCTATGTGGAGGCTGGCTATATCGAGTCGGACTGGATCAATCAAAAGCGTCGAGTCGATCGGATCAATCACGTGCTTCTGTGGCTTACCACATTGACCACCTTTAAATTGGTGTTGCCAAAACAACGATCCACATGGTTTTGGCCAGAAAGCGATCGACTCGAGGATCCGTTCCCACTGCCGCAATGGGGGATGGAATCATACATTCTGCGCGAGATCGGCCCTAGCATTGACGCATTCTCTCAATCCAAGCTCCAAGGTATTCAGCTTACGAACTTCCGCGAGTATTATGCACGTCTTGGATTGATGGCTGGACATGAGTTGGACTTGCCGGATTTGATAAACGACCTGCTGGCGGATGCTATTTCGCTTAACGCTGAAGCATCAAAGGCATTTCTCTCGGCCTGCTTATTGTTCCGTCAGGCGAATGATCTTTGGCAATACTACTCGAGTCTTTCGTTTGCTTCGGCCGTGTCGGCACTTGAGACATTAATCGACTACAACCACAGGGGACATAAAACTGAGCGATGCGAGGCATGCGGTCAAGAACGCTATCGCGTAGTAAGAAAATTCTTAGAGTTCTGCCTTCAATACGGAGCCGGCAACCCTAAGCAGCTTCTTAGCGAGTATAAGAAAGTCTTTAACAAAATTTACAGCACACGTTCCGCCTTATTGCATAAAGGGAAGTTGATGCACGACGACTTATATAGTCCTACTGTTGGATCGTGGGATAACTTTGAAGAACGCGAACAGCATCGGACTCTTTTAAGGTTGTATCGAATCTGCGCTGTTAATTGGCTCCGCGCGGCCGCTGCTGAACAACGGGCGGTGAAAGTGACTTAACCTGTGATGGCGATTTCGTTGGACAAGGTGGTATAAGGGCTTGCTTTGATGGTGGGCTAATCCCGTACCACAGCCGGTCATGTTATATTGGAAATTCTCGATAAGTAACACATTAGACTATATGAACAGCCACGTTCGCTTACTCAACGCAATGCGCCAAGTTCTCCAGGAAACAGGGATCGCCGAAGTCCCGGCCGCCGGTGAGTTCACGCTTCTGGAAAATAATACTGTGCTGTTTCCCGGCGCTGTCTACGGATTTGCCGCTCGACTTACCGACGAAGAGAGGCATAAACTCTTCGAGGAAGCGAAGGGCCGGCGATTGAATCGCATTCAAGAGTTAAACGACTTCCGACCAATCGAGGGCGATCTGTACCCCATCTATTGGGGCAAAGACAAGCAATTGGGTGCGCGTCCACACCAGCACTTATACGATCCGACGAAAACCGGTGCGATTCGGCTCTCAACGTACGCATCGCTGGCGGGCAAGACCATTGCATGTGTCAGCCTAACGGTGGCCGATTTTGAGAACGCCGAGCGCTCCATTCAGAAAAGATTTCCGGACCTGCTGAAGACCAGCACGAAGAAATATGCATCTAACAGGGAGGTCGACTCCGACATCTTGCGGCAAGAGCCCCAACCTGTTGGTAAGCTTCACGCTTGATACCACAGGCAGAATCCGGCCAGTAGCAGTCGTTGCACTAATCAGGAAATCGAATGCGTATCGTTGGCTGGCCAGAAGAACCCGACGAAGATGGTGGAATTCTTCCGGTGACTATCGTTGACGTAGACCTTCAGGGGACACCTGAAGAGCTGCGTGCTATCGGTGAATTTTTGTTGAAGGCAGCGGCTGAGCTGGAAATCGCGCAAGCCAGCAATTTGCCATTGGATGTAAGTATCGACTTTGGAAATTCAAACCCGGATGCTGAAGTTGGCATATCAGTCAACGTCGTTCGGCATGTCAATGAATAGGGAATTGAGGCGAACGACTCGATCCGGCTAGAAGCAGCCATTCAAACTTAACCAGGTTTCCCAATGCTTGGGGCTGGCGGTACGCGGGGTTTGTCGGTTTGTTAATGCTGAGTGTACGCATAATGAGATAGCAAAGGCAGCGATGGAGTGAGACTTACTACCAAATAGGCCAGTGCTACTAACTTTCTAGAAAGTAGAACCATGCTTCCTCATAGGGGAAACTATGGCTTTACTGGCTGGAAGATTAGTATATCGCAATCTTCTCATGCTATATTTCCAATCTTCAATTTATATCGCGTAGGGTAATCAAAAAGGCATGCCCAAACAATCCCACCGAACTCTAGAGGCCTATAGGGAAGCTGCAGATGCATTGTATGCAGTAAGTGGTATGGTACTATTTTCGTTTGCGCGGTACCACTGCGACACAAAAAATATCATTATCAGAAACTTTGTCGCTCGTTCCGCCATTACCCTGAGAGGCGTCTTCGCACTTTGGGATGTTAGCGACTTCCAAAATGCGTGGGTTGTGCATCGCGCCTTAATAGACAGGATGTTTCACATCCATAGCCTCGGTGTTAATGACGAGTTCTCCAAATTTGATGATTGGTCATTCTTTGAACAGTACAAAGCGCAAAATCGAGTCAAAAGCGACGATTTATTCAAGCATCAGGCTGTTGGCTGGATATATGAGCTTAGCGATGAACAGAAGAAGCGGATTAGGGAACTAGAAAAGAATAAACCAACTTGGAAGCGACCAAAGGCTGAATCCGTTGCTAAGGACATGGGGATGGACTTTTTATACAAATATGCGTATGACTACGCATCAATGCACGTACACCCAATGGCGAATGACGGAGAGGAGGATTTCTACACCATAACAAAGTTGGAGCCCGCACACAATTTCCCATCAAATATCTCGGTCATTACAAATACTATATTGGCGTCGTCGATGATTCTACAGGATGCTTTGAACCACAGCTCCTTTAGGTGGAGAAGCGCCTTGTGGGATTTTTTGGCGGAAGTGAGGAAAATGCTGGGAAGCAACGACGACTCTTACCAGGTTACGTTCTTGAAATTGGTGCAGCTGTTTGAATCTAATGGTTTGAGTGAGCCAAATTTAAAATAGCCTCACATTGGAGTGTTAGTGTATGCTGGAGTTCGCTATGTCAATGATACCTAATACCAAATGAGGCACTCACATGATAAAATTCAGCGGCTCGGCAAGATAAATTACACCTTTTGGGTGTCTGCAACACGTTGGGTGCGAATCTATGCCAGCTCCGGAAGTTGATATCTTTGCTATTCGTAGAGTCGTCCGCAGTTACAATGCGGGCGAGACCTTGATCGATACGGATACATTAATGATGAAGATATTAAGTTCGTTTCCGCACGCTGTAGTTTTCGAGGTGTGCACAACTATTTTTCCGACCTGGCAGCACTTCCACACCTCATTTTTACCGAAGCAGACACTGTAACGGTTATAGACCATGAAAACATCTGCGGCATATTCGAAAAATTCCTAACCTCTCGTTCGGCCGGGTCTGCGCGAAAAGCCGCGCAGAGCAGTGAATTCAAACGCCAATCATCTGAATAAAGGCAAGTTCATGCGGAAATCTATGAAATTTCCATTGATATCGATTGTCGGACTACTCGCGGCAATGCTCATATCCACTCCATCAAATGCAGGCGACGGCGTATTACTTGGTGTTGTGACAGGAACAAAGTACAGAAGTATGTCTACTGAACAGCGCGAACTTTGGTTTGTAGGATCATTGGATGGGATTATGGCTGAGTCGTTTGGCGTTTCCGGAGTTTTGCTTAGGTCCGAAATGCTAGCAGAGTCCCCGGACTACTACAACCATCGGAGTTATGACAGCTGGCTCGGAGATTGTTTGTCAAAGTTCGATGTCAAGCAAGTACAGGCCATTTTTGAAAACCACCTTGATTCTAAGCCTGAGACATGGCATGCACCAGCCGCGTTAATTGAGCGGGAGGCGCTTGTTGGTTTTTGTCGCCCAGTTTTACGCCCGGACATCAAAGGGTTTGCTAAGCCATAATGGCTAGTGATTCGCTCCACTGACCACCGCTGGCCGCCAGTGAGCTTGAACGTTGGGCCAAATGAACGATTCGATGAAAACTGAGACAAAGTGCTACATGTGTGACCAAATCGCCGTTAGTGACGAGCACGTGCCGCCGAGGTGCATCTTCCCAAAGAAGAAAGATCTGCCTGCTGGAGTCGACTATCGAAAAGACCTGATAACAGTTCCGTCCTGCATAAATCATAACTCCGAAAAATCAACTGAGGATCAGTACTTTTTGAACGTCTTGGCTGGCTGTGATCAAATCAATGAAATCGGAAGGGAACATTTTAGAAGACAGATAAGGCGGCAAAACGCGCGAAATCCAAGCATGCTTCGCAGGTTCGGCGATTGCGCTATTGAGATTAATGATCGACTCGGCTTCATGGTGGAAATTGATCGCCTGGATTTATTCGTCGGACATCTCGCGCATGGCTTGTATTTTGCCCATTTTGGAACCAAATGGCGTGGAGACCTGGGATGGTTCCCTGAGTTTCTTTCACGAGTGACCGATCAAGATCGTGACGCTGAACCCCTTCGCCTTGCCGCCATCGAAGAGACTCATCTTGAGTTCAATGACATTCCCTTTTATGGCGCGAACTCAAAGGTTTTCACCTATCAAGTTATCGGCACAAGGGAACAGTGCAAAATGAGACTACATTTTTACGAGGGCTGCAAAATACTTCTCATTTTCTCCGCGCACTGTTCTTAACTGCTCCATCAATTACAACGGACGCCTTACGGCGCCGACGAGTAGTTACGTTGAACATTTCAATGAATACGTTAGTTCTGCAATGGGGCGGAAACAGCCTGTAACCTGATACCATGCACCGGTTCAAGTTAGCAGTACCTCAGATCAATCCCCGCTGCGATTGAACTTATAGGCAAGCTGCCGCCGTGTAATACCCAGCAGCCGCGCAGCCTGGCTCAGGTTGCCATTGGCTTTCTTGACGGCGAGATCGACCAGCGCGTTTTCATGGGCGATAAGGTTGAAGTCCGGCCCCAGCAACTCCTCGCAAAGACCCTGCTCCCTGGCGGCACTGCGCTCCGGCAAGTGCCCCTCCAGGTCTATCCCCTCCCCCTCCTGCACGAACTGCTGCTGCTCGGCAAACAGATGGCTCGCTTCGATGCGCCCGCCCGGCGGCACCAGCAACACGCCCCGTTCGATGACGTTTTCCAGTTCGCGGATATTGCCTGGCCACGCATACTGGCTCAGCATCTGCATCGCACGCTCCGTCACGCCCAGCACCTTCTTGGGATAAAGCGCGCTGAACTTGTCGATAAACGAGGCGACCAGCAGCGGCAGGTCGGTCGGCCGTTCCCGCAACGGCGGTATGGTGACGGGATACGTCGCCAGCCGATAATAGAGGTCGGCCCGGAACTTGCCGGTACTGATGGCCTGCTGCAGGTTGACGTTGGTGGCCGACACCAGCCGCACGTCGACCTTGCGCGCATGGTCGTCGCCCAGCCGCTCCACTTCGCCCGTCTGCAGCACGCGCAGCAGTTTGACTTGCGCGGCCGGCGCCAGGTCGCCGATCTCGTCCAGGAACAAGGTGCCGCCATGGGCTCGTTCAAACCGTCCGGGACGTGACTGCTCGGCGCCCGTGTACGCACCCTTGGTCACGCCGAACAGTTCCGCCTCGATCAAATCATGCGGTATGGCGGCACAGTTGACGGCGATAAAAGGCTTGTCGGCCCGCGGCCCATTCTCATGCAGCCAGCGGGCGAAGCGCTCCTTGCCCACGCCCGTCTCGCCCAGCAGCAGCACGTTGATCGGGCTCTGCGCCGCTTTCTGCAACAGCGAGAAGGCCGCCTTGAACGCGGCGGAATCGCCCACCAGGCTGTCCGTTCCCCGTGCCGAACACAGGGTGGCGCGCAGCTGCGTTACTTGCTGCTGCAGCTCTATCATCTGTTCGGCAATGTTCTCGGGATGGAAGTAGCGCAGGTAATCCTCGTCCCATTCCTCGGCATTCTTGCCCACCATGTAGCATCGCGCTTCGCCGCAGGCGTGGCAGGCCGTCTCGCGGAAGACGATCAGCCTGTTCATGAACGCCGTCACGTAACCGGACGCATAGCCGATGACGCTCCAGCACGCATGTTCCTTGTCCACGCCAAAGGTCTGCAGGTGAGATTCGGCCTCCCAGGAATTATCGAGCGTGAATTCGCCGTAGAAATTACCATGCTCGAAATCCAGGTCGCAGCGCACGGTCCGGGTCTTGACCACCCCTTCCAGCCCGTGCAGTTCCGGCCCTAGCAGGAAGATGTCGGCCAGCGGACGGTCGCCGGCCATTTTCTTGGCCAGTTCGCCATCCTGCTGCCCGGCCACAAAGCCCATCCGCACCAGCAGGCCGCGCGCCCGTTCCACGCCCAGCGAATCGAACAATTCCTTGCGCAGGGCGCCGAAGGCACGCGTGTGCAGCAGCATCATCCGGCTCTCGTCGAGCCAGATATTGCCGTTGGCGGTATCGAACCGCAGGCGCGATCGGAGGTGGAACACCTCGCTGAGCGCCTTGTCTTTTCCCATGTCTCGCATTCTGGTTTAATAGTTACCCTACTTTAACGCAGAAAACCGCTTTCTTGCCATGTTCCACCGGACTCAGGCCACCGCCGGGGCCGGCCGTTGCGCCGCCGGCACAGCTTGTGTTGCCAGCTTTGCGGGACGCAACAGGTAGTGCGCCAGCGCCGGCAGCAGGATCAGCGTACCCAGCATATTCCAGACAAACATGAACGCCAGCAAGATGCCCATGTCGGCCTGGAACTTGATGGGGGAAAAGGCCCAGGTCGCCACGGCGATGCCCAGCGTTACGCCCGTCAGCACCACCACCTTGCCCGTGAACAGCAGCGCGCGGTAGTAGGCTTGCGACAGGCTCATGCCGGTGCGCATCTGTCCCAGCGTCACGGTCATCACGTACAGTGCGTAGTCGACGCCGATGCCGACACCCAGCGCGATCACAGGCAAGGTCGCCACCTTGACGCCGATATGCAGGGCCACCATCAGCGCCTCGCACAGCACAGAGGTCAACATCAGCGGCAGCACGGCGCACACCACGGCGCGCCAGGAGCGGAAGGTGACGAACGACAGCACGATCACAGCCGCATACACCAGCAGCAGGATCTGCGAATTGGCGCGCTTGACGACGATGTTGGTGGCCGCCTCGATCCCCGCGTTGCCGGCGGCGGACAGGAAGCGGATCTGGCCATTGTCATGGGTCCGCGCAAACGCCTCCACGCTGTCGACCACGCGGCTCAGGGTATCGGCCTTGTGGTCTTTCAGATATACGTAGACCGTCAGCAGGTCGCAGTTCTGGTTGAACAGCTCGCGCGGGGCGCGGGTGATGATCGAGTTCAGCATGTTCTGCGAACGGGGAATCTCGTACCACTTCATGCTGCCCTCGTTCATGCCGGCCGCCGCCTGCTTGGCCAGCGCGGCCAGGGAATTGGTGGCCTCCACGCCCGGCAGCTGCTGCAGGCGCGACTCCAGGTCGTCCACCAGCTGCAGGGTGTCGTAGTGGGCGCAGTAGAATTGCGGCGTCTTGACCATGACCACGTAGGTGTCGCTGCTGGCGGCATAGTTGGACACCATGAACGCGTTGTCGCGGTTGTAGCGCGAGTCGGGGCGCAATTCCGGCGCGCCGGGGTCGGTGTCGCCTATCTTCAGCTGGGTGCTGACCAGGAAGCCCGCCCCGCCCAGCACCACACTGGCCGCGATGGCAATGCCGGCCCACTTGCGCTGCGTGAACAGGTCGAGAAACACCCAGAACGGATGCTTGTCCGCTTCGTCGCTCTGTTCGGCCACGAGGCTGCGGCTGGCCGCCGTGGCGCTCACGCCGGTGAACGACAGCAGGATGGGCAGCAGCACGAGGTTGGTGAAGATCAGCACGGCCACGCCCAGGCTGGCGGCAAGGGCCAGTTCCTTGATGACCTGGATATCGATCACCAGCAGCACGGCGAAGCCCACCGCATCGGCCAGCAGCGCCGTCATGCCGGCCAGGAACAGGCGGCGGAAGGTGTAGCGCGCCGCAATCAGTTTGTGCGTGCCGCGGCCGATATCCTGCATGATGCCGTTCATCTTCTGGGCGCCATGGCTCATGCCGATGGCAAACACGAGGAACGGCACCAGCACGGAATACGGATCGAGCCCCAGGCCCAGCGTAGGCAGCAGGCCCAGCAGCCAGATGACGGCCACCAGCGAGCACAGCACAACCAGCAGCGTGCTGCGGGCGCAACGGGTATGCCAGTACAGCACGCCGGCGCAGATGGCGATGGCGATGGCGAAGAACGCCAGCACTTCGCGCATGCCGTCGAGCAGGTCGCCTACCACCTTGGCAAAGCCCGTGATGTGGATGTGGATGTTGCGCGTCTCGTACTTGGCGCGCAGCTGTTCCAGCCGGCCCGACAGGTCGTGATAGTCGATCGCCTTGCCCGTCTCCGCCACCTTCTCCTGCAGCGGCAGCAGGATGATGCTGGAACGGTAGTTGGCGGCCACCAGCAAGCCGATTTCGCCCGACCGCTCGACGTTGACCCGCACCTGGTCCAGGCTACCGGGCGAACCGTCATAGGTATCGGGGATGACGGGGCCGCCATCGAGGCCGTCCTCCGTCACACCCGTCCAGCGCACGGACGGCGTCCACAGCGACTTCATGTACGGCCGGTCGACACCGGGATAGAGAAACACTTCGTCCGTGATCTTGCGCACCGTTTCCAGATAGTCGGCATCGAAGATGGTGCCCTTGTCCACTTCGACCGCGATCCGCAGCGAATTGCCCAGGCCCGCGATCTGGGCCTTGTTGGCAAGGTAGTTGACGATGTAGGGATGGCGCGTCGGTATCATCTTTTCGAAGGCGGCATTGAGCGTCAAGCCCAGCGCCTGGTAGCCCAGCAGCGCCGTCACGATCAGGCACAGCACGGCAATCGCCAGCCGGTTATTGAACAGCAAGCGTTCCACCAGCGTGCCGGAGCGCGCATCAAAGTCGCGCAAGTCCCGGATCACCGGTTCGTCGTTGGATATAGGACCGTGGCTCATTTTTTACCTTCTCCAGTAACAGTTGCGGCCGCGATGCGTACCATGCCCCGCATGCCCGATAACACCAGGCTGCCGTCGGCGGACTGCGCGACGCCAGTGAATGCGGCCCGCTGTGCGAGCGGCACGGGGGTAAAGCTCGCCCCGTCGTCCTGGCTTTTCAATACCCGTCCCGTCTCGTCCACTAGCACGATCTGGCCGGAGGCGAGGCGCTGGCCTGCCGTCAGCGTGATCGGCAGGCCGGTTTCGACCTTCTGCCAGTTGACGCCGCGGTCGGTCGAGCGATAGGCGTTGCCGCGCAGGCCGAACGCCATCAGCTCGCCGTGGCGGCCGGCCACCATGCCGAAGTAGCTGCCCGCGTAGGGCGTCTTGATTTCGTGGAAGGCTCCGATGCCGTCGTCGGAGCGATACAGCGCGCCCTGTTCGCCGGCCAGGTAAAGCGCCCTGCCCTCGGCATAAATCCGGTACAGGTGATGGCCGCGCGCATTGTCGATCTGGCCCCGCAGCGAGGTCCAGGTGGCGCCGCCGTCGGCGGTGGCGAAGGCCATGCCGTAGGCGCCGACCGCCATGCCGTGCTGCGCGTCGCTGAAATAGACGTCCAGCAGGGGCTTGTCCGCGCCTTCCGCCAGCAGGCGTTCCGCATCGTGCAGGCGCGCGCTGCCCGCCTCGCCGTCCTGCGCGGCGCGCTCGCGCGCGCTGGCCAGTTCGATCTGCGCCGCCTGCAAGCCGTCCAGCTGTTTGCGCCAGGTGGCGCCACCATCGCTGGTGGCCAGCACGACACCGCCGTGGCCCACGGCCCAGCCATGCTGTGGATCGGGGAAGTGCACCGCCGTCAGCGCGACGCTGACCGGCACCGGCGCCTGGCGCCAGCTGTTGCCCTGGTCATCCGACAGCAGGATGATGCCGCGCTCGCCGACGGCAACCAGATGTCCGCCTGCGCTGGCAACGCCCAGCATGACAGACGATTCGGGATGTTGTTTGATAACCGCCGCCCGCGCCAGCAGATCGACGCCGGTGGGCGCCGTGGCGGCGGCAGTGGCGGTGGCGGCGGTGGCGGCGGTAACGGCTGCAACGGCAGCCAGGAGGCCGCAGGCAAGGCAGGCCGCGGCGATACTGTGATTTCGACTATATGACATGATGGTACTCAATCCGATGAACCGCAGCCGGCCGGAAGGCCAGCGCTGCGGCTAAAACTCAGGCAATGTCACCGCTCGGTGCGAACAGAAACTCGTCGTCCCCGCACAGGCGGGAACCCATGCGGACGCAGCCAGGCAAACTCCCTGTGAAGGGAACGACGTGCTGGCGTCAGCACTTCACCGTGACAGAGCCAAATTCAGTAGCGGGGAACGGCGCGGGACCGCTCATCGCAGCCCCGCAGCCAGGCCGCCGGTATGCTCAGCGCGCCGCTTCCGCCGCGACGGCGTCGCCGGTGAAGAACTTCTCCGGCTTGCGTGGCACGATATGGAACGCTTCGTCGTTAAGCAGCTGGACGCCGCTCATGGTGCCCGCCTGCAGGTTGAACACCAGCACCGGCTTGACCAGGTTGGCCGGCACGGACGGCGCCGCGAACGGCGTCATCTGCGAGGTGCGCCACAGTTTGCCTTCCGCGTCAAAGCCGTCCACCAGCGCCAGCAGCCAGCTGTCTTCATCGAAGTAGTAGCGGCGCTTGGGCACGGCGTGACGCTTGCCCGGCGCGACAGTCGCCTCCACCACCCACACGCGGTGCAGCTCCCAGCGCAGCTTGTCCGGGTTGTAGTGGTGCTTGCCCAGCGCATCGTCCAGCTTGGCGTTGACCAGGTTGTTATTGTTGTAGGGGATGTACAGCTCCTGCTTGCCGATCAGCTTCCACTGGAAGCGGTCGGGCTGGCCGAAGAAGCCCTGCACTTCGTCGAAATAGTTGGCGCCGGAGGCCACGAAATCGGGCGTGTCGTAACCCACCGTCGGCGCACGGCGCACGCGGCGCTGGCCCACCAGGTACTGCCACGCCTGGCGCGGTTCCTTGGCGTTGATGGAGTCGCGCAGCACCAGCGATTCGCCGGCCTTGAACGGCGGCGCCGTCGTGATGAAGCGCTGCAGGAAGTATTCGCCCGACCACTTGTCCGCGCTGCCGTCTTTCTGATAGTAGGGATACTGGAACCAGATGTCGTTGCGCGTGGCCAGCGTCACCGAACCGTCGGCCGAGCCCACCACGTTGCGGAAGGCGTAGGCCACCGATTCCGGCTCCACCCGCAGCAGGTAGTTCCAGATCACTTCCGCGCCGCTCTTGGGCACCGGGAAGGGAATGCCGCCGAAGCAGCCTTCGACCGTACCGCCGCCCTCGGCCAGCTTGCAGCTGGAGGCGTTTTTCAGCGTGCGCTCATACACCAGTTGCGGCGCGGCGGCCGTGCGGTGGGTGGGATAGACGTCGAGCCGGAAGCTGTCCGGGTATTTGGCCAGCAGCGCGCGGGTGCCTTCGCTCAGCTTGGCGGTGTACTGGGCGGCGTTTTTCACCGTCACCTGCAGCAGCGGCTTCTCGCCCGGGAACAGATCGACCGGCAGGTCGCCGTGCATGGCGCCGGCCGGCGCCTTGGTCAGGCCGCCCGTCCAGGCGGGGATGGTGCCGTCTTTGTTGGCGGCCTTCTCGGCGCCCAGCGGCGTCAGGACCGTGTTCAGTTTGGCCGCTTCATCGGCGGGCACGGCGGCCAGCGCCGGCTTGCCGGCGGCAAGGATGGTGACCATGGCGACCATGGCGAGCAGCTTGGGTTGGGTATGCATGTGTGTCTCCGGCTAGATAATTAGAAGGTGCGCTGTACCGACAGGGTCACGAAGTCCCGGTCCTTGTAGTACTGCTGGTAGCTGGCCTGGGTGTTGGTGGCCGCGTTCAGCGACGGCGCCGGTCCCGCCGCGCCGATGTAGTGGGTGTACTGCAGGCCGGCGCGCCAGGTCTTCTTGTAGTCCAGGTTGATGCCAACGCTGAGGTCGCCGCCATGCTCCGGCGCGACCTGGAACACGGCCGAACGGCCGGCGATGCCATAGCCGATACCAAGCGGCACCTGCAGATCCAGGCCCGACACGACCTGGAAGTATTCAGGCTGGAACACCATGCGCATGGCCCAGGCGTCGCGGGTGTGGGTGGTATTCAGCACGCCGTTGGCGAACATGGGATTGACCGGGTTGCGCGTCACGCTCAGCAAACGGTTGAACGCCAGCTCGCCCACGAAGCTGCCGGCGTCCCATATCGCGCTGGCAGGCAGCACGGTGATGGCGGACAGGTTGGCGTGCAGGCTGTTGCCGACCGCGTAAGGCGAATTGCGCTTGTTGTCGGCAGTAGGGTCGAAATTGATGACCAGGTCGCCCAGCGGCGCCAGCGGCGTATCGCGCCGGGTCGACATTTCGCCGCCCACGTTGGTTTCGCCCACCAGCGTCGAGAAGCTGGCGCCGTACACCTTCACGTTTTGCGCATACATCAGGCGATAGCTGCCGCCCTTGTAGGCGCCCGGATCGGTCACGGTCAGCACGGGAATGGGCGCCTTGTCGTCATACTTTGCCGCGTACACGCCGTATTCGACGTCGCTGCCCGGCACCTTGAACTTGATGCGGGCGCCAAACTGGCCCGAATCGCGGCCCTTGAGGTCGGGCGCACGGCTGGCCGCGCCGCCCACGGGCGTGAGCAACAGGTCGGCGCCGTCGCCGACGAAATCGGCGGGACTGAAAAAGCTGCCGGCGGCCGGCAGGCGCAGCGGGCGCCACTGGTACTGGTAGTAGGCACCGATGGACAGGTCGGAATTGATCTGCAGGTTGCCCGAGACCTGGCCCACCGGCAGTGCAATCTCCTTGAACTGCACGCCAGGCAGCGAGTACAGCTTGATCAGGTCCACCGGCCCTTGGGCGTAGGCGATGCCGTTCGCGCCCAGGAACAGGGTTTCGCCGTAGAGCTGGGTGTGGCGGCCGATGCGGCCGCTCAAACCCATGCTGTCGCCGATATCGGTGCTGCCGTAAATGAAGGCGTCGGCCAGTTCCGCCTTGCGGCCCATGAGCCGCTTGGCCGCCGGGGTGTACACATTGTTGGGGCCGCCCGCCAGCGCGCCGGCCGTGTTGGGGAACGGGATCGTGGTGGGAAAGTCGTTGCTGCTCTTGTTGTAGACCGTGTCGTACCAGGCGGCGGCCGACACGCGGGCGCCCAGGCCCTGGTAGGAGACATCGAGTTCCGTCAGCCAGTCCACGCGGTTGTTGATCAGCCCCTTGTCCAGGCTCAGGTCGCCAGCATCCACGTTGGGATTGGCATATGAGGCGGCCACGTCCTGGCTGGCGTCCTTTACGCGGAAGGCGGCGGAATACTTGAAGGTGTTATCCCAGCGTACCTTCAGGTCCGGTTGCCCCGTTTCGATGGTTGCCGCGCGCGCCTGGCCCATCTGCATCATGATGGCGATGCTCGTCATGACTGCGACGCCGCCCGCAGATACTGCGTTTCTGTTGCTCATGTCGTCTCCGTTAAAGTCTTTTTTATCGTTCCCAAATGCATTCGCAGCCCCGGCACGCGGCGCGGGAAGCGCCTGTGCCGGCCCGAAACTTCAGGACTTTTTGCATGGTAAGACGCACGAAAATGAGCGTCCAATGCCTTCTCGGCGTCAACTCAATACGAAAAAGGTATGACTCACTGCCCGTCATTCTTAAATGCGCATAAAATGGCGGGTCGCGGCAGCGCGGCGCGGTCGGCGTGCAAGGTCCCCCCGTCGCTGCGCAGCCACGCACGCCCTGCCCTACACTTGCCGAGGTTGAAGTGAATTTTCGTCAAATCAAATATTTCATCGCCGTCGCCCAGGAACTGAACTTCGGCCGTGCCGCGCTGGCATTGAACATTTCGCAACCGCCGTTGACGCGCCAGATCCAGCAATTGGAAGAGGAAATCGGCGCCCCCCTGTTCGAGCGCACGGCCAAGGGCGTCACGCTGACCCAGGCGGGGGAATTGCTGCTGCAGGAATCGCTGAACATCCAGTCGCTGGTGGAACAGGCCGTCGAACGCACCCAGCGCGCCGGCCAGGGCAAGCTGGGGCGGATCGACGTGGGCATCTTCGGTTCCGGCATCCTCGATACGATCCCGAAACTGCTGCTGCGGTTCCGGACGGCCTACCCGGACGTCAATATCGTGCTGCACACCCTGAACAAGACGGAGCAGATCGAGGCCCTGCGCCAACACCGCATCACCATCGGTTTCAACCGCATGCTGGAGCCTGTGGCCGACCTGCGCATCGAACTGGTCCAGACCGAGCCCCTGCTGGTGGCGATGCCGGAAGGCCATGCCATGGCGGCGCAACAAGCCATCGCGCTGGCGGCGCTGAAGGACCACCCGATGGTCCTGTTCCCCACCGGTGTGAAGCCCAATTTCAGCGACCGGGTGATGGAACTGTGCCGCCAGGAAGGCTTCCTGCCCAACGTTTCCCAGGAAGCGGGCGACTCCGTCACCGGCGTGGCCCTGGTGGCCAGTGGCTTCGGGCTGGCCCTGGTGCCGGCGTCGGCCACCAGCCTGCACCTGCCGGGCGTGGTCTACCGGCCGTTGCAAAACGCGCCGCACGCCGTGGTCGATCTCAGCTGCATTTACCGGCAGGACGACGTGTCGCCGATCCTGGCGGCCTTCCTGGCGATCGTGCGCACGCATGGCGAGCACGCCGGATACCAAAAATAAGCGGAAAAGGTGCGCTCCCACCAACGGGTTCTGCCACGCAACTTGCATGCGTGCGTAGCGCGTGGCCTTTTATTCCCGGGCTTGCAGTCCATTTTCCGGCCGCGTTGACGCCCCCACCTTTAAGGCCTAAAGTAACTTTTTGGGGCCAGCGATCCTCGCGTATTGGCGCGGAATCGGTACTCGTGGAGACCGTATGGGAGCAGACCTCGATCAACTCATCCTGACCAATGCGCCCGGCGGGGTGATCGTCACCACGCCGGACTTTGTCGTGGTGCGCTGGACCAACGGTGCGGAACGCATCTTCGGCTACAGCAGCGAGGAGGCTGTCGGCAACGACTTGCGCAGCTTGATTTCCCTGCCCGACCAGGTCGAAGCGGACAGGGAGATTGATCGCAAACTCATGGCGAGCGGTTCCTGCGACTACGAAATGCTGCGCAGGAAGAAGGATGGCGGCTTGATTTACGTCGATGCGTCCAGCGCCACCACCGTCGATGCCGAGCGCCGGATATCGCATATCATCTCCAGCACCAAGGATATGACGCAGCTGAAAGCGGCGCGCGACGCCCAGCTGATGGACGTGAAATTCCGCAGCGTATTCGAGTCCACGCCCGACAGCATCATCGTCACCAACCCCACCGGCACCATCGTGCTGGCCAACGCCCAGGCCGAGCGCCTGTTCGGCTATGCGCCGCGCGAACTGGACGGACAGCGTATCGAGATCCTGCTGCCGGAGCGGTTCCAGCACGCGCACGTGGGCCACCGCTCGCGCTATTTCGACCAGCCGCGCACGCGCACCATGGGCGCCGGACTGGAGCTGCACGGCAGGCGCAAGGATCGCGCCGAATTCCCGGTCGAGATCAGTCTGTCGCCGATCCAGACCGAGGCCGGCGCCTTCGTTATCAGCGCCATCCGCGACGTCAGCGAGCGCAAGAAGGCCGAGCAGAAATTCCGCGGGCTGCTCGAGTCGGCGCCCGATGCGATCGTCATCGTCAACCAGGCTGGCGAAATCGTGTTGGTCAATTCGCAGACCGAGATCCTGTTCGGCCACCCGCGCACCGAGTTACTTGGCAAGAAGATCGAAGTCCTGATCCCGGCCCGCTTCCACACCAAGCACCCACAATTCCGCCGCGGCTTCTTCGACCAGCCCCGGCCCCGTTCCATGGGCGCCGGCCTGGAACTGTTTGGCTTGCGCCGGGACGGCTCCGAGTTCCCGGTCGAAATCAGCCTGTCGCCGCTGGAAACCGAAGACGGCGTGCTGGTCTCATCGGCCATCCGCGACATCAGCGACCGCAAGCGGACCGAACTGGCCATCCACGAACAAAGGCATGCGCTGGAGCGACAAAAGCTGGAACTGGAACGGGCCAATCAGGCCAAGGACCGCTTCCTTACCAGCATGTCGCATGAGCTGCGCACGCCGCTGAATGCCATACTCGGCTTTTCGCAACTACTGGCCAATGAAGCGCTGCCGTCTACCGTCGAGCAGAAACATATCTTCGTGCACAACATCGTGTCGGCCGGCCGCCACCTGCTGGCCCTGATCGACGAGATCCTCGATTTGGCCAAGATCGAGTCGGGCAGCATGAGCCTGTCGCTCGAACCGGTACTGCTGACGCCATTGCTGGCCGATGTGGCGGCCATGGTCAAGGAACAGGCAGCGCGACGCAGTATCCGCATGCTCTACCCGGAAAGCACAGCGATTGCCGTGCGGGCCGACCATACCAGGCTCAAGCAAATCGTCCTGAACCTGCTCTCGAACGCCATCAAATACAACCACAAGGGCGGCGCCGTGGTGCTCGATGTCGTGCCCGGCGCCGCGGGCCGGGTGCGGATCTCGGTGCAGGATACCGGCAACGGCCTGAGCCAGGAGCAGCTCACGGCGCTGTTCCAACCGTTCAACCGGCTGGGCCAGGAAGGCGGCGCCGAGGAAGGCACTGGTATCGGACTGGTGGTCACCAAGCGGCTGGTCGAGCTGATGGATGGCAGCCTGGGCGTGAGCAGCACCCAGGGCGCCGGCTGCATCTTCTGGATCGAACTGGACGTGCTGGAGACGGCGCCCACGGTAGCCGTGGCGGCCGAGCCCGACGTGGACGTGGTCGTGCCGGACACGCCGGTGGCGTCACGGCCAACGACGATACTGTATATCGAGGACAATCCAGCCAGCCTGCAACTGGTCGAGCAGATCGTCGGGTTCCATCCCGAGCTGGAGTTGTTGGCCGCATCCAATGCGACCGAAGGCATTGCGCTGGCGCAGACCCGCCAGCCCGACGTGATCCTGATGGACATCAACCTGCCGGGCATCAGCGGCATAGAGGCCAAGCGGATCTTGCGGGCGGACGCGAGGACGGCGCATATCCCCGTCATCGCCCTGACCGCCAACGCGATGCAGCGCGACGTCAAACAGGGCATGGCCACCGGCTTCTTCCGATACCTGACCAAACCGATCGACCTCAACTTGCTGCTGGAAACGATCAACGACGCGCTCGCGGCCTCAAAGGATGGACCGCCGTATTAGCAAAAAAGGGGTACGTCCCCATTTTTCGAAGCAAAAAAAAGCCCGCTACAGGAGCGGGCTGAATCTATTTCCTTGGAGGAGAATAGAGGAGACAGGTGAATGATGCTGCATTGCAGAAACAAAATCCAATTGTTTGTCGTGATGAGAGAAATTGCCTAAACGCATAACTCCTGACCGATTGGCAAAAAACCAGCGGGCCTTACTTGTTGGCCTCCACGGCATATGGCAGCACGCGCGAGGCCATGCGGGTATCCGTCTTCAGCAGGCCCACTTCGTCGGCCAGGATGTGCACCGCTTCGTTCAGCAGCACGTCCTTGGCGGACTTGGCCGCTTTTTCCGCGTCCAGCTCGGCCGACAGGGCCCGTTCGTCCGCCTGCAGGCCGTCATCCGTACGCAGCGCGCCCTTCACGGCCGCCACCTTGGCGCCGGCCTTGGCGCCGGCCGACTTCAGCATGGATTGTTGCTTGAGCAACTCCTTGGGATCGGGCACCAGCACCGGATCGTCGCCACCCGGCACGGCCACCACCGCCAGACGCGCTTCGCGCAGCTTGGCGCGGGCTTCCTGGGCGTCGCGTTCCTTGCGGCGTGCCGTCTCGTTGAGCGAAATCAGGTTGTCCTTGCGCTGCTTCTTGACCAGGTTGATGTCCTCGAGCAAGTACTGGTAATCCTTGTCCTTGGCCACGCGCGCCTCGTGTTTTTTATCCAGCAAGGGCACGATTTCCTTCAATTCGCCGGCCGGGATGTAGGTGGCCGGACGGATCGACGTCCATGGCAAGGCGTTGTCGTAGCTGGACTCGCCGAAGCTCTCCGAATCGGCCATCACGGGCAGCTTGATGTCGGGCGTGACGCCGCGCAGCTGGGTGGTGCCGCCGTTGATGCGGAAGAACTGCGCCACCGTCATCTTCAGTTCGCCCAGCCGGGCCTTGTCGCCCTGGGCGAAGCGGTCCAGGTTGATCAGCTGCTGCACGGTGCCCTTGCCGAAGCTCGGTTCGCCGATGATGAGGCCACGGCCGTAATCCTGGATGGCGGCCGCGAAAATCTCGGACGCCGAGGCCGAGCCGCGGTTGATCAGCACGCCCACCGGGCCATCCCAGGCCAGGCCGGGATTGTTGTCGCTTTCCACCTCGATGCGCCCTTCGGCATTGCGCTGCTGCACCACGGGGCCCTTGTCGATGAACAGGCCGGTCAGTTCCACCGCCTCGTTCAGCGAGCCGCCGCCGTTGTTGCGCAGGTCGATGAGCACATTGTCCACTTTTTCCTTCTTCAGCTCGCCCAGCAGGCGGGCCACGTCGCGCGTGGCGCTCTTGAAGTTGGGGTCACCCTTGCGGCGCGCCTCGAAGTCCTGGTAGAAGGTGGGCAACGCAATCACACCCACCCGGCGCTTGGCCGTGCCTTCGCGCACTTCCAGGATGGATTTCTTGGCCGACTGCTCTTCCATGCTGATCTTCTTGCGCACCAGCGACAGCGTCACATGCTTGCCGTCCGGCCCCGCGTCGACGGGCAGCACGTCCAGCCGCACGGTGGAATCCTTGGGACCGCGGATCAGGGCCACCACGTCGTCGATGCGCCAGCCCAGCACGTCCGTCATGGGCGAGCTGTCATCCTTGGCCACGGCCAGGATGCGGTCGCCCACCTTGATCTTGCCCGACAGGCCGGCCGGGCTGCCCGGCACCACTTCGCGCACCACCGTGTATTCGTCGCGCGTCTGCAGCACGCAACCGATGCCTTCCAGCGACAGGCGCATGGCGATGTCGAAGTTTTCCGACGCGCGCGGGCCCAGGTAGTTGGTGTGCGGCTCGATCGACATGGCGTAGGCGTTCATGAAGATCTGGAACACGTCTTCATTGTTGAGCTTACGGGAGCGGCTCAGGTAGTTCTCGTAGCGCTTGTCGAGCGTCTCGCGGATGGCCTTGTCGTCCTTGCCGGCCAGTTTCAGGCGCAGCCAGTCGTTCTTTACGCGCTTGCGCCACAGTTCCTTGATGTCGGCATCGGTCTTGACCCAGTCCGCCTTTTCCCGGTCGTACTGGTAGCTTTCATCGACGTTGAAATCGAACTTGGTCTTGAGCAATTCGCGGGCGTAGGCGATGCGCTCGTTGAAGCGCTGCTGGTACAAGTTGTAGATGGCGAACGGCACGCCCAGGTTCTCTCCGTTGATGGCGTCGTCGAGCCGGCTGCGGGCGCTGGCGTACTGGTCCAGGTCGGTCTGCACGAAGAACAGCTTTTCCGCGTCCAGCGACTTGAAATAGCGGTCGAAGATCTTTTCCGACATGGCATCGTCCAGCGGGACAGCCTTGTAGTGGTAGCGCGACAGCACGCGCGAAGCCCACAGCGCAGCCTGGGTCTGCTGCGGCAGGGGTTTCAGCTGGGTATCGCCCAGCTTTTCCGTTTGCGCCGACACGGCGCTCAGCGATACGGACATGGCCAGCGCGACCAACAACATGTGCTTCTTCATCGGCTTACTCCGAACTGTGATGTGTGAACTGCGTGCCTGCAACTGCGCGCATGGAACTACGGGAGCGGGACTGCGTTTTCCCGGCTTCAATTCTACAGGATAGCAGCTGCCGCACCACTCGTGGCAGCACAGTTTCCCCGGTCAAGCTTAAGGGGCGCTGAAGACCGCCCTACCGGGCGCGCCCTCAGCCGCCCCACTGACGCCAGGCCAGCCACAGTGCGCCCGAAATGAGCAGGTAGGGCCAGGAGCGCAGCGCAATCTTCCAGTCGACTTTGGATGGCCAAAAGGCAAGAAATTGGGGCGCCACGGCGAACGCCAGCGCCAGGTCCAGCCACTGGAAATGCCAGCCGGGCCGGGTGCGCCAGGCCGCCACGAAAAACGGCAGCAGCACGATCAGGAACGGCGCCAGCGCGGCCGGCGCCGCGTTGTACCAGCGCACCCGGGTCAGCAGCACGGAGCCGAGCTCCCAGCCCTGCCCCACCCGGCGCGGGATGATGGTCAACGCCCCGGGACGGGCCCCCGTCAGCAGTCCGACACTGAAATGGGCCAGTTCATGGCAGGCCGTCCCGGCCGCCGTGAACAGGAAAAAGAAGGGGTGGCGGGCCGACAGCGAGCGGATCAGCAACGCCAGCAGCAGCGACGGGGCCAGATACAGCAGCATGTCGCCATGCCGGCACAGCCAGGCCGGCGCCAGCGCGCTGCAGCTGAGCAGGCTAGCCATGGCGGCCGTGGGCGGAGCGCTGGCGGGGCGTCATCGCTTATTCCGAGTAGAAACAGCGGCCGCAAGCCTGGCGGTAACTTTCATTGCCGCCAATGCTGATCTGCTCGCCATCCTTGATGCGCTTGCCATGCTGGTCGACGCGGATATTCATGGTCGCTTTCTTGCCGCAAGTGCAGATGTTCTTCAGTTCTTCGATATCGTCGGCCAGCGCCAGCAGGTAGGCCGAGCCGGGGAACGGTTCGCCCCGGAAATCCGTGCGCAAGCCGTAGCAGATCACGGGCACGCCGCGGGTCTGGGCCAGCTGGTGCAGCTGCTGGGCCTGGCGGGCCGTGAGGAACTGCGACTCATCGATCAGCAGGCAGGCCACCTTGGGAATCTCGGCCAGGAAGTCCGTGTCCCCGTTGAACACATCCACTTCCCGCTGCGGCCCCAGGCGCGACGTGACCCGGCCCACGCCGTAGCGGTCGTCGATGGCCGCCGTGTAGAGCTTCACGGCTTGGCCCTGCTCCTCGTAGTTATGCGCCACTTGCAACATTGCCGTGGATTTGCCTGCGTTCATCGCAGAGTACCGGAAATAAAGTTTTGCCACTGCTGCTTTCTGTCCCTGATGGTTTTCTGATCATGCCGGATGATGCCAGGCGGCCAGGCCTTGCCGGCTGGCCGATTATAAACCGCCCCAAAGCAAAAAAGCGCATACTTGTCGTACCGGCACGCCCGCAAACCAAGCAAACTGCATAAGCAAACACGGAATCATTCCTTCCCAGCGTGACGGGGCTGGCCTACGATGGCCTCCCCGTCACGGACAGCGGAGAACGCCACGAGCGCCCTCCCTGCCTCGCCGCCAGGAGCTCCTATGCAAACGCCCGCACTCTTCAAACTGATCGGCAATACCCCGCTGATCCAGATCACCCGGCTCGATACCGGACCCTGCCAGCTGTTTCTCAAGCTGGAATCGCAAAACCCCGGCGGCTCGATCAAGGACCGCATCGGCCTGGCCATGGTGCAGGCGGCCGAGGAAGACGGCCGGCTGCGCCCCGGCGGCACCATCGTCGAAGCGACGGCCGGCAACACGGGCCTGGGCCTGGCCCTGGTGGGCCGGCTCAAGGGTTATCGCGTACTGCTGGTGGTGCCCGACAAGATGTCACCGGAAAAAGTGCTGCACCTGAAGGCGCTGGGCGCCGACGTGCGCACCACCCGCTCCGACGTGGCCAAGGGCCACCCCGACTACTACCAGGACTACGCGGCCCGGCTGGCGCGCGAACTGCCCGGCGCCTGGTACGCGGACCAGTTCAACAATCCCGCCAACCCGCGCGCGCACGAGACCACCACCGGGCCCGAGATCTGGAAACAGATGGGCCATGAAGTGGACGCCATCGTCGTCGGCGTGGGCTCGTCCGGCACGCTGACGGGGCTCACGCGCTACTTCAAGCGCGTCCATCCGCAGGTGGAATTCGTGCTGGCCGATCCGGCGGGCTCTATCCTGGCCGAGTACGTGCGCACCGGCCGCGTGGCCGACACGGCCGGCTCGTGGGCGGTGGAAGGCATAGGCGAAGACTTCGTGCCCGCCATCGCCGACATGAGCGCCGTGCGCCAGGCCTACACGATAGACGACCAGGAAAGCTTCGCCAGCGCGCGCACCCTGCTGCGGGCCGAGGGCATTTTGGGCGGTTCGTCCACCGGCACCCTGTTCGCCGCCGCGCTGCGCTACTGCCGCGCACAGACGCGGCCCAAGCGGGTGGTCAGCTTCGTGTGCGACACGGGCACGCGCTATCTGTCCAAGCTGTATAACGACGGCTGGATGCACGACCAGGGCCTGCTGCCGCGTCCCGCCACCCACGACCTGCGCGACCTGATCGGGCGCCGCTACGACGAGGACGAAGTGGTCAGCGTGGCGCCGGACGACAGCCTGCTGGTGGCCTTCAACCGCATGCGCAGCGCCGACCTGGCGCAACTGCCCGTGATCGACCAGGGCCGGCTGGTGGGCATCATCGACGAATCGGACCTGTTGCTGAAAGTGGACGACGATCCCGAGCACTTCGCCACCGCGGTGGGCGCCACCATGAGCGCGCGGCTGGAAACGCTGTCGCCCAAGGCCGGCCTGCACGCCGTGCGGGCCACGCTGGACCGCGGGCTGACGGCCGTGGTGGCCGATGGCGACATCTTCTACGGCCTGATCACGCGCTTCGACCTCCTCAACCACTTGCGCAGGAAACTATCGTGAGCCAGCCCGACCACACTCCACCGAAAGCGGCCCTGGCCACGCGCGTGATCCACGCCGGCCAGGCGCCCGACCCGTCCACGGGCGCCATCATGCCGCCCATCTACGCCACCTCCACCTACGTGCAGGACAGCCCCGGCGTGCACAAGGGGCTGGACTACGGCCGCTCGCACAACCCCACGCGCTGGGCGCTGGAGCGCTGCGTGGCCGACCTGGAAGGCGGCGTGCAAGGCTACGCCTTTGCCTCCGGCCTGGCCGCCATCTCCACCGTACTGGAACTGGCCGACGCCGGCGCCCACATCGTGGCCGGCGACGACATGTACGGCGGCACCTACCGCCTGTTCGAAAAAGTGCGGCGGCGCAGCGCCGGCCACGCATTCAGCTACGTCGACCTGACCCGGCCGGAAAGCCTGCTGGCCGCGCTGCGGCCCAACACCCGCATGGTGTGGGTGGAAACGCCCACCAATCCCATGCTCAAGCTGGCCGACTTGCAGACGGTGGCCGAAATCTGCCGCGTGCGCGGCATCATCGCCGTGGCCGACAACACCTTCGCCAGTCCCATCGTCCAACGGCCGCTGGAATTCGGCTTCGACATCGTGGTCCACTCCACCACCAAGTACCTGAACGGCCACTCCGACATCATCGGCGGCATGGCCGTGGTGGCGGGCGAAGCGCACCAGCATGCATGGCGCGAACAACTGACCTTCCTGCAGAACGCGGTAGGCGCCATCGCCGGCCCGTTCGACAGCTTCCTGGCGCTGCGCGGTGTAAAGACGCTGGCCCTGCGCATGGAACGGCACTGTGCCAATGCGCTGGAGCTGGCGCGCTGGCTGGAAGCGCAGCCGGAAGTACGGCGCGTGTACTATCCGGGCCTGGCATCGCACCCGCAGCATGAACTGGCGCGGCGGCAGATGGCAGGCTTTGGCGGCATCATCTCGATCGACCTGAAGACGGACCTGGCCGGCGCGCGCCGTTTCCTCGAATGCTGCAAGCTGTTCGCGTTGGCCGAGAGCCTGGGCGGCGTAGAAAGCCTGATCGAGCACCCGGCCCTGATGACGCACGCCACCATCCCGCTGGCGCAGCGCACGGCGCTGGGCATAGGCGACAGCCTGATCCGGCTATCCGTCGGCATCGAAGACGTGGACGACCTGCGGCGCGACCTGCGCACCGCGCTCGACGCCATCTAACCTAAAATGGGGGCGAAAATGGGGTACGTCCCCATTTTCGGAAATGGGGACGTACCCCTTTTTCTACCCCTTCTTCTTACCCCTTTTTTTCGATTTGCTGAAATGGGGCATATCCTTGAAAAAGGGGTACGTCCCTATTTTCCGAAAAAGGGGTACGTCCCTATTTTCCGCCCACGTTCCGAAATGGGGTACGTCCCCATTTCCTTCCCCATTTCCTCTCAATTTTCCGCCACCATTTTCCGATTAGCTTATTTGGCCTGGCACACGTCGACCCAGGCGCCGGCTGTGATGTCGGCCAGCTGCTGGGGGGCGATACGCACGGCGCTGTGCACGGCGCCAGCGGCTGGCATCACTTCGTCGTATTCGCGCAGCGAGGTGTCGAGGTAGACCGGTAACGGCTGCGCCAGGCCGAACGGGCAGACGCCGCCTACCGGATGACCCGTCAGTTCCATCACTTCCTCGGCCGGCAGCATCTTGCCTTTGCCTAGCGCGGTCTTGAATTTCTTGTTGTCGATGCGCGCGTCGCCCGCCGCCACCAGCACGATGGCGCGACCGTCGCCCAGCCGGAATGCCAGCGTCTTGGCGATGCGGCCCGGTTCCACGCCGTGCGCTTCGGCCGCCAGCGCCACCGTCGCCGTCGGCACGTCCAGCTCGATAATGGGCAGATCGAGCTGCCGCGCCGCGAAAAATGCGCGTACGGATTCCAAACTCATAAGCTTTACCTTATCAATCAAATATCACTGTCCCGGATGGTAGCGCCGCTCCAGGTTCTTCTCCACGTCTTCCTTGTAGAACAGCACGTCCTTGAATTCGCCGCGCGCGTACATGGCCGCCTGGTCGCTGAAGTGCGGCGACGCCGGATCGCCGCTCTCGCCCCCGGCCAGGATGCTGCGCGCCTTGATGCGGGGCCCGAACTCCACCGCCGCCACAAAGCTGTTGCCACGCTCGCCGTAGATGCGCTTGGTGCCCGGCTTGGAAGTCATGCCGAACGCGGCCAGCGCGCCCCAGTTGGACGAGGTGTATGCCACCGGCAAACTGGGCTTGCTGTCGTCGAACGGCTGGACGATGTCGCCCGTCAGGCGCTGGAAGCGGTTGATCTCGCCCCACGGCGTCTGCCAGCGGCCGAAGTCGGCGGCCAGCTTGTCCGAAGCGCGGGCCAGCGCCGCCAACCGGTCCTGCGGCGCGATGGCGGTGGCGATGTAGTCGAGCACCAGCACTTCCTTCGCGCGCGCGGCCGGGCCGAAGGTGTCGGCCAGGTTCTGCGCCCAGAAAATGGCCAGCGACGTGGGCACCGAGTCCAGCCCGTAGCGCATGTCCCAGCCCCGCAGCGCGGCGATCTGTGGCGCCAGCGCGGCCTTTTGCGGATCGTCCGCGGCCAGGCCGTCGTAATCCTGGAACAGCTTGGGCAACAGCGGCTCGAAGGCCGTCAGCTGGCTGTCGTAGGCCTTGGCGATCAGGCTGGCTATGGTCAGGTCGCTGGCATCCTGCAGCACGCGCACCGCATGGATGCCGCGCGGATTCTCGGGATTGACCGACATATAGGCCGGATAATCCTGCTGGCGCGGGCTGTACGGACCGGCCGCCGTGAACGGCCAGTTGTTGGTGTTCTGTATCCAGCCATTGCGCGGATTGAGCAGGTGGATGGTGTCCTTGACCTGGTGCAGTCCCTTCCAGTCAGTGGCCGGGTCGCTGCCGTCCACGGGATGGGTGAAGTCGAAGCGCCGGTCGCGCACGGGGATGAAATTGCCGTGGAAGTAGGCGATATTGCCGTCCGCGTCCGCATACACGGTGTTGTTGGACGAATTGGTGCGCAGCTCCATCACCTTGTAGAAGGCGGCGTAGTTGCGGGCCTTGGTGCGGCTGTAGGACTGGGTCAGCGCCCGCATCGGATCGTTCATCAGGCGCACCGCTACCCACTTGCCGTTGGCCTCGCGCACGATGGGGCCGTGGTGGCTGTAGTAGACGGTGACGACCTTCTGCGCCATCCCGTCCGCCGTCCTGTAGGGCAGCGTGATATCGACCGCCTTCAGCGGGCGCCGCTCCTTGCCGTACTGGTAGTAGTAATGGCCATCCTGTTCCGTCACCGTCTCCAGGTATTCGTCGATCACGTCGCCGCCGCCGGAGGTGTGCATCCAGCCCAGCCGGTCGTTGAAGCCCTGGTAGATAAAGAACTGGCCCCATGTCACGGCGCCGTAGGCATTGAGCCCTTCCCCGCTGTTGACGTGCACCTCGGGCCGGAAGTAGAACGAGGTGTGCGGATTAATCAGCAACAGCGCATGGCCGTCGCGCGTCAGCCGGGGCGCGATGGCAAAGCCGTTCGAGCCGCTCGGTTCCATATCGAGATCGCTGCCCGCGCGCGCGACGGGCACGAAGGCGCGCTTGCCGTAAAAACGTTCCAGCTCCGTCAGGTCCACGTCTTCGATGTCGCCGCCGATGCTGCCTTCGCTGAAGCTGAGCGCCATCCACGGCTCGAAGCGCGTGAGCAGCAGCGGCCGCACCTGGGGATGGGTGAACAAATAAAAATTAAGGCCGTCGGCCCAGGCGTTCATCAGCTTTTTCAGCCAGGCTGGACTGGCCGCGTACTGCGCCTTCAACTGCTGAGGATTGATGAACAGCTTCATGCGCAGGTCGCGGTACAGCTCCGCCTCGCCCTGCACTTCGGCCAGCCGGCCCATGGCGTTGATGAAGTTCAGCTCCACCCGTTTGAAGTCGTCCTCGGCCTGGGCGTACATCAGGCCGAACACGGCGTCCGCGTCCGTCCTGCCATACACGTGCGGGATGCCCCACTTGTCGCGCAGGATATCGACCCGGCCCGCCATGGCCTGCCAACGGGCCGCATCGGCGGCCACCGCCGTTGCCGTGGCGGCAGGCGGCGGCGCCGCCAGGGCGCTGCCCATCGTCACGGCACACGTCAGGGCGAACAGGGATGGTGACTTGAGCATGGATGGGCTCCGGGGTGGGATGGGTGGTATCGGATCAGGAAGCGTCGATCAGCGCTGCGATGCGTTCCTGCAGCGCCGCGTTCTCCGCCTTCAGGGACGCGTTGCGCTGCTTGAGGCTAGCCACTTCGGCCCGCAGCTGCTCCACTTCCGACAGCGGCTCCTCGCCCTCCTTCGGCTCCTTGGGCGGACGCATGGCCGCGCGCAGCTCGCGCACTTCCTTGGCGGCCTGCTGCAGCTGCTTCTTGCCGCCGGCCACGGCCGCCACCTGTTGCGCTTCCGGCAGCGAGGCCACGGTGGCGGCGGCGTTGATGGAAATGGTGCCGGAACGGACCGCCTCCACCAGTTCCGGCGTGGCCGTCTTCTGGATCTTTTCGATCTGGCTGATGGTATTGCTGCTCAGGCGCGCGGCGCGGGCGATGTCCTCGCGCGAGCTGAGCGGCATGGCGGCCGGTTTGGCCGGCGCCTCGTCCGATGCGGGCGGCGCGATGGCCGCGTCCTCGGCCTGCGCCACGGACGCCAGTTCGGCCGCGCGCGCGGCCACGATTTCCTTCTTGCGCAGCGCCAGCACGCCGCGCTGGAAGTCCGACACGCTGCGCCGCCCCAGGTGGTTATCGATCATCCACAGCTTGACGTCGTCCAGGCTCTTGAAGCTGGTGTTTTCCGTCACCTTGAACGGAATGCCGTGCTGCTGGCAGATCTGGTAGCGGTTATGGCCGTCCACCAGCACGTCGCCCCACAGCACCAGGGCGTCGCGGCAGCCTTCGACCAGGATGCTGCGCTCGAGCGCCGTAAATTCGGCCTCGCTCAGCGGGTCTATATAGCTGCGCAACACGTCGTTGATTTTGATTTGCATACTCTGTCCTCGCATTACCGGCGCGGCGGCGCCATGCTGCGCCGGCCCCAACGCCGTCCAGCATGCTACACCATCCGGCGGGCGCGCCCAAGCGCCGCCCCGTCTGGCGCCCGAGCGGCCGCCGGCGGGTCAAGCATATCAAATCAACCATTAAAATTTCAAAGACGCACTATTCTTGTCTTTCAGGTTAAAATAGCGAAATATCATCATTCGATCGGCCGGCAACAGGCGTCAACATCGGCCATGTTCAACCTTTCCCTTGAAATCCGACATGCATATCCTGAAAACCCTGGCCACCGCCGCCGCCGCGCTGAGCGCCACCACCGCCCTTGCCGCGCCGTTGACCAGCAGCCAGATCCTGGGCCAGTTCAACGCCGTCGTGAGCGAAAACTTTGCCACCGCCAGCGACGTGGAAGGCCGCCTCGTCACCACCAACCTGAACCAGGGCGCCACGTTCTACAACAATCCGCGCGGCACGGCCTCCGCGTTTGGCGCCGTCAACGCCATCCACATCGGCAGCTTCACGGGCAACGTCAACAATGGCGGCTCCGTGGATTACCAGACCAGCAACGCGGCCCATTTCAACCTGAACGGCGGCGGCACCATCTCGCATACGCCCACCTTCGCCATGTCGGACTTCACCGCCCCGCTCAACGCCCTGTCGGCCCAGCTGTCGGGCATGGCGGCCAACAGCACCGTCAACGCGACCGATCCGAACAAGTTCAGCTTCAACGTCCACGCGGACGCCGGCGGCACGGCCGTGTTCAGCCTGACGGCGGCCCAGCTGTCGACGGCGGCCAACCTCAATTTCGTCGGCAGCGCCAACACCATCATCATCAACGTGACGGGCGCCAGCTACAACAGCAACGCCAACTTCAACGACAATGGCAACCTGAAGAATCACCTGATCTGGAACTTCGCCGACGCGACCGACCTGCGCTTCCGCAGCTGGAACGGCGCCATCCTGGCCGGCAACGCCAGCGTGGCCACCGGCTCGCCGCTGCAGGGCTTCCTGTATGCGAAGGACTTCACGGGCAACGGCGAACTGCACGACTATCGCTTCGACGGCGTGCTGCCAACCTCCCCGGTGCCGGAACCGTCGGGCTACGCCATGCTGGGCCTGGGCCTGGCCGGCATCGTGCTGGCGGGCCGCCGGCACCGCGCGGCGCCGTTCCGGACCGCCGCGTAAGCGTCAACCATGCCTTGCCGCCGGCCGTCGCCGCCGGCCAGCAAGTGCGGCACGGCTAAGGACTGCCAACGCCAGTGTGGTGCGGCGGCCGGTAATGGCGGAAGGCGTCGCGGATATTGCCGCGCAACTCATCGTCATCCCAGGGCTTGGCGAGGAATTTGAACACCGCCCCTTCGTTGACGCTCTCCGTCACCGTGGCCAGATCCGTATAGCCGCTCAGTATCAGGCGCACCGTGTCGGGGTACAGGTTCTTTGCGATGGATAGGAATTCCGTACCGGACATGCCAGCCATGCGCTGGTCCGTCACCACCACCTGCACCGCGTTGAGCGCCAGCAGTTCCAGGCCTTCCTGGGCGCTGCCGGCCGTCAGGATGTAATAGCCGTCCTGGCGCAGCACGCGTTTCAGCGCGGCCAGGATATGGGGTTCGTCATCGACCAGCAACACGGTGTCGGCTCGCCCGCCGCTTTCCCGCTCCAGGCTCAAACGACGCTCGTCACGCAACATCCTCTCGAACGCCGCCGCCGGCACGGGCGGACTGAAATAATAGCCCTGCAGTTCGTCGCAGCGCAGCCGGCGCAGGTAGCGCAACTGGGCCTCCGTCTCCACGCCTTCGGCCACCACCCGCATATTGAGGCTGTGGGCCATGGTGATGACGGCCGTGGCGATGGCCGCGTCCTCCCGGCTGCGCGTGATGTCGGTGACAAAGGCCCGGTCTATCTTCACGATATCGAACGGAAACCGCTTGAGATAGGCCAGCGAGGAATAACCGGTGCCAAAGTCGTCCAGGGCGAGCGCCCCGCCGATCTCCTTCAAGGCCAGCAGGCTCACCGCGGCCGTCGCCGGATCGTCCATCAGGATAGACTCGGTCAGTTCGAATTCGAGATAGGCCGGCTCCAGCGCCCAGCGCGCGAGCGCGTCGCGGATGGTGTCCAACGCCTGCCGCTTCTTGAACTGGATGGCGGACAGGTTGACCGCCACCGGCACGATTTTGACCTGTTGCGCGCGCCAGGCCGCCTGCTGCTCGCATACGGCGTCGATCACCCAGGCGCCGATGGGCAGTATCAATGTCGTCTCTTCGGCCAGCGGGATGAATTCGGCCGGGCAGACCAGCCCTCGTTGCGGATGTTGCCAGCGGATCAGCGCCTCCGCGCTGACGATGCGCCCGCTGACCAAATCCACCCGCGGCTGATAATAGACTTCGAACTGCCGCCCGCTGACGGCCGCGCGCAATTCGTGTTCCAGCCGCAAGCGCAAGGCGATGCTCGCGTTCATCGGCGCGGAATAGAATAGGTAGCGTTCGTTGGTCGATTTTGCCCGTTTCAAGGCGAATTCCGCGTGCTTGAACAAGGTTTCGGCATCGCTGCCATCCTGCGGATAAATGGCCAGCCCGGCGCGCGCCGACAAGTCCACCATCTGGTCCTGCATGCTCAACGGTTGCTCCAGTACCGCGAAAATCTGCCGTTCCAACAGCTCCACGCTGTCGGCCACGTTGTGCAACTCAGGGACAAAGAGCGCGAACGTATCGCCCGCAGTGCGCGCCAGCCTGCCGGACTCACCCAACGATGCCTGCAGCCGGCCGGCCAGCTCGCGCAGGATGGCGTCGCCGCCATGGCGCCCGTAGACATCGTTCAGACTGGAAAACCGGACCAGGTCGACGAGGATGACGGCCACGTGCGCCGCACCGGCCCCGCCCTCGCCCAGGCATTGCCCGAGACGCTCGTAGAACAGCGTCTTGTTGGGCAGGCCAGTCAGCAGGTCGTGGTAGGCCACATAGCTCAGCTGCTCGGTCTTGGCGATCGAATCCATGCCGAAGGCGATGTCACCCGCCACTTCATCGAGCAGCTTGAGCTCGTCGGCATCGAAGCGGTTCGCCTCGCCGCCAAACAGCAACAGCACGCCGGCGGCCCGTTGACCCAATAGCAACGGCAGGGCGGCCAGCGACAAGTGGCCGCAGCCCAGCAACATCTCGCGCAACGGCGCCACCGCGGCATCGGTGCGGATATCGTTGCAAATGACGGCCCGCCGCTCACGCACCGCCACACTGCCCGGGCGTTCGCTGTCGGGCGTGCCGGCCCGGGCCGTCAACCGGATCTGGTCGGCCGCACCGGCCCGGCCACCACGCCAGGCGACCACCCTGCCGTCCTGGGTAACGGGATCGATCAGGCCGATACAGGCCAGGCTGTAGCCGCCCTCTTCCACCGCCACGCGGCACACTTCCTCAAACAGGGCATCACGTTCGCGCAAGCGCACGATGGCCGAATTGATACTGGACAAAACGAGCGTGACCCGGCCCAGCCGCGCGATCTTGCGCTCCTGCTCCATATGCACGGTGATGTCGTCGGCAATGCCGGCGATGCGCGCCAGCGCGCCATCGTTGTCCAGGATGGGAAAGCCGCGCGCCCGTATCCAGCGCACGGCGCCGTCCGGCCGCACGATGCGGAAGCTGTGGTCATAGCGCCCGCTGACCTGGCGTTGCGGCGCGCCAGCCTGCACCGCCACCAGGTCGGCCGGGTGGATCGCGTCCATCCACGAGGCCGGCTGCGCATATAGACTGGCGCAACTGCGGCCCCACAGCGATTCATAGGTGGGACTGACATAGAACATCCGGCTCTCATGCGCATCGGTCAGGAAGAACACCTGCTCGATGTTGTCGGCCAGCTGGCGGAACCGGGCTTCGCTCTTCTGCAAGTCTTCCAGCATGCGCATGCGCTCCACACCCTCCAGCGCGATCTCGGCCAGCGCCCGCTCCAGCGCCGCCGTGCGCTCGGTCACGCGCTGCTCCAGGCCCGCGTTGAGGCGGCGAATTTCCTGATGGGCGATCGCCAGCTGCCGTTCGCCCGCGTGCTTGTGGACGGCCACCTCGATGTTCAGTTGCAGTTCGCGGTCGTCATACGGTTTCAGCAGAAAGGCGTAGGGCATGCTTTCCGTGGCCCGTTGCAAGGTCACATTGTCGGAATGGGCGCTCAGAAAAATGACGGGAATGTCCAGTTCGCGCCGCAGTATGTCGGCCGCCTCGATGCCATCCATGACCCCTTGCAGCCGGATGTCCATCAACACCAGGTCCGGCTGATGCTGGCGCGCCAGCCCCAGCGCTTCCTCGGCGCTGGCCGCCATGCCGCACACCAGATAGCCCCGCTTGACCAGGTCGCCGGCCAGGTCTTCGGCGATCACCGCCTCATCCTCCACCACCAGCAGGTTAATCTTCTGGTCGGCCGCCTTCAGCCGCGGTTCGGAGGCGTGCTTGCGGACCGCCATCTCGATATTGAAGTGCAGTTCCCGTTCGTCGTACGGCTTGATGAGGAAGGCGTAGGGACTGACCGCCTTGGCGCGCTGCAGCGTGGTCTCGTCGGAGTAGGCGCTGAGAAAGATCACGGGCACGTCCAGTTCGCGCCGCAGGATCTCGGCCGTCTCGATGCCGTCCATCGTCCCTTGCAGCCGAATGTCCATCAGGGCCAGGCCCGGATGGCGGGCGCGCGCCAGTTCCAGCGCTTCCTCGCCCGAGGCCGCAATGCCGCACACCTGATAGCCGCTTTTCGTCAGTTTTTCCTCCAGGTCGGCGGCGATGACGGCCTGGTCTTCCACGATCAGCAGGGATGTCAAGATCATGCTGCGCTCCCGTCCGCATGGACCGGCGTGGCCGCCACGGCACGCCCCTTGCCAGCGCGCTTGGCCGCGTACAAGGCCGCGTCGGCCCGTTCCAGCAGACGGTCGCCGCAATCGCCCGTCTCCGGGTAGGCGGCGACGCCGATGCTGACCGATACCGTCACGTCGTGCCGGCCCGCGCGGTATGGCTGCGACAAGGTCGTCACCAGTTTATCGGCCACGGCCATCCCATCGGCCGCCCCGGACTGCAGCAGCAGCACGGCGAACTCGTCGCCGCCTAGCCGGGCGGCGACGTCGGCGCGCCGGATGGCACCCTCGATGCGCACGGCGACGGCGCGCAGCAGCGCGTCGCCGGCCCCGTGGCCCAGCGTATCGTTGACCTCCTTGAAGCCGTCCAGGTCCAGGTACAGCAGCGCCAGCACGTCATCGTTGCGGGCACAGATTGCCAGCTGACGGTCCAGTTGTTCCAGAAACAGGCCCCGGTTGGCCAGGCCCGTCAGGCTATCGTGGTAGGCATCGTGTTCGACCCGCCGCAAACGATGCAGGGCCGACGCCAGCTTGCTGGTGCGCTCGGCCATCTTCTGCTCCAGCGTGATGTTAAGCTCATGCATTTCCTGGTTGGCGGCCAGCAGCTGGCACGCGCCGCGGTGCTGTTCCAGCGCCATCTCCACGCTGATTTGCAGCCCGCGCGCATCGAACGGCTTGACCAGGAAACCGATAGGCGCCGCCCGTTTGGCGCGCTGCATGGTGGCTTCGTCGGTATGGGCGGACAGGAAGATGACGGGCACGCCCAGTTGCTGGCGCAGCAGCTCGGCCGTCGCTATCCCGTCCATGTCCCCCTGCAGCCGGATATCCATCAGGGCCAAGTCCGGCCGGTGGTGGCGGGCCAGCGCCAGCGCCTCCTCGCCGGACGCCGCCAGGCCGCACACCCGGTAACCGCAGCGAACCAGACTGTCCTCCAGATCGGCGGCGACCACCGCCTAGTCTTCCACGATCAGCAGCGTAATGTGATCCTCGGTGGCGCTCATGGCTGGCCCTCCTCTGCCTGCCGGCCCGCCAGCGTGAAATAGAACGTCGCGCCGCGGCCGGGCGCGCTGTCGGCCCACAGCGCACCGCCGTGGTGTTCGACGATGCGCTTGACGATAGAAAGCCCCACCCCGGTGCCGGGGAACGCGCCCGCGTGGTGAAAGCGCTGGAACGGCTCGAACAGGCGCTGCGCGCCGGCCGCATCGAAACCGGCGCCGTTATCGCGCACGAAAAATACCGGCGTGCTCGCCCCGTCCTCCGCCGGCGCGCACACACCGATCTCCACTTGCGGCGGCTCGGCCCCGGCGGAAAACTTGATGGCGTTGCCCAGCAAATTGATGAACGCTTGCCGCACCAGCGCCTGGTCCGCCAGCACCGTCGGCAACGGCCCGCAGGTGAACTGCACCGGATTGCTGCCGGGCAGGCCGGTCAGGCTGCGGAACACTTCCTGCGCCAGCAGCCGCATATTGACCGGCTCCAGCGTCAGCACCTGCCCGCGGCTCAAGCCAAGGAAACGCAGGTAATCCTCCGTCATGCCGATCATTTCCCGCGCGCTTCTTTGCACGTGATCGAGAAACAGCTGGCCCGATGCATCAAGACAGTCACGGTGCTGGGTGGCCAGCAGATAGGAAAAACCGGCGATCGCGTTCAGCGGCCCGCGCAAGTCGTGACTGACGGCGGCCGCGAAAGCTTCGAGGTCGGCGCGGGCCGTCAGGCTGCGCTCCTGCTCGGCCACCAGCTCGCTCACCTGGCGCGCCAGCGCATGCACCCGGCCCTGCACGGCCAAGCGGTCCGTCTTGTCGACCAGCACCACCACAGCCCCCAGCACCTTGCCGCCTTCGTCGCAAATGGGCGATGCGCTGTCGTCCACAAAGCGCTCCTCGCCCGCGCGCGTCAACAGCAGCGTATTCGGCTCGATGCGGATGGTCAAGCCCTGGCGCAGCGCGCGCGTGGCGGGATCTTCCAGCGCTTGCCGGCTGGTCTGGTCGACCAGGCGCACCACCTCGGCGAACGGCTTGCCGGTGGCATCCTCCTGGCTCCAGCCCGTCATTTTTTCCGCCGCCGGATTGAGGATCAGGACCTCGGCCCGGGTATTAGTGGCGATCACGGCGTCGCCAATGCTGGTCAGGGTGGCCGTGAGCCAGCGCGCCACGTGGCGCGCCTTGCGCTCCATCTCATGGCGTACCGGCGCCATGTCCAGCGCCACGCGCAGCTGCGTGTCATCGAACGGTTTGACAATATAGCCGGCCGGGTCGGTCAGGCGGGCCCGCTGCAGGGTGGCCGCGTCGCTGTGGGCCGTCAGGTAGACGATGGGTATGTCCAATTGAGCCCGCAGATGTTCGGCCGCGTCTATCCCCTCCGGCCGGCCGTGCAGCATGATGTCCATCAGCGCCACGTCGGGCTGGGTGAGCGTGGCCAGCCGGATGGCGTCGGCCGCCGTGTCGGCCGCCCCCACCACCTCGTAGCCCTGCTTGCGCAAGCGCTGCTGGATGTCTTCCGAGACGACGATTTCGTCTTCCACCACCAGTACGCGTATCTTGTGTGGCATCAGTTCCATGGTTTAAGGCAGCGATTTGCTCGCTGTTTCCGTAAATTGAATGAAGAACCGGGTACCGCCGGGCGCCGATTGCATCTCGGTGGCGGCCCGCAGTTGTTTGGAGAACATCCGCACCAGCCGCAAGCCCAGCGTACTCACTTGTTCCAGTTGCAGATCGGGCGGCATGCCGACGCCGTCGTCCTGCACCAGCAGCGAGAAGCGGCCGCCGTCCGCCGCCCCCAGCGCCACCGTCAGGCACCCCGTCCGCCCGTCCGGGAAGGCATACTTCAGGGCGTTGGTCACCAGTTCGTTGAGGATCAGGCCCAGCGGCACGGCGGTGTCGATGCTGACCATGGCCGGGTCGGTCGTGCACTCGAGTTTGACCTGGGCGTTGGCCGAATAGGAGCGCATCAGGATGCCCGTCAGCGAGCGCACATAGTCGGCCAGGTCGACCGCCGCCAGCGTTTCGGACTGGTACAGCTTTTCGTGGATCAGCGCCATCGAGTGGATGCGGCCCTGGCTCTCCTGGAACTTGGTCAGGGTTTGCGGGTCGGTGATGTAGCCCGACTGCAGCGACAACAGGCTGGCGATGATCTGCAGGTTGTTCTTGACCCGGTGGTGGATCTCCTGCAGCAGCGCCTCCTTTTCGTTGAGGGAGGCGCGGATCTGGTGTTCGATCTCCTTGGCCCGGGTGACGTCGCGGATGGCGGCCGACATCAGGGTGCCCTCATCCGTGGTGACCGGACTTAACAGGATTTCGGTGGGGAACTCGCTGCCATCCTTGCGCCGGCCAAACAATTCCAGGTCGCTGCCCATGGGACGCACCCGAGCCTCGGCCGCATAGCCGCGACGGTGCAGCCGATGCTGGTCGCGGTAACGTTCGGGCAGCAGCAACTCCACCTTCTGCCCCAGCAGTTCCTGGCGGGCATAGCCGAACAGCTTTTCCGTCTGGGCGTTCACCAGCACGATCTGGCCACCTTCGCCGATGATGACGATGGCGTCCGGCGCCGTTTCCAGCAACGAACGGAAGCGTTCCTCCAGCCGGCTGCGCTCGGCCATCTCCCCGGCCAGGTCGTCCAGGATATTCAACACCGCCTTTTGCATCTGCTCGAGCCGGACTTTCTCGTCGCCGGAATCGTCCAGGATATTGAGCACGGCCTTTTGCGTCAGCTGCAGCAACGCGCGCTCCTGGGCGCCATCTTCCAGGATGTTGAGCACGGCGCGCTGGGTATCGTGCAATTGCTCCCGCTCCGACGCCGCATCCTCGAGGATGTTGAGCACGGCCCGCACATAGTCGGACTGGGTGAACTCCTGTCCCCCTTCCCAGCCGGCCGGCGCGCGCGCCGACATCAAACCGCCCTTGCCGCGGACGCCCTCAGTTCCTCAATGAGCTTTTTGTTTTCCTCGATATCCTTCTTCAGCTCGATCATCTTCAGTTCCCGTCCCACGGTCAGCCGCTGGAAGCGTTCCAGTTCGGCCAGGCGCTCCAGTTCCTTGTTGCGCTGGTCGGCGACCTCGGCCTCGGCCTTCTTTTGCGCCGTCACGTCGCGGGCGGCGGCGAACACGCCCAGCACGTTGCCGCGGGTATCCTTGTAGACGGAGGCGTTATACAGCACGTCGGTCAGCTTGCTGTCGCGATGGCGTATGGTCAGCGGATAATTCGACACCATGCCCTTTTCGAACACTTGCTTGTAGCCTTCGCGCGCCTTTTCCGGCTCGGTGAAGTAGTCGGAGAAATCGGTGCCGATCAACTTTTCGCGCTGCAAGCCGGTCACCTGGGCCGAGGCCGCGTTGACGTCGGTGATCTTGCCTTCGGCGCTGATGGTGACCAGCGGGTCGAGCGAGGCCTCGATCAGGCTGCGCGCGTACTGCGAGGCCTGTTTTTGCGCCGTCACGTCGCGCGCGGCGGCGAACACGCCCAGCACGTTGCCGCGCGCATCCTTGTAGACGGAAGCGTTGTAGAGCACGTCGGTCAGGCCGCCATCCTTGCCCCGGATGGTCAGCGGGTAGTCGGTCACGTAGCCTTCCGCGAACACTTGCTCGTAACCTTCGCGGGCCTTGCCCGGTTCCGTGAAATAGTCGGAGAAGTCGGTGCCGATCAGCTTCCCGCGCGGCACGCCGGTGACCTTGATCGAACCCTCGTTGACGTCGGTGATCTTGCCCTCCGGGCTGATGGTCACCAAGGGGTCGAGCGACGCCTCGATCAGGCTGCGGGCATATTGCGACGCCTGCTTCTGCGCCGTGACATCGCGCGCGGCGGCAAACACCCCCAGCACACTGCCGTGCGCGTCCTTGTAGACGGAGGCGTTGTACAGCACGTCGGTCAGGCGGCCATCCTTGTGGCGGATGGTGAGTGGATAGTCGGTGACGGCACCGCGCGAAAACACTTGCTGATAACCTTCGCGGGCCTTGTCCGGCTCCGTGAAATAGTCGGAGAAGTCGGCGCCGATCAACTTCTCGCGCGGCACGCCGGTGACCTTGATGGAACCCTCGTTGACGTCGGTGATCTTGCCTTCCGGGCTGATCGTGACCAGGGGGTCGAGCGACGCCTCGATCAGGCTGCGGGCGTAGAACTGGGTGGCTTTCAACTCCTCGGTCAGCCGGATTTCATCGGAAATATCCTTGGAAATGAGGAGGAAGCCTATGACTTTTCCCGTACTGTCGCGGCGCGGCGTGATCACCACCCGCGCCGTGAAACGGCTACCGTTCTTGCGCACGCGCGTCAGCGTGCCTTCCCATTTACCCTTTTCCTTGGCCGCCGCCATGACCTGTTCGGGACGCCCCGCCGCGATATCCTCGGGCGTGTGCAGCATGGCCGAGTTGGCCTTGCCGATGACATCTTCCGGCTCATAACCGTAGATCCGGCGCGCCCCCGCGTTCCACAAGAGGATATTGCCGTTCACGTCCTTGCCGATGATGGAGTATTCGGTCGACGACTCCAGGATGTTTTGCAAGAATTCAGATTGTTCGTTGGCCGCCGACGCCGGAGATTGATCGCTTGAAACCAGACTGCTGTGCAAGGACATACCCACTCCTTCGTGGCGAAAGGCGTCCGGAAAGGACAACCGTCAGTCCACTATATGAGCATTGACCTGGACCGTCCAGTAGTAACCAACAATATAGAAGGTGGCAAATTGCACCTGACTTGACCTGACGGCGTATGGCGCACCTTGAAACGCGACCGGCGGCGGCGCGCGGCAGCGCCGGTCACCGCCAGTTACAATGACATGCGATTTGCAAGTCACGACCAGGTGCGGTGCTCCCCGCTGTCAAGCGCGCCGCCACCGCCGCGCACGCGCCCCGCGGCGGCGTGACGGCCCACCCGGCGTCACAGCGCTACAGCATGCGCGCCAGCAGCGCCTTGTCGTAACGCTGGTCGAGCGCGATGCGCACCCGGTGGCCGCTGCCGGGCGCCACTTCCAGCGCCGCGCCATCGAGCGCGCGCATCTGCTGCACCGTGACCAGGGTGTTACCGCCCGGGTGCAGCACTTCCAGCTGGTCGCCCACGGCGAAGCGGTTCTTGACGTCCACCTCGGCCCAGCCATCCTCGATGCCCTGCACGTCGCCCACGTACTGGCTGCGGTGCAGTTCGGAGGCGCCGGCCATGTAGTTCTGGTGCTCCTGGGTGTGGTGGCGCTGATAGAAGCCGTCCGTGTAGCCGCGGTTGGCCAGCCCTTGCAGCTGGCCCAGCAGGTCCATATTAAAGGGGCGGCCGGCCACGGCGTCATCGATGGCCGTGCGGTACACCTGGGCCGTGCGAGCCGCGTAGTACAGCGACTTGGTGCGTCCTTCGATCTTGAGCGAATCGACGCCGATCTTGACCAGTCGCTCCACGTGCTCCACGGCCCGCAAATCCTTGGAGTTCATGATGTAGGTGCCATGCTCGTCTTCCAGGATGGGCATCAGCTGGCCGGGGCGCTCGGCCTCCTCGATCATGTAGGGCCGGTCGGCCAGCGGGTGGCGTTCCAGGTCGCCCATGGCCGAGAACGAGGCGTTGGCTTCGTCCAGCGCCTGGCGATAATTGAGGCTGATGCTCTCGACGGGGATGCGGGCCAGGTCGCCGCTGGCGTCCTCGCCTGCGTTCATCACCTTGTAGTCCCAGCGGCAGGAATTGGTGCAGCTGCCCTGGTTGGAATCGCGGTGGTTGAAATAGCCCGACAGCAGGCAGCGGCCCGAGTAGGCGATGCACAGGGCGCCGTGCACGAACACTTCCAGCTCCATCTCCGGGCAGCGCTGGCGGATTTCCTCGATCTCGTCGAGCGACAGTTCGCGCGACAGGATCACGCGCGTGAGGCCCATGCGATGCCAGAACTTGACGTCGGCCCAGTTCACGGCGTTGGCCTGCACCGACAGGTGGATGGGCATGTCGGGCCACTGGTCGCGCACCATCATGATCAGGCCCGGGTCGGCCATGATGAGGGCGTCGGGCTTCATGGCCAGCACCGGTTCCATGTCGCGCAGATAGGTTTTCAGCTTGGCGTTGTGGGCGAAGATATTGCTGGCGACGAAGAACTGCTTGCCGCGCGCGTGGGCTTGTTCGATGCCCAGCGCCAGCGCTTCCGGGCGCGAGAATTCGTTGTTGCGCACCCGCAGGCTGTAGCGCGGCTGGCCCGCGTACACGGCGTCGGCGCCGAAATCGAAGGCGGCGTGCATCTTGGCCAGCGAACCGGCGGGCAGGAGTAATTCTGGAGCGCGAAGCATAATGGCTTTCAAAAACGGAAAAAAGCCAGCATTCTAGGACTGCCGGGCGCGCCGTGGCCGGCAGAGTGGCACCGTCTTGATGTGGCGCAGTTTGTTATTGCATATGCAATGGCGGCGGACGCCGGATGACGGCCGGCGCCGGGTCCGGATCGTTGATCTCGTAGCGCTGCAGCAGCCGGCCATAGTCGCCGGACGCCTTCATCTGCGCCAGGCCCGCATCGAGCTTGCGCACCACGTCGCGCGCGTCCGCGTATCGGGCCGAGAAGCCGACCACCAGCGGCAGGTAATTCTCCAGGCAACCGCTCTGGCGCACGCCATTCTTCTCGCCCAGCTGGATCAGCAGATGGTGCATCACCGTTTCGTGCTCAAGTATGACGTCGTAGCGGCCGTAGAGCAGCTTGCGGATGTTCTTCACCCCCACATCCTCGCCGTAATTGAATTCCACCAGGTTGCGGTTGTGCTGTTCCCGGGCCAGGTAGGCGTCCATGGGACCGTTGTCGTAGCCGTAGTCGGCGATCACGCCCAGCTGCTGCTGGGCCAGCGAAGCCGGCCCCTGGTAGCGCCACGAACTGACGGCGCGGGTGTAGAAACAGGCGCGCGAGCGGATCACGGGCGCGCTCATGACAAGGCGCTTGTCGATGGCGGGCGCGTACAGCCCCTCCACCTGCCCGCCCAGCGTGAAGGCCAGCGCGCGGTTGAGCGGCATCAGCTGGGGCTCCACCTGCAGCCCGGCCAGCTCCAGCGCGCGGGCCGTGGCGTCGACCAGGAAACCGGAGGTGATGGTGCGACCGTCGCCGCCCACGCAAATGTAGGGGCACCAGTCGTCCGAGGCGATGCGCAGCGGCGCCGCGGCCCGGGCCGGCATCGTGCAAGCCAGCGCCAGCGCGCCGGCCATGGTACAGGTCCACCACCGCATCCGCCCCTCCTTCCGGCACCGCCACCGTGTACCGGCAACCAACAAACCATCATGCCACCGGCCCACGGCGGGAGCAAGCGGCCCGGCCGGCTGTCCACAAATTGCCACGCTGGCGTTTCCAAAATGCTACTATTGACCCATGCCGTCACGGGAGAATTCATGAGCAAGACCTTGCGCCGTTCACAGACCTGGTTCCAGCGCGCCTTGTGGCTGGTCGCCTTCGCCTTCGCCTGGTTCCTCATCGGGCTGGGCGGCAAGCTGGTCAACAACCTCGGCAGCGCCGAGCCCATGCCGACGCTGGACCAGTTCATCGACCAGGGGCAGGCGGCCCAGGTGCGCGCCACCCAGGACCAGGCGGATCGGGTGATCGCCGCCGCCAACGACGCGCTGGCCCAGGCCCGCCAGCAGCACCAGGTGGCGCAGGCCAACACGCGCGCTGCGGCCGAGACTTTCAGCAACTGGCTGTCCACCCGCCACGCGACGGCCCGTCCCGAGCAGGACCCGGACCTGATCGCGCGCACCCGCGAGCTCGACACGCTCAAGGCCGCCGAACGGCGCGCCCTGGCCGCCGTGCAGGAACAACAGCAGGTGCTGCTGGACGCCCAGCAGCGGCGCGAGCACGCCAACCGGCGCCGGGCCGAGCTGGAAAAACCGGCGCTGGAGGCGCTGGAGCGGGCCGTCCGGGGCCGCGAACTGCGCATCTTCCTGTACCGGCTGATGCTGACGGCGCCGCTGCTGGCCGTAGCCGGCTGGCTGTATGCGAAACAGCGCAAAAGCGCCTACTGGCCCTTCGTGTGGGGCTTCATCTTCTTCGCCGGCTTTGCCTTCTTTGTCGAACTGGTGCCCTACCTGCCCAGCTACGGCGGCTATGTGCGCTACCTGGTGGGCATCGCGCTGACGGTGCTGATCGGGCGCCAGGCCATCGTCGGCCTGCAGCGCTACCTGGCCCGCCAGCAACAGCAGGAAGCGCTGCCGGAACTGCAGCGGCGCGCCACGCTCAACTACGAGCTGGCCCTGAAACGGCTGGGCCACGGCCTGTGTCCGGGCTGCGAACGCAGCGTGGACTTGAAGGACACGACACTCGACTACTGCCCCCACTGCGGCATCGGCCTGTTCGACCATTGCGGACGCTGCAAGGTGCGCAAGGGCGCCTTCCTCAACTATTGCCAGCTGTGCGGCACCGCGGCCCGGGCAGCGGATACGCCCCCGGCCGCCGCCAGCCCCGCCCCGCCATAGAGCGGCCGGCTGGGACGGCCACTGTCGCGAAATAGTGCGAATATGTCACTAATTCTGTTGCATTGTTAACATTGCCGGGCGCAACGTAGTAAAATGACAGCCTCTTTCATCGCGCACGACCCACCGAGGCCATCATGGACACCGCACACCCGCCCCGCCGCAATACCGAAATGGCCAGCATCGTGGACCAGGCCATCGCGCTCGACGCCCGCATGGGTGCGGCCAACGCCTGGGTGTTCATGGAAACGGCACAGGTGCCGCTGACGGTCGTCAAGCGCGTGCTGGGCATGCCGGCCCAGCGCCGCAGCGCCAACCGTCCCAACTGAACGCGGCGCGCCACCAGCGCGGCCGCTTGCCGATCTATTGCAGCGTCGTCGGCTGCTGATCGTATATCCTCGACGACGGCATACTGGCCGCCGTCCTGCCCCAGAAATACGCCACCGTCATCAAGAACACCAGCAGCGTCAGTCCTTGCGTGTAGACCAGGGGAATGTGGCGCGTCTCCAGCACGTGCACGCGCGTGAACACTTCATGGATCAGGGACGCCACCACCTGGTAGTAACTGAACAGCATGGCGCTCAGGTGGATACGGAGCCAGTGGCGGCGCGGCGCCTGCCATCTGGCGCAACAGAAGCCCAGCGCCAGGCAAGCCAGCGAGACGATGGCAAATACGTGGAACAGGTGGAACGCGCCTATTTTCTGGATGCCCAGCGCACTCAGATCGGCCAGCGCCGCGCCGTACAGATACTGGCGCCCTGCCCGCTTGTGGGCGCCGTCCCCCTTGGGCTGGGACAGCACCAACGCCCCCGCGCCCAACGCATACAGGGACGCGACGGTATGCAGCCAGCCCATCGCACCGAAGTGAAATACCATACCGCCCGTCTCCTCGCCGTTTGTCCGACTTTGCCGTTGCTGGCCGGTCTGCCCGCCACTTGCCGCCAGGCGCCGAATGTTTCAAACAGATTAACGCCAGCGGGCCTTTCTGTATAGCACCGCCGGCTCCGCCACACCGCTGACATGTTGCTTGCGAGCTACACCGAGCATCCGCCGCGCTGGAGCCTGCTCAAGCAATGTGTAACAGGGGTGTAACACCGTCCAGCTCGCCCAAAAAACAGGTATATATTTCTGACTAGAAATCGCTTCAGCGTTGCCGCCCAGTCCCGTTCATCCCCCCTTCAGGACCTGCCATGCTAGCTACTTCCGCAAACGCTGTTCCCGTCCGGCCGCCATCTGCGGCGGACCAGCCCGGCGCCACCACGACCGCCGCTGCCGCAACCGCGGCCACTGCCGACTTTCCCGCCACCGCGGCCAGCGCCGTCGCTGCCGCAGCGCTGCTGACCGCCTGCGGCGGCGCCAGTCCCGGCGGCACGACCACAGCCCAGGCCACCGTGCTGGCCACCGTCGTCCGGGCCGATGCCGTGAGCGACGCCGAGTCGGCCCGCTTCCTGGCCCAGGCCGCCATGGGATGCGAGCGCCAGCAGATCGCCGCCGTGCAAAGCCTGGGCTATCAAGGCTGGCTCGACGCCCAGTTCGCCCTGCCCGCGTCCGGCACGCGCTGGGACTGGCTGGTGGCCAAAGGCTACGACGCGGCCACCTACAAGAATTCGGAGGCCGGCTTCGACGCCGCCGCCTGGCGCAAGCTGATCACGGCACCTGACACGCTGCGCCAGCGCGTCACGCTGGCCCTGTCCGAAATCATCGTGGTCGCCATCGACGGCCTGGTCGGCCTCGGCTGGCGCAGCTTCTCGGCCGCCGCCTGGCTCGACCTGCTGGAAGCCCATGCGTTCGGCAACTACCGCACCCTGCTGGGCGCCGTCTCCACCAGCGTGGCCATGGGCCAGTTCCTCACCTTCCGCGGCAACGCCAAGGCCAACCCCACCACCGGCTCCCATCCCGACGAGAATTACGCGCGCGAGCTGATGCAGCTGTTTACCATCGGCCTGGTACAGCTGAACGGCGACGGCACGCCCAAGCTGTCCAACGGCGCCCCCGTCTACACCTACGGCCCGGACGATGTGAGCGGCCTGGCCCGCATCTTCACGGGCTGGGACGTGGACCTGAGCGGCACCACCACCGCCACCCCGGACTTCATACGCCGCCCCATGCGCCAGTACCCGGCCCGCCACGAGACGGGCGCCTCGACTTTCCTCGGCCACACGGTGCCCTCCGGCCTGGGCGGCGCCGACGCCCTGCAAGCCGCGCTCGACATCATCTACGCCCACCCCAACGTGGCGCCCTTCATCGGGCGCCAGCTGATCCAGCGCCTGGTCACCAGCAACCCCAGCCCGGCCTACGTGGCGCGGGTGGCAGCCGTGTTCAACGACGACGGCCAGCACGTCAAGGGCAACCTGCGGGCCGTGCTCAAGGCCATCCTGCTCGACCCCGAGGCCCGCGCCGCCGTCCCTGCCAGCGCCACCGGCGAAGGCAAGCTGCGCGAACCGATATTGCGCTTTACCGGCTGGGCCCGCGCCGCCAAGGCCAGCTCCGCCACCGACGCCTGGGCCATCGGCAACACGTCGGACCCGGCCACGCGACTGGGACAAAGCCCGCTGCGTTCGCCCTCCGTGTTCAATTTCTTCCGGCCCGGCTATGTGCCGCCCAACAGCGGCATCGCCGCCGCCGGCCTGGTGGCGCCCGAATTCCAGATCGCCAATGAATCGTCCGTGATCGGCTACATCAACTTCATGCAGCGGGTGGTGGCGACGGGCGTGGGCGACGTGCTGCCCGACTACAGCGCCTGGCTGCCGCTGGCCGACAACGGCACCGCCCTGCTGGCCGAACTGAACACCGTGCTGGCCGCAGGCCAGCTCGGCAGCAGCACCCAGACGCTGATCGTGGGCGCCCTGAACGCCATGCCGTCCGGCACCGACGCCAGACGGCTGAACCGCGTGCGTACGGCCGTGCTGCTGGTGCTGGCCGCCCCCGAATTCCTGGTATTGAAATAGGAGGCCGCCATGACCAGCGCAAAACATCCGAACGCCTCCCGCCGCGCCTTCCTGCAGCGGGCCTCGGCCCTGTCCGCGGCGGGCGCCGCCACGCCGTGGCTGCTCAACCTGGCCGCCATGGCCGAGGCATCGGCCGCCACGGCCAGCGACTACAAGGCCATCGTCTGCGTCTTCCTGTATGGCGGCAACGACTACGGCAACACCCTGGTGCCCTACGACAGCGGCAATTACAACGCCTATGCCAGCCTGCGCCCCAACCTTGCCTACAGCCGCACCAGCCTGGGCGGCACCGTGCTGGTGCCGGCGACGGCGCCCGTCGATGCGGCCGGCTTCCAGCGCCAGTACGCGCTGGCACCGGAACTGGCGCCGCTGCTGCCGCTGTTTAACACGGGTAAGCTGGGCGTGCTGCTCAACGTGGGCACGCTGGTGCAGCCAACCACCAAGCTGCAGTACACCAACAAGTCCGTGCCGCTGCCGCCCAAGCTGTTCTCGCACAACGACCAGCAATCGTTCTGGCAGGCGTCGGCGCCGGAAGGGGCCATGTCGGGCTGGGGCGGGCGCATGGGCGACCTGTTCGTATCCGGCAATGGCAACGCCACCTTCACCTGCGTCAACGTGTCCGGCAATGCCGTTTTCATGTCGGGCAATACGGCCGTGCAGTACCAGATCACGGCCAACGGCCCGGTTCCACTGAACGCGCTGCAAAAGCCCCTGTATGGCTCGGCGGCGGCCAGCGCCGCCCTGCAATCGCTGGTGACCCAGCCCCGCACCCATTTGTTCGAGCAGGAATACACGCGCGTGACCCAGCGCGCGCTGGACGCCAATAGCATCCTCAGCGCCGCCCTGGCCAGCGGACCGGCCATCAACACGCCCTTCCCCACCAACAATAGCCTGGCCAGCCAGCTGCACATGGTGGCCAGGATGATCGCCAGCGCGCCCGCGATCGGCGCCCGGCGCCAGGTGTTCTTCGTCTCCCTGGGCGGGTTCGACAACCACGACGGCCTGGGCACGGCCCATCCCGGCCTGCTCACCAGCGTGGCCGACGCCATGGCCGCCTTCTACGCCGCCACGGTGGAACTGGGCGTAGCCGCCAACGTGACGGCCTTCACCGCCTCCGACTTCGGCCGCACGCTGACGGTCAACAACGACGGTTCCGACCACGGCTGGGGCAGCATGCATTTCGTGCTGGGCGGCGCCGTCAACGGCCAGCGCTACTACGGCGTGCCGCCGGCCGTGGCCAGCGACGGGCCGGACGACGTGGGCCAGGGCCGCCTGCTGCCAACCACGTCGGTGGACCAGTATGCGGCCACGCTGGGCAGCTGGATGGGGGTGGCCGCCAGCGACCTGCTGAGTGTGCTGCCCAACCTGAAGAACTATCAGCAGCCCATGCGCAACCTCGGCTTCGTCTGACGCGCGGCGGCACCATGTAAAAAGCCCCACATGCCAGGCATATGGGGCTTTTGTTATCTGCTCGGGAGCGGGCGGCAGTATCGCCCGCGCGCCCGATTATTGCTGCTTGCGGCGACGGGCCATGAAACCGAGCACGCCGAGGCCGGCCAGCAGCATCGCGTAGGTTTCCGGTTCCGGCACCGGCGAAATGTAGGCGCGGTAGTTGCTCAGATTATCGCCAGTGATGGAGAACGCCGTCGTCACTTTCGAGCTCCAGTGGAACAGCAGCTCGCCACCGCCCACGTGCACGGCCAGGTAATCGTAAGGATTGGCCTGTGGGGCTATCGTCGTGGAACCGTGAATGGTGTCAACAGAAGCACTGAAGGTCAGCGGCGTGGTGCTGGTCAGGCCGAACAGATGGCTGTTCTTGATAAACGAACCGATGGCGGCCGGGCTGTTCGAACCTGGGTTGCTGTTGTAGTACGCCAGTTGCACTGGCGCAGCCAGGCTGTCGGTAAAGGTGAAGGTATGGCCGCCCAGGGTGATGCTGCCGATACCGGCATTGATGGTCGGCGTTTCCACCGTCCATACCGGGGTGGAGTTGGAAGGCTTGGCATAAGCGCAGCTTGCCAGCGCCGCGCCCATGACGAACGTGGCCAGGCTCAGGTATTTTTTCATCGAAACAGTCATTGATACTCCCATCGTAATCACTACAGATTGTCTGCAGAAACGCGCTTTGGAGTTGCCGGCGCCTTGCGCAGTCCTTGTATTCTTAATGCCATTTAAGAATCTTACCATAACCGCAATACATCGTAAACTATTGCAACTAAATTAAAACACTAGACCCAGCAGCAACATAGCAACCGTCCCGAGCACGGACACGTGGACGGAGCGAAAGTGGGCAAGGCAGCCAGTGACGTCATGCTGTCGACCCAAGGCGTTCCCGCCTATCCTTGAAGAACAAAAAAAGCCCCTAAGTCATTGATTACTTAGGAGCTTCTTGAGCAACTTGGTCAAGCTTGTTCGTGTTTCTGGTGCCCGGAGCCGGAATCGAACCGGCACGCCCTTACGAGCGGGAGATTTTAAGTCTCCAGTGTCTACCAGTTTCACCATCCGGGCAGCGAGGCGAGATTTTAGCACAGCAGTGATCAAAATCACCAGTTTCCCGGGCTGAATCGGCAAGGCCCGTAAATCAGGGCAAGCATGACACTGCCCTGCGCAAGGCCGGCGACTCCCGTTTGGAAATTGACAGTCGTCCGCATCCGACCTATCTTTAAAAGACGACCCGTCGCGCGTAGATCGCACACCTATACGAACTGGCACCTGGTCGGGAACGGCTACCTTCAATCCGCAACTATTGCCGCTTTCAACCGGCATCAACGTGGGGAATGACATGGATCTGCGCACAATCACATGGGTCATAGGCCTGGTTTCCGGCGCGTCGCTTGCGCCTGCAGCGAGCGGCCAGCAGTTGCCGGCCACTGCCGCCGAACACGCTTTTGCCAGTCACCATGACGTCTCGCCTCCGCTGCGCGACATCCCGTCCTCGCCGCGCGCCGGTGGCATCTTCGCACGTGCGATCGGCCCGATTCCGATGCCATCGTTGCCGCTGCAGTACGATCCCGTGCTGCAATCGAGTGCCGGCGGCTCGCTGGCCACGACGGGCGGCATCGGCTTTGCCGGCGTGGGCAAAGGCGATTACGGCTTCGTCCCCAACGCCGCGCCGCCCGATCCCAACCTGGCGGTGGGCGCCACCCAGATCGTCCAATGGGTCAATGAATCGTTCGCCGTGTTTGACAAGAGCGGCCATATCGCCGCCGGTTTCCCCAAGGCAGGCAACAGCGTATGGAAGGGTTTCGGGGGCGGCTGCGAGGCCAACAACGACGGCGACCCGCTGGTGCAGTACGACAAAGCCAATGGCCGCTGGATCCTGACGCAATTCTCGGTCTCAACCACGCCCTATCTGCAATGCGTGGCCGTGTCGACCACGTCCGACGCGACCGGCGCCTACAACCGCTACGCCTTCAATTACGGCAACACCCAATTCCCCGACTACCCCAAACTGGGTGTCTGGCCCGATGCCTACTACATATCGTTCAACATTTTCAACAATGGGACGACGTTCGCGGGCTCCAAAGTCTGCGCCTATGACGCGGCCAACATGCGGGCCGGCACTGCGGCGACGCAAGTTTGCTTCCAGCTGTCATCGTCGTACGGCGGCCTGCTGCCAGCGGACCTGGACGGCACTACCGCGCCGCCAGGGGGATCACCGAACTACTTCATGAATTTCGGGTCGAATTCACTCAGGCTGTGGAAGTTCCATGTCGATTTTGCCACGCCGGCCAATTCCACCCTGACGGGGCCCACCACTCTCGCCGTGGCCGCCTTCACGCCAGCGTGCGGCGGAGGCAGTTGCATCGCCCAGCCTGGCACCAGCCAGCAACTGGACTCGCTCGCCGACCGTCTCATGTATCGCCTGGCCTATCGCAATCGCGGTGGCACCGAGTCCTTGCTGGTCAACCATTCCGTCAAGGTGGCGGGCAACCGGCACTCCCAGGTGACCGGGGTGCGCTGGTACGAGATCCGCAACCCGCAAGCGCCGGTGGTGTTCCAGCAGGGAACCTACTCGCCCGACAACACCAGCCGCTGGATGGGCAGCATAGCCATGGATAAGGTCGGCAATATCGCGATGGGTTACAGCGCATCGAGTGCAACGGTGTACCCCTCGCTGCGCTACACGGGCCGTGTGCCCACCGATCCCGCGGGCACCATGCAGGCCGAGAACATCTTCAAGGATGGCGGCGGCTCGCAACTACCGAACCTGGCGCGCTGGGGCGACTACTCTTCGCTGGCGATCGATCCCGCCGACGATTGCACTTTCTGGTACACCAACGAGTATCTGAAGGCCAGCGGCACCTTCAACTGGAGCACCTGGATCGGCTCGTTCAAAATGCCTGGTTGCCAGTGAAGCCCATGCCGGGTGCGCGCCTGGCTTAGGCTGGACGGCGCGCGCGTTGCACGCTGCGCCCGCCGCCGCCGCGACGGCACGGCCAGCAGCCCTATCCGACCAGCGCAAACAGATGCCATGGTCTCGCACGTTTGGTTTGCACCAGCGCAAAGAACGGTCAGTTCCACTACAATAGTTCGTAGTGGAGGACCGGTATGTCCACGCAAAAACCAGATATTCCCAAACACAACATCGACAAGGTGGTCGATGCAGGTGTTGCCCTCAAAGAAGTGTCCGGCATGCGCGCCGCGGCTGAATTCATGGCCAAACTGGGCGTGCCGGACGCCGTCATCGCACGCGTGCTGTGCGAGCCGGCATGGCGCCGCCGCGCAGCCAGCCGCGATTGACGCTGCGCTGCGGCGTGGGCGGCCAGCCGTCACGTCCCACCCGCCATCCTGAGCCTGGGCCGGTGCAGACCGGAGAGTACGACCATGGCCAGCGCCATCGCGCATGACCACGCTTCCGGACTCCAGGCCAGCGCCAGCGATGGCGCCACCGCCCGCATGCAGCGCATGGCCAGCGGCATGAGCAGCAGCATGGCCATGCCCTCCCCCAGCGCCAGCGTCAGCCACACGGACGATGACCGCCCCTGCCGCCCCGGCACCACCATCAGCAGCATCGCGGCCGAGGTGACGGGAAACAGCTGAACATGCTCCACCAGCGCCCCCAGCATGTCGGCGCTGGCGTCGCCGCACAAGGTGGCCAGCGCCATGGGCGGCACGCGCGCGAAATCGGCCGCCAGTCCGATGCCGACCACACACAGGCAACGCAGCCACTGCCGGCCCACGGGCATGGCGCTGCCGGCAGCCGCGGCGAGCGCGGCCAGCCCGGCCCAGGCCGCGTCCGGCCGCGTCCCGTGCAACCAGCCCGGCAGCACGACAGCGGCCGCAGCCACCACCGCGTAGGCCAGCGCCGTCCACAACGCCACCAGCCCGCGCGGCGCCACCGGCCGGCTCCGCACGGCAAACCGCTTCGCGGCCACAGGCCCGCCCGGCGCCATTGCGCTCAGGCCGGTTTGTCCAGCACCGCGTACCACGAGCACACCACGCCGGCCGGCGCCTTGCCGCCCGAATGAGGCACGGTGCGCACGATGGAACCGGCCAGCGCCGGCCGCTGCTCGATGCCGTTCGGCCAGGCCGGGCTCAAAAAGCCCGTGTAATCGTAGATCCACTCCTCGCCCGACACCATGCCCCTGCCCTGGAAACGGACGGCGAACGGGGCGCCGTAGGAAATGCTGCCGTTCAGCTCCAGCTCCCAGCCGGTATCGTAGATGCGGCCGCTCAACACGCCCATCGGCGCTTTCCTGATCTCGATGTGGGCCCGGCCAAATTCCAGCTGGTCGAACGGTTCGTCCAGGTTGGCGCTGTTGCGGAAGCTGCGGTAAGTCCAGATGCCGGCCAGGCTGTGTATTTCAGGTGCGAAACTCATCTTGAAGCCCTCCCCTGTCGGTGGTGGGGGCCGGGATGGCCGCCACCGTGGCGCCGCTAGTCGATGATGCGCAACGCCACCGGCTTGGCCGGTTGCGCCGGCATGACGGCGGCAAACGCGCTCTGCGGCGCCATCGACTGGCCCGGCGTGAGCGACACGACCCCTGCCCGCGAATGCAATTCCACGTGATAGTCGGCCTGCGTGCGCTCGGCCTGGCTCAGCCCATCCAGCGGGAAGAAGGTCATCACGTCCACATGGGTCAGGCAGTTGGCGCACTTGGCCACGTTGTAGCGGCTCAGGATGGCGCTGTGGCCCAGGTCGTGGCGCACCGTCTTGCCGTCGCCGCCCTTGACCAGCGCGTAGGCGCTGAGCACGAACGAGCCCTGCACTGACGTCCGGCTGACGCCGCTCACGTGCAGCTTCTGGCTGGCCATGCGCGCACTCAGGGCCGGCGCCAGCGGCGCCGCCAGGTCTTCATCGAGCGAGCCGGGAGCATACGTAAAGCCCAGCTGCTTTTCGATGTTGACGCAGTCGTTGGAGCTGTACGTGCTGCCGTCCGCTTTCTTGAACGGGCGCAGCGGCGTCGTCATGTCCAGCGTCTGGCCGGGCGCGAAGCCGGGCGTGGGCCCCTGGGAATCGCTGGCCGAGGTGCCGGCAAAACCCTGGATGATGTCGAGCTTGTCGCGCATGTTGTGCCGCTTCTGCCACAGCCAGAACATGCGGTCGATATTGCAGTGATGGAAGAAGAAAATGGGGTCCATGCCGGCCGTGTTGTTCTCGCCCATGTCGCCGTTGGCGCCGGCGATCTGGCCGTACTGGCCCTGGCCGGGAAAATCGAAGCCGCCCACCGCCAGGTGGATGGAGTTGTGCGGGCTTTCCAGCGGCGTCACCTTGCCGGGGTTGATGAGGTTCCACTGGCCGGCCGAGGTGGTGTTGGAAAACACCGTGTAGTTGGGCGCCGCCAGGCATTCCTGCAGCTTGGCGTAGACGCCGTTGGTGCTGGGATTGGGGTCGGTCACGGTGGGGGGCGAGCCACGCAGCCAGGCCCGCACGTTCTTGTTCAGCAAGCCCACGTTCTCCTGCCAGTTCGGGTACTTGGCGTTGTGCAGGGCCGTGATGTGCTGGGCTTCCGGCGTGCCCACCAGGCCCGACAGCGGATAGCGCACGGTTTCATAGCCTTTCGGCTTTTCATAGACGCGCTGGTCGCCGGGCAGGAAATCGCTCAATGCGGCGGGTAGTATAAATGAACGCAGCGGATTATCGATCTGCTTGCCGTCCAATTCAAATTTCTCTTGCGTCAGGGCGGCCGGTATGCCGTGCTTCAGTGTATAGAGGTCCGATTCATCCCAATAAGGCAGGGTCACTTCCGGCACAATACTTTGTAATGCCTCCTCCACCTTCAGCACATAAACCCGGTGCCAGGTGGGGAATAATACATTGCCGTGATTGCAATAACCGCCCCAATAGGCATAGGCATCCTCGGGTGGCAGCTGGTCGACGGCCTTGCGGTACTGGAAGGGTTCGCCATGATAGCCGGCCAGCGTGAAGAAGGAATGGGGGTGATCGGCCGGTAGCTCCTTAATACCCTTCCAGGCCCGCACCAGATCTTCCAGCGGCTTTTTGTTCCCTTTTTCGTACTCTTCCTGCAGGGTTTGGATGGACTGTCTTACCTTCATCTTATTTTGAGTCGGCATTTTAATTCCTTTCAAAACTTAAGTAATAGAAACGTCTCTCTCATCGCCAGCCGATAAAAAATAAGACTTTATTTGATGCATGTCAATATTATAATTTTTTGTTGTTGAGAGGATTTGCGTATTTTCAAGGCAAATTAAGCTGATAGCATTTCTTATATTTTTTGCCTTTTAACGGGATATTGTCATGCAAGTAAAACCGTATATTATCGGCATACTGGCCTATAACCAGGCCGACCTGCTCGACGTGGCTGTTCCCTACGAATTATTTAACTGGATGGCAACACTGGAGGCCAATCCGCCCGGCGGCGTGCCGCGCCAGGTCCGGCTGATTTCCGTCGATGGCCCGCGCGTCACCACGCGCGACGGCTTGCCGCTGGGCGAGGCGCTGCCCACGCTGGCGCAGGCCGGCCCGGTGGACTTGCTGTGGGTGCCGGGCGGCGCCCCCGCCCGCCTGGCCGAATTGATGGCCGATCTCAATTTCATGCTGTACCTGCACCAGCAAAGCGAAACGGCCGACTACATGGTGTCGGTCTGCGAGGGCGCCTTACTGCTGGCGGCGGCCGGCCTGCTGGATGGTCACCGCGCCACCACCCACTGGGCCTTCCTCGGCTGCCTGCGCAAGTTCCATGCGGTGGAGGTGGCGGCCGGCTATCCACGCTATGTGGTAGACCGCCGGCGTATCACGGGCGGCGGCATTTCGTCGGGCATGGATGAGGCGCTGCAAGTGATCGCCCTGCTGGGCGGGGAAGCGCTGGCGCGCCAGGTACAGCTGACCGTGCAGTACAACCCCAGCCCGCCGTTCCGGGATGGCGATCCCAGCGTTGCCGTGCCGCCGGTCACGTCGCCGCCCCCTTGCGACGACGGCCTGAGCCTGGCCATAGACCGCCTGTTGCGGCGCAGGACGGCCGGCTACCGGGCCACCTGAGTGCGCCTATGCGGGACCGACCCGCGGCGCAAACTGGGCGGCCGCCGGCCCCGACTGGCGCTGCGCCAGCACCGCTTTCACGGTGTCGAGCACGGTGCCGCTGTTGAATGGTTTGATGATGAAGCCCTTGGCGCCCCGTTCCACGGCCTTGCGCACGGTGGCCGCGTCATTGTGGGCCGTCACCATCAGCACGGTCGTGTCGGGCAGCAGCTCGACCAGGATCTGCAACAGGTCGAGGCCGTCGCGGTCCGGCATCTGGATGTCCAGGCAGATGATGTCCGGCTGCAGGCGCTTGGCCTGCCGCAGGCCGGCGTCGGCCGTGGACGCTTCTCCAGCCACGTCAAAGCCGTTGCCCTGCAAAATCATACGCAGCACGGTGCGGGTCAATTCATTGTCATCGATGATCAACACCGTCGCGCGCTTTTCAGTGGCCATCGCTTTATCCTCTGTAAGGTTGACATCCAGTTTTCAACATAACGAAAGATCAAGCCGCTAGCAAGAGCAAAGCCGCATCGAAATCAAATTGGTTCAAGGCCGCGTCCAACGCCTCGGCGCGCGCCACACCCAGCGTTTGCGACAGCGATGGCCGCAGCGTGTCGTAAATCGCCATCGCCGCCATGTTGCGCTCGGCCAGGCGCTGCTTGAACAGGGCCAGCGTGTCGTCCGCCGGCGCGCCTTCCGTGCCGCCGGCCGCTGGCGCACCATCCGCGCTGCCGGCGGCCGGTTTTCCATCCACATTACCTGCCGTCGGCGCGCCATCCGCATTGCCGGCCGCCTGCCCGCCGCCGGCCAGCCACGCGGCGGCGGCGGCAAGCGTCGCCTGCAGTTCCGTTTTCACGGGCGCAAACAGGGTAGCGGCCTGGCCGTCATCGCCCTCGCGCAGGGCCGCCTCCAGCGCCAGGCAGGCGCTGACGAAGCGTCGGGCCCCCAGCGAGCCGACCGAGCCGCGCGCCGTGTGCAGTGTGGCGGCGGCCTCGGCACGATGACCGTCCTGCCACGCCAGCTGCGCGCCATCGATGGCGGCCGTGCCGGCTTCGACAAACTGGCCCACCAGCTGGCGCATCGTTTCCAGGTGGCCGGGGTAGTTGCCGATGACGTCCAGCAGGGGCTGGAGGTCGAACACGCCATCCCCCGGTTCGGCCACGCCAGCGACGCCAGTCCCAGGCCCCGTCGCCACGCCATCCTTGGGCGCCAGATAGCGCGCCAGCACCGTGCGCAGCAGTTCCGACTCCACCGGTTTGCCGATGAAATCGTCCATGCCCGCCGCCGTGCAGCGGTCACGCTCGGTCGCCATCACCCCGGCCGTCATGGCGATCACAGGCAACCGCAGCCCCAGTTCCTTGCGTATGGCACCGGTGGCCGCGAACCCGTCCATCACCGGCATCTGCACATCCATCAACACCAGCTGGAAATCGGCGGGCCGTGCCCGCAGCAGTTCGACGGCCTGGCGGCCATTGTCGGCGCATTCCACCGTCAACCCCAGTCCAGCCAGCATGGCGCGGGCGATGTATTGGTTGGTGTCGTTATCTTCCACCAGCAGCACGTGGCCCTGGAACTGCGCGCCTGCCGCCATGGCCTGTTCTGCCTGGCCGGCCGCCGCCCGCCGCCGGTCGGCCTCCTGCACGCAGGCCACCAGGCTGGCCGTGGTGGCCGGCTCGTCGAGCACACCGTCGAAACCGAGCTGCCAGGCATCGCCCCCCATCCGCGCCCGCTGCGGGCAACTGACCAGCAGGATCACCAGTACCGCGCCCTGCCCGCGCAAGCGTTGCACCATCGCCGCCGCCGTGCCGCCGGCACAGACGCGCCAGTCCAGCACCACCACATCCAGCGGCGGCAGCGGCGGCGGCGGTCCGTCCCCGCGCAGCCAGGCCAGCGCCGCGGCTCCGTCATCGCCGCCATCATCACCATCACCGACATGCCAACCGGCGCGCCGCACCGCGTGGTGCAGGGCCTGGCGCGACAGCGACTGCGGCGCGATCAGCAGTACCTCGCGTCCGGGGCCGGCATCGCCCGGGGCCGCCTGCACTGCCTGTATCGCCTGCACTGCCTGGACCGCCTGCGGCAGCGTCAACGCGACCATGAACACGCTGCCCTCGCCCGGACGGCTGGCCACCGTGATGGTGCCTCCCATCAGCTCGACCAGGCGGCGCGAGATGGCTAGCCCCAGGCCGGTGCCGCCGAAGCGGCGCGTCATCGACGAGTCGGCTTGGGTAAAGGGCATGAACAGCCGTCCCACCTGTTCGTCCGACATGCCGATGCCCGTGTCGCGCACGACGAAGCGCAGCGCTACCAGGCCATCGGGCAACACCGTGCTGTGCAGCGCCACCGTCACGCTGCCGCTGGGCGTGAACTTGATGGCATTGCCAGCCAGGTTGACGAGCACCTGCTGCAGCCGCAAGGCGTCGCCCACCAGCAGCGCCGGCGTGGCCGGATCGACGTCGACGGCCAGTTCGATATCGTTGCCGCCGGCGCTGGCGCCCATCATCATGGCCACCGTCGCCAGCAGTTCATCGACGGCGAACGGGGCCAGCGACAGCTCCATGTGGCCAGCCTCGATCTTGGAAAAGTCGAGGATGTCGTTCAGTATCCCCAGCAGCGTCTTGCCCGACCTGCGCAGCATGCCCAGGTCCTTGTGCTGCTCGCCGTTGAGCGGCGTCTGCGCCAGCAGTTCGGCCAGGCCCAGCACGGCGTTCAGCGGGGTGCGCAATTCGTGGCTCATGTTGGCCACGAATTCGCTCTTGGCGTCGCTGGCCGCGTCGGCCCGCAGCTTGGCCGCCAGCAGGGCCGCTTCGGTCTGCTTTTGCTCGGTGATGTCGTTGGCGATGCCGAGAAAGCCGGTCACGGCGCCGCCCTCGCCCGTGATGGCCGTCACGGTCAGCAACACGGGCAAGGTCGAACCATCCTTGCGCACATAGGTCCATTCCCGTGTTTCCGGCAAGCCCATCCTGGCCAGCGTCACGAATACGTCGAAGCCGGCGATGATGCGGCCATATTGCTGCGTCAGCTCGCCGCCGCGCCGCGCCACCTCGTCGGCCACGTGCAATATGGCCGGACTCTGCCGGCCCACCATCTCGCCGGCCGTGTAGCCCAGCATGCGCTCGGCGCCGGGGCTGAACACCTGGATGATGCCGTCCAGGTCGGTCGAGATAATGGAAAAGCCGATCGCCGATTCGACCAGCGCGCCGAACTTGTTCTCTGACTGGCGCAGCGCGCTGGTGCTGGCCATGACCAGCGCCAGCGCCTCGGCCCGGTTTGCCGTCAGCGCCCGCACCACGCTGAAGAACAACAGGCTGATCAACATACCCGAGATCAGCACGATCAGGCCCTTGTCGCGGTCGATGGCCCGCTCGAACGCTGGCAGCGACGTCAGCCGCAAGGTCCAGAAGGCATCGCCCACCTGCAGCGTGGCCGTGCCCGTGTAGGGATTGGGATACTGGGCCTCATCCGCGCCGGGCGCGCGGGCGCCGGCGTACAGCAAGGCTTCGGGCGAGGTGGACTGGCCGTCGAACACTTCCAGCCGCACCGTCATATCGGGCCGGCTGTAGATGCCGCGCATCAGGTCCTCCATCCGGAACGCGGCATACACGTAGCGTTCCAGCGCCTCATGCCGCTCCTCCCAGGTGCCCTGCGGCGCCCCCTTGCGGAAGATGGGGACGAACATCAGAAACCCCGGCTGCTGCCCGCGCTCCATATCGAGCACCAGCGTCACCTTGCCCGAGGTGGTCAGCGTGCCCGTTTCGATGGCCCGCACCAGCGCGGCGCGACGCACCGGTTCGGACATCAGGTCGTAACCGAGGGCGCGCTGGTTGCCCCCGTCCTTGGGCGCGAGATAGACCACCGGCACATATTCGTCACGTTGGCCGTCGGGCCAGATGCGAAATGCACTCTCCCCCTGCGCCCGCACGGCACGCTCGAGCGTACCCTTGTCGCGGGTATGCTCGGCCATCCCCAGCACCTGGATGCCCGGATATTTTTTCTCCAGTTCCAGGCTGCCCGTGTAGTCCTGCCAGTCCGCCAGGGTGACCTTGGTCGAAGCTCGGAACAATGCCCGCCCGCCGGTCAGGGCCTGGGCGTAGGTTCCCATCCGTTCGCCGACCCGGTTGCGGATATCGGCCAGATGGGCCTGAAACAGCTCATTGGCGCGCTGCTCCGTGCTGGCCACCACAAATTGCCAGACCAGGATGGTCAGTGCCAGGCACACCAGCAACACCGTCCAGTGCAGCATGTAGAGCAGGCCGCCCCGGCCCTGGCCACCCGCGCCGTGGCCGGCAGGCCGGCCATGCATGTGCCGGTCCGACGCCAGCACCATGCCCACCATGCTGCACAGGCCGATAAAGATCTCCAGTCCGAACAGGGCGTCGTCCAGCGTGCCGGCCGAAAACGGCCCCAGCCCCTTGGTGGTGCCCACCACGGCCGCTCCCGACACCAGCAGCAACAACAGCGTAATGCCACGCATGCCATAGCGATAGGAAGTCCAGCTGAGCGTGGGCAGCAGCAGGAAGGCCAGCGCGCGATAGGACAGGTCGACGTTATAGTGGCGCCCGAACAACAGATTGAGCGTCAAGCCCAGCACGCCCAGGCCGGCCACCGTGATCAGCACCGTCCGGCCGTCCCAGCGCCAGCCCCGCCCGGGACGCAGCCAGGCCAGGCACAACGGGGTAATGACCATCATGCCGGCCGTGTCGCCCAGCCACCAGATCCAGGCCACCTTGCGGATCGCCGCCGCCGGCACCACATGGGCCAGCCCCAGGCTGGAGACGCCGATGGTGGCGCCGATCAGTGCCACCCCCGCCGCCACGGCCGCAAAGGCATACACCATGGTGGGCCGGTCCAGCGTTGGCGCCGGGCCGGCGATACGGCGCAGCAACCACGCGCCGGCCAGCGCTTCCAGCGTGTTGCCGGCCGCAATGACGGCCGACACGGTGACGGCGGTCACACCGCTGAGCGCGCCATTGGCCGTGAACTCGACCAGATTGGCCACCAGGGCGCCGGCCAGCACGCCGGGCCAGCACCCCGATCCCAGCAGCAACATGGCGGCCAGGGCCAGGCCCGACGGCGGCCACACGGGCGACGCATTGGTATGGGCAAAGGCCAGCGCCAGGCCGAGCCGGGCCGCGGCGTAATAGGCCAGCCCCAGTCCCGCCGACAGCAGGAAGGCACGCCACGTCAGCTTGATGTTCAATGCTCTCCTCCAGGGTCCGGGCCGGCCAGAGGCAATCGGGCAATGCCGGGCGCGCGTGGCTGTCACTACGCCACAGTACAACATTGTGCCCCCGGCTGGATAGCGGTCGTTGTTATATCAGCTGCGACCTTGACGCCATGCCGCCCGCCAGGGCGCGCCCCTACATGGCAGGCGACTCCGGGCGGGCGCGGCGGCGCAGGATGGCCGTGCGCTGGCCGCGCCGACCGCTCGGGCCGCTCGGGCCGCTCGGGCCGCTCAGGCCGCTCACGCCGCTCAGGCCGCCGGCCGCAGCGGCGGGTTCAGGCGCGAGTTACGCAAGCCGTAGGCGAAATAGGCGGCCACGGCAATCCCCATCCACACGAAAAACACGTGGAATGTGGCGGCCGACAAGTCCTTCATGATGAACAGGCAGGCTACGATGCTCAGCGCCGGCACCAGGTAGGGGCCGAACGGCACGCGGAAGCCGTCCACGTCGGCGCCTATGCCCTTGTGGCGCATCACCGGTACGGCGATGGCCACCACGATGAAGGCCGTCAGCGTGCCCATGCTCACCATGTCCCACAGGAAGGTGGCGTCCACCAGGCCCGCCGTCAGCCCCACGGCCAGGCACACGATCAGCGTGTTGTTGACCGGCGCCAGCGTGCGCGGATGGACCTGCTGGAACACCTTCGGTATCAGCCCGTCGCAGGAGATGGCGAACAGGATGCGGGTCTGGCCGTAGATGGTCACCAGCGTCACGGAGAACACCGACACCACGGCGCCGGCCGACAGCACCAGCGCCGGCCACGCCTTGCCCGTAACGTTCTGCACGATGACGGCCAGCCCTGCTTCCTGGCCGTCGAACATGCGGGCCGGCTGGGCGCCCACGGCGGCCACCGCCACCAGCAGGTAGAACACGGTGACGATCACCAGCGCGGCCAGGATGCCGACGGGGACGTTACGCTTGGGATTTTTCACCTCCTCGCCCGCCGTGGCGATGGTGTCGATGCCGATGAACGAAAAGAACACGGTGCCGGCAGCCGCCGTCACGCCGGCCATGCCGGCGTAGCCCTTGCTGTTATCGCTGTTAAAGAACGGATGGAAATTGGCCGCGTCGAAGCCGGAGAACGCGATCACGACGAAGAAGATGATGATGGCCAGCTTGATCAGCACCAGCACCGCGTTGGCCGTGGCCGACTCCTTCGTGCCCCGCAACAGCAGGTAGCCGCACATCACCACCAGCAGCATGGGCGGCAGGTTGATGGCGCCCGGATGGAACTCCGTGCCGTGCGGGCCGGAGGCAAACATGGGCGAGCGCAGCGCGGCCGGAATATGCCAGCCGCAGGCGTTGACGAGGAAGTTGTTCAGGTAGTCGGACCAGCCGATGGCCGTGGCGCTGGCCGCCAGCCCGTATTCGAGCAGCAGGCAGGCGGCCATGATGAAGGCGGCAAATTCGCCCACGGTGGCGTAGGCGAAGGAATAGGACGAGCCGGCGGCCGGAATGCGGAACGACAGCTCCGCATAGCACAGGGCCGTCAGCCCCGCCGTCAGCGCGGCCAGCAGGAAGGCCAGGATGACGGACGGTCCCGCCTTGGGCACCGCTTCGACCAGGGTGAAGAAGATGCCGGTGCCGATGGTGGCGCCCACCCCTATCATGGTCAGCGGGAACAGGCCCAGCGTGCGGCCCAGGCCGTGGGCCGAGCGTTCCGGGCCCGCCCCGCTATCGGCGGCGACGGGCTTGGTGCGGCACAGTTGTCGGGCAAACGCTTGCATCATTCATCGTCCTGTCTCGAAGGAATCGAATTGGCGCGCGGCCGGGCGGCCACGCGCCTGCTACCCTGACTTATCCCGTCAGTCGAAATGCACGTTACGCCACTGCAGCGCCGGCATCATGGCCGCCTGCAGCTCACCGGCCAGGCGCCGCACGGGCGCCGGCGTGTAGCGCTGGTAATAGGCCCGGTTGTACGGGCCGATGCCATGTTCGGCGCTGAAACTGCCCTCGTAGCGCTGCACCACCGCGTCCAGCAGCGTGGTGCGCAGCGCGGCGATGGCGTCGTCGTCCAGCGCCTGCGGCCCCGTCTTGGGCGCCACCAGGTTGTAGTGCAGACCGCCGTCGGCCACGTGGCCGAAGTCGCAGATGCGCACGCCCGGGTAGGACGCTGCCAGCCACTCCTGGCCCCAGGCGCGGAACGGCGCCCAGTGCTTGCGCGGCAGCGCGATGTCGAACGCGATCACGCGGCCTTCATGGCGCAGCGCGTCGCTGATGCCGTGCCGCAGGCTCCACAACATGTCCTGGTCGCCGAACAGGGCGTCGGCCAGCAAGTCCTGCTCCATCAATGCGCCCAATGCGTTCTGCAGCACTTCGTCCAGCGCCAGCACGCGGGCCGGCAGCGAGGTGCTCAGCTCGACCAGCAGCGCGTACGGCGGCACCTGCCCGCCGGGGAAGGGATTACGCACCGACGGCACGTTGCGGAACACGGCCTGCATGGCCTGCTGCGACATGCCTTCGACGGAAGCGATAAACTCCGGCAGATCCCGTTCCAGCGCGGCCAGCAGCGGCATCACGGCCGCGCTGGAGGATGGCACCACCAGCGCCGTGGCACGCTGCGCCGGCAGCGGATGCAGGCGCACGGTGGCGCGCAGGATCACGCCGAAGGCGCCGCCCGTACCGCACAGCAGCTGCTTGAAATCGACCCCGGTATTGTTCTTGCGCAGCGCGCTGCCAAAGCGCAGCATGCCGCCCCGTTCCGGCAGCCAGGCATCCACCGCGCACAGGTTGGCGCGCACGTCGCCGTACTTGATGAGCCGCGCACCGCCCGTGTTGGAGGCGATCATGCCGCCGATGGTGGGGTCGGCCGACAGGTCGATGGGGAAGCACAGGCCCATGGCGGCCGCCGCCTCGTTCAGTTCCGACAGGCGCACGCCGGCGCCCACGGTGGCCGTGCGCTCGTCGGCGTCGATGGTGATGTTGTCCTTGAGCCGGTCCAGGCTGAAGACGAATTGCCGGCCGCTGGCGTCCGGCGTGGCCGCCGCCACCAGGCCCGTGTTGGCGCCCTGCAGCACGAACGGCGCGCCGTGCGCATGCAGCAGCGACAGCGCCGCTTCGGCCTGCTCCGGCGTGGCCGGCCGCAGCACGGCCACGGCCACGCCCTGGCCGTAGCGGGCGCCCTGCACGTAGGGCGCGCAGTCGGCGCTGGCCGTCAGCATGCCGGTCTGTCCCAGCAGGCCGTCCAGCTGGGCGAGCAGCGGGCCGCTCATGCCGCCTTGGCCATGGTTGGCGCCGCGCCGTCGGCCGACGTCATCTTGAAGATGGCAGTGGCGTTGCTGCTGTCGAAGCCCAGGTCCAGCACGTCCTCGCCGTCGGCGTTGCGCACGCGGTCGCGCGAGATGAATTCGTAGAACGAGCCGGGCACGCGGCGCACCACGCAGCCGTTCGCGGTGCGAAACACGCGGTCCACCTGGGCCGCGCGGTAGGCCGTCTGGCGCATGGTGCCGCGCGCCGCTTCCTCGATGGCGGGCTTGATCGAGCGGCCCAGTTGCTGCTGCTCGGCCGACAGCGCGTACAGATCGGGCACGCGGTCCGTCACGTGGTTGAAGGCGTTGCCTTCGGTGGCGATCCATGCCATTTCCTGCGATTCCTTGAGCAGCAGTTCGTAGTCGTCCAGGGCCGGCACGTCGTGCTGGCGGCCGAAGCAGCGCACCAGCGACTGCAGCAGGGCCACGGCGTCGGCCAGCGGCAGGCTGCGTTCAGCTTCCAGTTCCTTGAGCAGGGCCAGCTCGCGCGCATCGAGCGGATCGACCGAGCTGGCCACCACGCGGCCCACGGCGGCCTGGAATTCGGGCGAGAAGCGCTCCACTTCCAGTTCGCTGACGAAGAACTGGGGTATGTCTTCCGGCAGGTCGGCGTGCACGTAGGCGCGGCCCATCATCTTCAGGCGCGGCAGCGGGTAGTTTTCGTTGAGGCGATAGCCGAGCGGCGCCAGGAAGCGGGTAATGGCCGCTTCGCCGCACGGCAGCTGGCCGTTGGCGGCGATCTTCACCGAGCGCACGGCGCCGTGGTCGAAGAACACCCGGCGGCCGCTGGCCACGGCGTCTTCCGTGTAGGCCTTGCCTTCCGGGACGCGCTCGAGCAGGTCGCGGAACAGCAGCACGTTCATGGCGTAGGCGATTTCGGCGCGGGTCACGGCCAGGGTGGCGTCGCCGTTGCCGGGCGCGTCGCTCAATTCGGCCGGCACGTGCATCAAACGGGTCATGCGGGCGGTAGCGGCGGCGCCGATGCAGGAGGTCAGGAGGTAGTCGAGTGTGGTCATGGTCAAAAAAGCAGCACTGCCGCATACGTTGAAGTTGAGCCGATTATTCTTTACCGTCCCGACCGGCCACAAGCGAAATGATTTCGACCCCCTATTCCATTTGAGAATACCTTTTTTGGCCCGGATGCGGGACAATGGCGGCTGAGATCGTTTTAGCACCGTTTTCAGGTCTGATTCGAAGCCTGATTCGAAGCCAGATTCCAGGCCAGATTCGCCCCAAATTCACGCCAAGTTCGCCCACCGTCCGACCACTGTCAGTCCACCGCCATGCGCCTCAACCTGCCCTCCCTGTCCGCCCTGCACGCCTTCGAAATGGTGTACAAGCTGCAAAACATCAGCGCCGCCGCCAACGCGCTGGCCCTGACCCAGAGCGCCGTGAGCAAGAAGATCCTGGCGCTGGAAGCGTATTTCGAGCAGCCCCTGTTCGAGCGCCAGGCCAGCGGGCTGGTGCCGACGGCCGCCGCCGAGCTGCTGTGGGCCCGCCTGCCGCCCTGCCTGGACGAGCTGGAAGGGGTGATGCAGGAAGTGCTGGGCTCGCGCGACGGCGGCGGCGTGCTCAACCTGGCCGTGTTCCCCACCTTCGCCACCAAGTGGCTGGTGCCGCGCCTGCCGCTGTTGTACGAAGCCCATCCGGGCCTGACCCTGAACCTGAAGATCCAGCTGAGCCGGGTGGACTTCGGCGGCACGGGCATCGACGCCGGCATCGTGTTCGGCCGCCCCGGCTGGCCCCAGTGCGAACATCACCGGCTGTCGAGCGAGACGCTGGTGCCCGTGTGCAGTCCCGGCTTCATCGCGCGCCACGGCCGCCCGGCCGACATGGCCGGCCTCACGGCCTACACCCTGCTGCACCAGACCTCGCGCTCGGACAGCTGGCCCAACTGGTTCGACGCCCACGGCATCGCCGCCCCGCCCAAGGAGCAGGGTTTGCACTTCGAGCTGTTCTCGATGGCGGTGGAAGCGGCCAAGGCCGGCCTGGGCATCGGCCTGCTGCCGGCCATGTTCGTGGCCGACGAGATCAAGCGCCAGGCCCTGGTCGAGCTGTTCCCGCCGGAGCAGCAGTCCGACAGCGCCTACTACCTGATCTACCCCAAGCGCAAGGCGATACTGCCGGGCGTGATCACCTTCAAGCGCTGGCTGCTCGAGCAGCACGAGCGCGAGCGGGCCGCCGCCGCCGACTGACGACGGGGCCGGGACGCCGGCCGCCGCCGTACCGCCGCCGGGCAGCGCATGCAGCAGTCGCACGGCGATACGCCTCGTTTCTTGTTGCTACTTTCCTACAAGCGAGTCCGGACGCAGGGCCAAGCCGCGCCCGCGCACGCCCCCTTGTCCTGCCGCCCTCCTCTAATATTCCAATCCGGAATATAGCGCGGAAAACATTTCCATTGATGCCGCGCAATGCGTGCCGAATAATCAACTGACCGAAGCACCGGAAACCGTGGCAAATTTGCCGCCGGCACCGGGCCCGGCCAGCCGGCACCATACGCATGCCCCGGCTCATGCCTACGACAATACGGAGACACCATGCTTACCCCCACCCTCTTGCGGCGCGCAGTGCTGATCAGTCTGTATGGCAGCGCAGCCCTGGCCAGCCTGGCCCCGGCCGCCTATGCCCAGACCACCGCCCCGGCCGCCAAGCAGGACGACACCGTGCAGACCGTGAACGTGGTCGGCACCCGCCGCGCCAACGCCTCGGCCACGGAAACGGCGCTGCCGGTCGACTTCATCCCCATGACCAAGGCCGCCGAACAGGGCGCCCAGTTCGACCTGGCCCAGTCGCTGACCTATGTGTCGCCCTCGTTCAACTCGACCCGCCAGACCGGTGCCGACGGCGCCGACCTGGTCGACTCGGCCGCCCTGCGCGGCCTCGGTTCCGACCAAACCCTGGTGCTGGTGAACGGCAAGCGCCGCCACACGACGGCCCTGGTCAACCTGTTCGGCGCCCGCAACCGCGGCAACACGGGCACGGACATGAACGCCATTCCCCTGCTGGCCATCAAGAACGTGCAGGTGCTGCGCGACGGCGCCGCCGCCCAATACGGCTCGGATGCCATCGCCGGCGTGATCAACATCGACCTGAAACGCAATGTGGGCTGCGAAGCGGTGGCCGGCTTCAGCGAATACTCGGTGGGCGACGGCAAGAACTATATGACCTCGGCCTATTGCGGCCTGCAGGTGGGTGACAAGGGCGTGGTCGGCATCACGGGCGAATACCTGGACCGGGGCCGCTCCAACCGCGCCGAACCGGGCAACCCGCGCATCATCGGCGACACCAAGGCCCGCAACAAGACCCTGTACGCCAACGGCGATTTGCCGATGGGCGGCGACGGCCACCTGTATTTCACGGCCGGCGCCCAGACCCGCGACGCCTCCAGCGCAGCCTGGGCCCGCAACGGCACGGACGATATTCCGACCCGCAATTCGGCCGCCATGTACCCGGACGGCTTCGTCCCCTTCATCAACGCCACCATCGACGACCAGTACGGCACGCTGGGCTACCGCACCCGCTTCGGCGAGTGGAACGCCGACCTGTCGCAGACGGCCGGCTACAACAAGATGATGTACGACATCAGCCACACGCTGAATGCCTCCATCGCGTACAAGGACCTGCTGGCCGGCGGCAAGGGCATCAGCCCCGACAACTTCAAGGCGGGCGGCTTCTCCTTCCTGCAGCAGACCACCAACCTGGACTTCAGCCGCCTGTACGACGGCATCATGCACGGCCTGAACCTGGCCTTCGGCGCCGAATACCGCACCGAGACCTACAAGATCTTCGCCGGCGAACCGGGCTCCTACATCGACGCCGACGGCGTGGGCTTCGGCGGCAACGCCGGCAGCCAGGGCTTCCCCGGCTTCCAGCCCGGCGACGCCACCGACAAGCGCCGCCACAGCATGGCCGCCTACCTCGACGTCGAGGCCGACGTGACGGACCGCCTGAAACTGCAGACGGCGCTGCGCTACGAGAAGTTCAGCGACTTCGGCTCCACCACCACCGGCAAGCTGGCCGGTGCCTTCAGCGTCAGCAATGACGTGCTGCTGCGCGGCTCGGCCTCCACCGGCTTCCGCGCGCCGTCGCTGCAGCAGATGTATTTCTCGTCCACCTTCACCGACTTCATCAGCGGCCAGCCGAAGGACGTGGTGCTGGCACCGAACGGCGGCACGGTGGCCAACGCCGCCGGCATCCCGCCCCTGAAGGAGGAAAAGTCGAAGAGTTACACGCTGGGCACGACCTGGACCCCGACCAAAAACACCTCGGTGACGGCCGACCTGTACCGCATCAAGATCGACGACCGCATCGTGCTGTCGGGCCGCTTCGACGCCGACAACTACCCTGCCCTGGGCGCCATCCTGTCCAACCTGGGCGTGGGCCAGGCCCAGTTCTTCGTCAACTCCATCAACACCCGTACCCAAGGCCTGGACCTGACCGTGTCCAACAAGACCAACGTGGGCGCCGGCAAGCTGACCACCTTCCTGGCCGCCAACTTCAGCAAGACGGAAGTGACGGGTATCAAGGCGCCTGCCTCGCTCAAGGGCTACGAGGACGTGCTGCTGTCCGAGCGCGAGCGCCTGTTCATCGAACAGGGCGGCCCGCGCCGCAAGGCCACGCTGGGCTTCGACTACCTGCTGGGCAAGGTCGACACGGACTTCAAGATCATCCACTTCGGTCCGCAGACGCTGGGCACCTTCTCCGGCACGGCGGCCGGCGTACCCAACGCCCACTACGAAGCCAAGACTTCGGCCGACCTGGCCTTCACCTACGCCTTCAGCGAGAACACCAAGCTGACGGTGGGCGGCGCCAACATCTTCAACGTCAAGCCTACGCGCCAGAATCCGGACGAGACGGACAACGGCTTCGTGTACGACAGCGTGCAGTTCGGCCTGAACGGCGCCTCGTACTTCGCCCGCCTGTGGCACAAGTTCTAAATAAACCGTGTTACGTCCCCGGTTTTCGTTAATCGAAAACGGGGCGGCGATTAAAAACAATGGGGACGTACCCCATTTTGATGAAAAAAACGGCGCCCCTTGCAAACGCAGGGGCGCCGTTCTGTTTTGCCGGCGCCGTTACGCGCGCGCCGGCTTAGGCTGGGTTAGAACTTGTAGTTCAGGCCCACGCTGTAGAAGCGGCCGACCGCGCCCGTCTGGTGCAGCGACGGGTTGTAGGCCAGGCCGGTGCCGTTGCTGCTGCCATTGATACCGGTGCCGCCATAGGTTTGCGCGTCGATCGGAGGCGCCTTGTCGAACAGGTTGGTGATCGAACCGTTCAGCGTCCACGCCTTGTTGAACTGATACGACATCGACAGGTTGGTGTAGGTGAACGACGGCACCTTGCAGTACTGCGCCGGCGACTGGCCCGCCTTCCAGCGCGAATTGTTCGCCTGCAGGCTGCTGTCGCAATCGGTCAAGCCGTTGGACGGATCGGTCACATCAAAGCCGCTGATGTAGTTGGTCGTGGCGCTGACCGTCAACGGTCCCTGGTCGAAGGACAGCGTGAACTGCGCGCGGTCCTTCGGATTGCCGGTGTCGCCCGAGACGATGGCCGGGCCGTGGGTGCCGGCCAGGTTGTAGGTCTTGCCGTTCAGGGTCATGTTGTAGTTGAACATGTGCGTCCACTGCAGGCCGATCGTCATCTTGGCCGCTTCGTTGAGCTTGAAGCGGTAGCGCGATTCGAACTCGGCGCCGGCGGTGGAGGTGGTCTGGCCGTTCACATATGGCGTGGAGATATACTGGATGGTGCCGACCGACGAGGTGCCGGTGCTGCCGTCGCCAAACGTGACCGTCTCGGGCCCGCCGCGCGTGGCAAATTGCAGCGGGTCGAAACTGGCCAGCGCGGACATCGAGATGATCTGGTTATCCACCGTGATCTTGTAGTAGTCCAGGGTGGTCGACCAGTTCTTGATCGGCTCGATGATTACGCCCAGGGTGTAGGACTTCGATTTTTCCGGTTGCAGATTCTTGTTGGTGGTCTGCAGGTAGGTCGGGCTCAGTTCGCATTGGGCCGGCACGTTCTGGGGCGAATCCGTGTTCGGGCTGCCATCGGCATTCGACACCGGGCACAGGACCGGGTCGCGGATCGTGTTGAACGCAAACAGGGATCCGGCTATGCCGTTCTCCGTGGCCGACGGCGCGCGGAAACCACGCGACGCGGTGCCACGCAGCGAGAACATGGACGATGGCGTGAACTTGAATCCCACCTTGGGCGTGTACGAGTGGCCGTAGGTATCGTAGTGGTCGGCACGCACGGCCGCATCCAGTTCCAGCGACTTCAGCACCGGCGCCGCCAGCTCGGCATACAGCGCCGCATTGTTCTCCTTGCCGATCGCATAGGCGGCAGGCAAGGAGAGCACGCTGCCGTTCTGCGCTTCGACCGGATCGGGCGCGTTCAGCGACTTGTGTACGAAGCTCAAGCCCGTGCCCAGGCTGAGCGGACCGCCATCGAGCTTGGCCAGCTCGCGTGAGCCGCGCAGTTCGATGAAGTTCAGTTCATCGGTCGCCTTGCCCGACACCGTGGGCGTGACCAACGCCATCACGTCCGCGCTATTGCCGCCGGTGAGCTTGAGCGGGTTGGCCGTGTTGTTGAGCGCCTGCAGCAGCGCGGTCGGATTGATGTAACCGCGGTAGGTGGACTTGGTCTCGACCCTGGTCAGGCCCAGCGAGGCGGCGATATCCCAGCCAGCCACCGTGCCGTTCAGATCGGCCACGGCGCGATAGGACTTGGTATCGACGTCGGTGCGCCGGAACGGCGAGTCGGGCACGATGGCACGCACGTTGACGGCATGGCCGAACGGGTTACCAGGATATGTGGCCGGTACCGTGTAGAGACCCGGGTCGATGGCGCCGACGATGGCCGGTTCCCGGTAGGGGCCGATGGCCGTCACGCCGGCAAAGCTGCCCACCGGCACGTTGCTGGGCCGTATGGTCTGCTGGCTCTTGCTGTCGAAGTACGACGCTTTCACGCCCAGCGTCCAGTCGCTGTTCAGGCGGCTGGTCAGGCTGGCCAGCAAGTCCAGGTTTTCCGAGGTCGGCTGCAGCTGCGACCAGGTGTTGGTAAACACGCACTGGTTGGCATTGCGCCGGGCGAAGTCGCAGCCACTATCGAGGAAGGCGTAGGCGCCGGCCGTGCTGCCCAACGCCGGATCCTGCAGATACGGGGTGCGGGTAACGGGGTTGGAGACGATGCTGTTCCTGGCGCCGGGGCGCAGGTCGCGCCCACCCGGATCAGCCGACCAGTCCATGCGGGTCCACGCGCCATCGCGCTGGTTCAGGCGGATCTGGTCCTGGTGGCGGTATTCCAGGGCCACATAGCCGTTGGTGTTTTCCGACAGGTCAAAGCCGCGCATCAGGGCCAGGTGGTGGGTGGCGCCGCCGCCGTGCTGGGTGGTGCCCGTTTCGGCCGTGATGCTGGTGCCCTGGAATGATTTTTTCAGGATCACGTTGACCACGCCGGCGATCGCGTCCGAGCCGTACACGGCCGAGGCGCCATCTTTCAGGATCTCGATGCGTTCCACCGCGTCCATGGGAATGGAGGTGATGTCGACGAAGGGCCGCTGGCCGTCGTCCGACAGCGGATAAGGAGCCATGCGGTGGCCGTCGATCAGCACCAGCGTGGCGCCCACGGTCAGGCCGCGCAGCGACACGCCGCTGGCGCCGGCCGCGAACGCGCCGTTAAAGCCCTGGCTCAGGGTGCCCTGGCCGTTGGCCGTGATGTCGCGCAGCGCTTCCGATACGGTAGTGTAGCCGGATTTCTTCAGATCGGCCGCCGTCATCACCTGCACCGGACTAGGGGTCTCCTGGTCCGCACGGCTGATGTAGGAGCCGGTCACCACCACGCGTTTGATGGCCTGGTCGCCCGCTGCCTCCTGCGCCTGGGCCGTTTGGGCCGACAGCGCCGTCAGTGCGCCAGTGGCCAGGATATGGGCCACGGCCAACGGGATCGATTTCATTCTTAACCTCATCAAATGCTCCTCCAGTAGTATTAAGTGTTGCTATTTAGTGTTGCTATTTAGTGTTGCCATTCAATCAGACATAGCATCATGCTAAGATTGCTGACTGTTTTGGAACCTCCCCGGGCCAACGCCGGCAATGACGCCTGCATCCGCCACACCAGTCTGGTATGAGGTTCCGGTTTGGCTCGTCCCAGCGGATCGGCGCGTACCCGGGTTGAGGTTAAGGCGCCACAGGGGGTATCGGTGCCGCGTCCGAACGGATCGGCGCGGACGTGGCGCATAACGAGACGGACGACGCCTGATGGCGTGCTGTTGCTTGAAGTTGCAGGCTTATTAACGAAAGTAGCCAAATGAACCTCATTTTGCTCGAGAACGTGTCACTATGCGCCGGGGTGCTGGGACTGTTCCTGGTGATCCCGCTGATCGCGATGCGGCGCCGGCGGCCGGCCAACCTGTGGCTGGCGCTGTACGCGCTGACCATCGCCTGCGCCTCGCTGGAGGACTACCTGCACTACCAGCGCATGCCATGGATCGATGGCATGTACTGGCCCAACATCTGTGTGGATGCCTTCTACTACTGCTACGTGCGCAGCCTCACCGGCCTGGGCAACGGCCGCTTCCAGTCCATCCATTTCGTGCCCACCGGCCTGTACCTGAGCGCCGCCCTGCTGTCGCTGGCGCCGGGCAGCCCGCTCGCGCCGGCCTTCGCCCGCTGGGAGCACGGCGCCTTATCGGCCACCACTTACCAGGTGCTGGGCGCGTTTTACCTGGTTGCCGTGTTGTACCGCCTGCGCCAGTACCGGCTGCGGCTGCGGCGCAGCGGCGCGCCGGCCGGACAGGACGACCTGCGCTGGCTGACCACGCTGTCCTACGTGCTGGCGGTATTGTGGGTCAGCTGGGTATTGGCCGTACGGTTGCATGGCGATTGGACCACGTGGTTCGTCGTGGGCCGGCTGGCCACCTTCTACTTTGTAGGCTGGTATGGCTTGCGTCAGTCCGCCGTGTTTGTGCCGGTCGCGGCGCCGGCTGCTGCTGCGGCGGCGCCGCTGCCGGTGGCGGCAACGGCCATAGTGACGGCGGAGGCAAACGCGCCGGCGGCGGGGGATGCAACGGTCGCCGCCGGCGCCGCGCCGCCACACGCGCAGCCGCCTGCGCCGCCGACCGACGACGCGAACCGGGCGACGGCCGAGCCGCCCCCCACCCCGGCCACTGCGGTGCACGCACCGACGGCTGCCCGCGCCGACACGCCGGCGGTGGAAGAGATGGCATCGCCCGAGGCGGCGGAACGGGAAAAATACGCCCGCTCCGGCATGACGGACGCGGCCCGGCGCCTGATCGGCGAACGGCTGCAACGGCGCATGGCGCAGCAGCGCGATTACCTCGAGAGCGACTTGCGGCTGACGGAGCTGGCCGAACGGATAGGCACCACGCCCCAGTTGTTGTCGCAATACCTGAACCACATACTGGGGCTGAGCTTTTTCGACTACATCAACGGCTTGCGCATCGCCGAAGTGCAGAAAATGATGCGCGTCCCCGCCTATGCCGGCAACACCTTGCTGGAACTGGCCCATGCGGCCGGCTTCAACAGCAAGTCCACGTTCAATGCGGCGTTCAAGAACGCCAGCGGCATGGCGCCCTCGCAATGGCGCGCACAACATGCGCAAACGGACAAGCGCGAGGCCACGCACGCCCGCGCGCGCGAAGCGGCCCCGGAGCCGGCCGCCGGATGACGTGCGCCTGGCCCCTGTGCTACACTCGCCGCACCATGAACCACCTCAAGACACTGCTGCTCTGGCTATTGCTGGCCGCGCTCCCTTTGCAGGGATACGCGGCGGTGTCCATGTTCATGTGCCACGCCGGCCCAACCATGCCCGCGACAATCACCGCCGCGCCCCACCAGCACGCGGCCGGCAAGGCGCAGCACCCTGCCGCCACCGCAGCGCAGGAATCGCCCGACGGCCGCTGCGCGATGCACGCCGGTTCCGGCCAGAGCCCATGCAAGACAGACGCCGGCAACACCAAATGCAGCAGCTGCGCAGCGTGCTGCGTCGGTCTCGCCATCACGGTGCCGGTGAGCGCGCTGGCCAGCGTGCGTCCGCTCGGTTCCGAAGCCATCCCCTACCGCGTCATGCACGTCACGGCGCACATCCCCGGCGGCCTAGAACGGCCGCCCCACCCGCTCCCCGCCTGAGTTCGCGCGTGGCCGGCGCACATGGCAGCCCTGCCGGCTGGTCGTGGCGCCCGCGCCGCCGCATTCCCGCCACGCAGGCCGATTGCCGGCCTGCGCCCATGCACTAGGAGTCACCATGCATTGTTCCACCGGTTTGCGCCGCGCCACAGCGGCCGCACTGGCCCTCGCCCTGGGCGGCTGCGCCACCTTCTCGCCCGATGGCGGCCTCGATGCCGTACAGGCGATCACCCTGCCGGCCACCGGCCAGCCACTGGCGCGCATGGCCGCCACGCCGGACGGCAGCGCCGCCCAACGGGTCGCCACCCTGCTCGCCACGCCGCTGACGGCCGACAGCGCCGTGGCCATCGCCCTGCTCAACAACCGCAAGCTGCAGGCCAGCTACGCCGAACTGGGCATCGCCGAAGCGGACCTGGTGCAGGCCGGCCGCCTGCCCAACCCCACCCTCACCTTTTCGCGCCTGACGGATGGCCAGGGCATAGACATCGAGCGCAAGCTGATGCTGCCCGTGATGGCCATCCTCACCATGCCGGCCGCGCGCGGCATCGAGCGCCGCCGCTACGAGCAAACGCAGCTGGCCGTGGCCGGCGACGTGCTGCGCATCGCCGACCAGACCCGGCGCGCCTATTACGGTGCCGTGGCCGCGCGCCAGTCGGCCGGCTATCTGGAACAGGTCAACGGCGCGGCCGAGGCGAGCGCCGAACTGGCGCGCCGCATGGCCGCCGCCGGCAACTGGAGCAAGCTGCGCGAAGCCCGCGAGCAAGTGTTCCTGGCCGACGCCGTGGCCCAGCTGGCGGCGGCGCGCCAGGGGGAAGTGGCCGCCCGCGAGCAGCTGGTCCGGCTGCTGGGCCTGTCCGGCCAGGGCGCCACGTTCACGCTGCCCGAGCGCCTGCCCGACCTGCCGGCCGCGCCGCGCGAGATGGGCGACGCGGAAGCGCAGGCGCTGGCCAACCGGGTCGACATCCTGATGGCGCAAAAAGAACTGGCCGGGCTGGCCGATTCGCTGGGCCTGACCCGCGGCACCCGCTTCATCAACGTGCTCGACGCGGGCTACCAGCGCAACACGGGCGCCGACGGCGGCCACGCGCGCGGCTACGAGATCGAATGGCAACTGCCCCTGTTCGACTGGGGCAGCGCGCGCGTGGCCCGCGCCGAAGCGGCGTACATGCAGGCGCTGCACCGCACGGCGCAAGGCGCCATCGACGCCCGCTCGCAGGTGCGCGAAAGCTGGTCGGCCTACCGCAACGCCTATGCGCTGGCGCGCCACTACCGCGACGAGATCGTCCCGCTGCGCAAGCGCATCGCCGACGAACAGCTGTTGCGCTACAACGGCATGCTCACCAGCGTGTTCGAACTGCTGGCCGACGCCCGCGAACAAGTGCTGAGCGTGAACGCCGCGATCGAGGCGCAACGCAATTTCTGGCTGGCCGATGCGGCCCTGCAGGCAGCGATGACGGGCGGCGCCGACGGCGACAGCCCGCGCGCCAGCCGTTGATGACCGCCACCACCACCGAACAAGGAACACGGAAATGATTACACGCAGAGACTTTTTCCGCGGCGCGGGCGCCGCAGCCGTCAGCACGGCCGTGGTGAGCCGGGTCGGCGCCGCCGCGCTGCCCGAGGCAGCCAGCATGGGCAGCGCCGCCACCCAGCCGCCCCTGCTGCCGCCCAACGGCCGCCCCTACAATCCGGTCGTCACCCTCAACGGCTGGACCCTGCCGTGGCGGATGAAGGACAACGTCAAGGAATTCCACCTGGTCGCCGAGCCCGTGGTGCGCGAGATCGCGCCCGGCATGAAGGCGCAGCTGTGGGGCTACAATGGCCAGTCGCCGGGACCGACGATCGAGGTGGTCGAAGGCGACCGGGTGCGCATCTTCGTCACCAACAAGCTGCCCGAGCACACCAGCATCCACTGGCACGGCCAGCGCCTGCCCAACGGCATGGACGGCGTGACGGGCCTGACCCAGCCCGGCATCGCGCCCGGCAAGACCTACGTCTACGAATTCGTCGCGCGCCGGGCCGGCACCTTCATGTACCACCCGCACGCGGACGAAATGACGCAGATGGCGATGGGCATGATGGGCCTGTGGATCACCCACCCCAAGGACCCGCGCTTCATGGCGGTGGACCGCGACTTCTGCCTGCTGCTCAACGCCTACGACATCGAGCCGGGCAGCGCCACGCCCAAGGTCAACACCATGCTTGACTTTAACCTGTGGACCTTCAACAGCCGCGCCTTCCCCGGCGTCGATCCCATGGTCGTGGCGCAGGGCGACCGGGTCCGGATCCGGGTCGGCAACCTGACCATGACCAACCACCCTATCCACATGCACGGCCATGAATTCACCGTCACCGGGACGGACGGCGGCTGGGTGCCGCCATCGGCACGCTGGCCGGAGGTGACCACCGACATCGCCGTCGGCCAGATGCGCGCCATCGAGTTCGACGCCACCGATGCCGGCGACTGGGCCTTCCACTGCCACAAGTCGCACCACACCATGAACGCCATGGGCCACGACGTGCCCACCATGCTGGGCGTGGACCAGGGCGACGTGCTGGAAAAGATCAACCGGCTGGTGCCGGACTACATGGCCATGGGCGACAAGGGCATGGCCGACATGGGCCAGATGGCCATGCCCCTGCCCGACAACACCCTGCCCATGATGACGGGCACCGGGCCGTTCGGCGCCATCGGCATGGGCGGCATGTTCACCACCGTCAAGGTGCGCAAGGGACTGGGGCGGCACGACTACCGCGATCCCGGCTGGTACCGCCATCCGTCCGGCACCCTGGCCTACGAATTCCAGGGCGACGCGGCGGCCATGCCGGCCGCGCCGCAGGCGCCCGCCGGCGCATCCACGTCGGGGGGGCCGGAAGCGCCCATGTTCAAGGTCACCAAGGGAGGCCATCACCGCCACGATTGAGGGGACAGGCCGCCGATGGAGGCGGCCTTTCCATAATCCGAAATAAATTGCCATTAGGCAAAATGCGGCCTATGATGAATTCATGTACAGACCCAAACCATGTCTCACATTTCATTCATCACACCATGCCACTCAACGAACACCACGCCGTCCCGGTCCGCAAAGGACCGCCACGCCCACAAGACGCGATCACCCAGATTCCGGCCGCGGCCAACTCGTATGACATGACGAGCGAAGACGAGATCGGCGACATGCTGACCGAGTTGGCCGCCAGCGGCGACGCGATCTCGATGTACGTCCCCGGCAGCCGCGAGGTGGTGCTGGGACGGATCTTGTCGGTCGATCCCGAGTTGCCGCATTTCGTGATGGAGTTGAACGAAGGGATGAGCCTGCAGCCTGGCAAGGTCACCTTCGTTACCTGCCTGCGCTCCGCGAAGCTGCAGTTTCGCCTGTCCAGCCAGGAGTGGAACGCCCTGCCCGGCCAGCCGCAGCACGTCCCGATGACGTTCCCGGAAACGTGCGCGGTGCTGAACCGGCGCGCCTTCGAGCGCATTGAAACGCCGCTCGGCATCAGCTGCATGGCCTCGTTCGTGATGCACAACACCACCGAGTACGAGCTGCCGATCTACGATATCTCGCTGGGCGGGCTCAGCCTGCACTGCGCCAAGCTCAACGCCAAGGGGCTGATCAAGGGCCGCAAGCTGCAGGACATCTTGCTGGAACTGGGCGACGAAACCGTCGAGGTGGCCGAACTGGAAGTGCGCTACACGCGCCCGTTCCGTTCCTTCCTGCTGGGCGAACAGATCCACCTCGGCTGCATGATCACGAGCCTGGCGCCGGAGGAGGAAAGCAAGCTCAAGCATGTCCTCGAAGCGCTCAAGCACGCTGCCCGCTAGCGGCGGGCCCGTCGTCCCGGCACGTCGCCCCGCGCCCTCCGTAGCAGTTCAGCGCCGCGCCGCTTGCCGCCCCGCTGCGGGCGGTGGCGCCGCCCAGCACCCGAGTGTGCATTTGTGCCAGCTCTTTTCGCCGCGCCGAAAAAATAGTTGGACGCGTCAATTGTGAATTCGACCGGCGACATGTGCCGACACCGCGCACCACGGCCATAAATGTTACCGAATACATCAGACTTTCACGGCACTGGCGTTCAGATGTTAGTGACGGAGAATAGATTTCTAGACCCCAATCATAATTGCATCGCACACATGCCATCTTAGCAAAAAAGAATATTTTTTATTTCGATAAGCTGAATTTGCCTTACTGGCGAACTCAACAACTTTGCTTACAGCCGTAAGCATAAAAATATTCTCTTAGGGGTATGTCATGAAACTGAAATTCATTGCAGCAAGTGTGCTCGCCTTCGCAGCGGTCGGCGCCAACGCGGCCAACCAGTCGTTTACCATCGTCCCCGGCGTCACATTTGACTTCAACGGCCTGGCCCTGGCCGGCGATGGCTTGCTGTCGGGCGGCTCCGACGTGATCACGTTTGGCGGCGTTGCTGCCGGCACTTATGAAGCCGTGCTGTCCTACAGTGCCAACTACGTGAACATCACGTCCGCCTCGCTGAACGGCATGGCGCCGAGCGCGCTGCTTGCCGGGACCAAGACCAGCCTGGGCAGCTTCGACATCATCGGCCAGTCGCCCTTTACGCTGACGCTGAATGGCGTTGCCGGCGTGTCACCGCTGGCGGCCTATTCCGGCCATATCACCATCTCGGCCGTACCGGAGCCCTCCGGCTACCTGCTGATGATGCTGGGCCTGGGCGTACTGGGTCTGACCATCTCCCGCAAACCGGCCAAGCCGAAGTTCGAATAAATAAAAACGGGCAGCGAGAATACATCTGGCTGCCCAACCGGACGCGCGCCATGGCGCGCCGCGCCTGGCCCCCGCCTCGCTCCCTGGCGTAGCGGATCAGTTCCGAATTCCCTGCGGCCCCATTTCCGGCTGGCCCGACAATATCCCCTGGTAATCACTGAGCGTGGCGCCGATGGTGATCTGGTCCGTGCCGATGTCGAAGAAACGGATATCCTTGCTGTGGTCGCTGCCCCGCACCTTGACCACGGAGATGACACGCTTGAGCTGTCCCTCCAGCTCCACATAGCGATGCATGACGATGGCGTCCGCCAGGAAGGCGTTGCCGTAGGTGCTGAAGCGCAGCGCCGAATACTGGTCCTCGAGTTCAGCCGTCATCAGCACGGTCACGCCCATGCCGGTCAGCACCGCCACCAGACGGTACAGCGATTCGCGGAAGTCTTCCCGGAACACGGACGCCAGCGTCAGCTCGAAACCGGCCAGCGAATCGATCACCACACGCTTGGCCTGCGTGCGCTCGATCAGGCTGACCAGGTCGCTCAGGATTTCATCGAGCGACAGATCGAGGGTGCGGGTGTTGATCACGCCCACCATGCCGCTGGCCACCAGCGCGCTGAGCTGCCGGCTCAGCAACTGGTTCGGGCTCTTCTCGAAGGCGGCGATCACGCCCCGTTCACCGAGGCGCGCGCCTTCGGCCAGGAACTGGGTCGCCATCACGGTCTTGCCGGAGCCGGACGGCCCCACCACCAGCATCGAATAGCCGGCCGGCAGGCCGCCGCCCAACATCTCGTCCAGCACCGGCACCCCGGTCGACAAGCGGGTTTCGCCGCCGATGCTGGGCTCTTCGCCGGTCTTGACGACGGCGCGCGGGAAGATCTCGATGCCGCTGTCGCCGATGCGGAAGGTGTGCACCCCCAGGCTCTGGGCCTGGCCGCGCATCTTCACCACCTGGATCTTGCGCACCATGGCGTCGCGATGCACCTGCTGGGAAAGCCACAGGATGCCGTCGGCCACGGTAAACACGGGACTGGACTCGGCCTCCGGCGCCAGGTATTCGCCGATCAGGAAGGTGGTGGCCAGCCAGCTGGTCATCTGCATGCCCAGTTGCTGCACGAAGCGTTGCAGGCCATCGGGCCGGGCATCGGGCGCGCCCGACTGCACCACGGAACGGAACGAATCGACGAACACCAGGCTGGGGCTGAAGGCTTGCACTTCCGCCGTAATGCGCGCCAGTACCCGGTCGAAGTCGCCGTTCAACAGCTCGCTGGCCAGGTTGACGAACTTGATGGACTGGTTGATCTTGCCGGCATCAAAGAACGGGAACTGCTGCTGGTAGCGCAGCATCTTCAGCGGCGGTTCGCCCAGCACGGTAAAGAACAGCGCACGGCGGTCGGGGCGGGCCAGCGAGAACATGATCTGGTGCGCCATCGTCGTCTTGCCGCTGCCCGGCGTTCCCGCCAGCAGGTTGAAGGAGTATTCGGGAATGCCACCGCCCAGCAAGGCGTCCATGCCGGGCACGCCAGTGGGCAGGCGTCGTATGTCGACTTTTTTCATTCTTTTGGCTCCGATACAGCGGGGTTTACCGTGTCATCCCCCCAAGCCGCACGCAGGATGCTGGACGTGACGAGTTCGCCGATGAGTAGGGTTAAAGTGTCGATGAAAGTGCACAGCAGCGCGATGCTGGCCTGGCCCGCGGCGGGCATGGCTTGCGCCTGCAAGCGTTGCTGCAAAAGCGAGACGGCCGCTGGCGGCAAGTCCTGGTCCGATTCGGCCAGCCATGGATAGGCACCACCGACCTGGTGCAGGCAGCGCGCGTACAACGCATCAAAACCGCGCTCACCGATGATGGCGATGAGATGATGGGCCAGGTCGCGCCACAGCGCCGCGCTGGCTTCGGGCACGCGCGCCGGATCGCGCAATACCGCGCGCTCGATCATTCTGTGCCAGTGCTTGTCGATCAAGGCCATCATCCCGTTAATTTGTTCGATACCGCGGTACGCGTGCCGGTGGCATCCACCAGTGCCAGCGGCAGACACATGCTGAACGCGCTGCCCTTGCCGTTGCCCTCGCTGCACACGGTGACCGACCCGCCATGCAACTCCACGATCCGGCGCACCAGCGACAATCCAATGCCCAGGCCGCCAACGGCCCGATGCAACGGCCGCGGGCCCTGGGTAAATAAATCGAAGATCAGCGGCTGCAGCTCGGGCGGGATACCAGCGCCGTCATCGCTGACGGTGACGATGGCATTGCTGCCTTCCGTGCCCACGCGAATGGCGATGTGGCCGTGTTGCGGCGTGAACTTGCTGGCGTTGAGCAGCAGGTTGGACAGTGCCTGCGTCAGGCGTTCCAGATCGCCGTCCACATACAGGGGCTCCGCAGGCCCCTCCAGCAGCAATTGCTGGCCGCGCTCGCTCAACAGCGACTGGCCGGTCTCGACCGCGCCATGGACGGCATCCATCAGCGACACGCGGCAAGGGGTGACGGTGATCTTGTCCATGCTGGCGCGCGAGGCATCCATCAGGTCGTCGACCAGCCGCACCAGCAGCGCCACCTGGCGCTCGATAATGTCATGCAATATCGTCAGATCGGGGTGGTGACTGGCGATGTCGCCGATCAGGTGGTTGGCCATGATGATGGGATGCAGGGGACTGCGCAATTCGTGGGCCAGCATGGCGAAGAACTCCATCTGTTGCCGGTTCACGGCCTCGGCCGCCCGCTGCAGGTCGCGCGCGCCGAAGGTGGCCAATATCAGTTGTTCGTTGGCCGCCTGCAATTGGGGTACCAGCTTGGCACAGGAGTCATGGCGCTTTTTCAAGGCATCGTGTTGTTCCGTCAGCTGCAGCAGATCGCGTATCGTGCGGCGCAACTGGCGCACTTCCAGCTGGCGGAACGCCTGCCAGTCCGCCTGCTCCGCGGCCGAGTGTGCGGCCGCGCCGGGTGCTGCTGCCGTGGCGACCGCAGGTGGTGGCCGATCGGGTGCTGCTTTATGCATGATATCCCGTTGGCCTTGCGGCCTATCCTTGAGCCTCTACGCGCGCGGATGGTCGTACTACCAGCGAGCACGGCAGCCTGGCGGCCGCACACAGAGTTGAAGCGTCCTTCACCTTACCTGAAATGGTTATCGGCGTAAGCTTATAAATTCAAATAGAATTTTCAACAATCGTTTATGCAAGCTATGGGGCGCACGTCGCCATGCGGGCAACGGCCCGTTACGCCCTTCCCGGCACGGCGCCGATGTGCCAGCTCAACGGGCTGGCACCACCAGTACCGTGTCGCCCGTCTTGCCCCTGGCGCCGGTATCGCCTGTTGCGCCTACGTCACCAGCCTGCCCTTTTGCGCCCTCGGCACCAGCGGCGCCGCCGGCACCGGTCTGGCCGGTCTGGCCCGTGGCGCCCGTAGCGCCGGTGGCACCCGGTGCGCCGGGGGCGGCATCGACACCGGCTGCGCCCGTCGCTCCCGTCGCGCCGTTCATGGCGCTGGGCCCGGTGGCCCCGGTCGCGCCGGTGGCACCGGCCGGACCTGCGACCACCTGGACCACGGGAGGTGGCGATTCACGCTGGCATGCGCTCAACGCTGCGGCGGCGCCAAGCATGCCGATTATCAGGATGCGGTTCATGATATTTCCTTTAAGTGAAAGAATGACCCCGCGGCCGGCACGACGCCGGCAACGGGGTCCAAGGTCGCGCCAACCTCAGCGCTCGTCCCTGCCGCGGCCGGAGCCGGACTGGGTGTCGTCTTGCCCCATGCTGCCGGCGGTCCCGCTTTGCATGGTGTCGGTGGCGGCGCCCATCACGCTGCCGCTGGCAGTGCGTTGGCCGGCCGGCACTTGCTTTGAGTGATAAAAGCTGTGGATCTCCGTCGCGAAGGCGGTACTGGCCATGTCGGGCCAATGATGCTTGTCGAAGCCCGGCGCGCTTTGCAGTTGCTCCTTCGAGCAATCGAGGATGAAGCGGTGCTGGCTGGTATCGAGCGTCAGGCTGTGCCAGGGCACGGCGAACAGCTTGCCGCCCATGCCCAGCCAGCCGCCATAGGCCAGCACGGCGTAAGCGATGTGGCCGGTCTGCGTGTCCAGCATGATTTCCTTGATTTCGCCCAGGCTCTCGTCCTGGGGATTGTAGACTTCCTCCCCGAGCAGGGTGTCGGCCCCCATCAGGCGCGGCCCGGCGCCGGTGTCGGTGATATTGTGATAGATGCCGTAAGTGTCACGATCCAGATAACTCATGGTGTTCTCCTGTGGGTTGACGAGATGCCGCCGCGTTAACGGTCGCCGCGCGGCGTTGAAAAGCTGTCGGCTGGCCAGACCCATCATGCGCGCACGGGTATGCCGATCGGGTAGGAGTACGCGCAGTGTCGGCGTAGGAGAAGGCAACGGCGGAGGCCGCTGGCCGGCGCGGCGCGCTCAACTGCGACTCCCCGCCACAAAGGGCGACTGGCTGCGCAGGCGCGCGAAGGCAGGCGCGTCCAGCGCCCGGCTGAAATAATAGCCCTGCCCCTCGTCGCACCCTTGCGCCGCCAGGAACGCGCACTGCTGCCGCGTTTCCACCCCTTCCGCGATCACCTGCTTGTGCAAGCTCTTGCCCATGCTGATCACCGCGCTGACAACGGTCGCGTCGGCCCGGCTGCCCGTCATCTGGCTGACGAAGGATTGGTCGATCTTGAGCGTATGAATGGGAAACTGGGTCAGATAGCTGAGGCTGGAATAGCCGGTGCCGAAGTCGTCGATGGCCAGCTTGACCCCCAGCCTGGCAATGTCCTTCAGCAGCCGGTCCGATGCCTGGGCATCGTGCATCAGCATGCTCTCCGTCAGTTCCAGTTCGAGGCTGCCGGGCCACAGTCCCGTCTCGGCCAGCGTCTGGCGCAGGAACGGCAGGAAGCCGGCGCCGCGAAACTCCAGCGGCGATGTGTTGACCGCCATCAGCAGCGGCGGCAAACCCTGGCGGCGCCAGGCCTGCGCCTGCTCGCACGCCTGGCGCAGCACCCAACGTCCCAGCGGCACGATCAGGCCGCACTCTTCCGCGATGGCGATGAAGTGCTGCGGCAACAACAGGCCCCGCTGCGGGTGCTGCCAGCGCACCAGCGCCTCCGCCCCCACCAGCCGTCCGCTCACGAGGTCGATCTTGGGCTGGTAGTGCAGCACGAATTCGTTGCGCTCGAGCGCCAGGCGCAACCCGGCCTCGGTCGACTGGCGCAGGACGGCGCGGGCATTCATGGCCGGCTGGAAGAAGGTGCAATTATTGCGTCCACTCTCCTTGGCATGGTACATGGCAATGTCCGCATTGCGCAGCAGCGTGGCAGCATCCTGGCCGTCGTCCGGAAACAGGCTCACGCCTATGCTCAGGCCGATGTGCAGCGCGTGGTGGTCGACCCGGTGCGAGCGCGCCATGGCCTGCAGGATCTTTTGCGCGATCGCCGCCGCGTCCTCGGCGTGCTCGATGTCCGGCAGCAGCAGGATGAACTCGTCGCCGCCCTGACGGCACACCGTGTCGGAGCCGCGCACGCAGCGCACCAGGCAACGCGCGACGGCCTGCAGCAACTGGTCGCCCACGGCGTGGCCCAGGGAATCGTTGATATGCTTGAAGCGATCAAGGTCGAGGAACATGACGGCCAGCTGGCCGTGACGGCGGCGCGCCCGCTCGATCGCCTGGTCCAGCCGGTCGCCCAACAGGACTCGGTTGGGCAGGTTGGTCAACACGTCATGATGGGCCAGCCTATCGAGTTCAAGCTTGGCCTGCTGGACCTGTTCGGCCAGCTCGACGGCCTCCATCGACGCCACCACCAGGTGGGCATTAGCCTGGCGCAACATCGCGATATGGCTGGCAAACGCAACACTGACGGGGTGCCGGTGGCCGCCGCACTTTTCGCGCACGCTCATCGCCAGTTCGCGCGCCCGCACCAGCCGTTCGCGCACCAGCAACACTTGCTCGCGGATGCTACAGCGCGACAGGTCTTGCCGGCCCAACGTCGCCTGGCGCAGCTTGACGGGCAAACGCCGCCTGGCGAACGGCAAAAGTCTGCCGTTGAACTTCTGTCTTGCCCGCATAAACAGCCCTTTCGCCTGACGACGATGCCAGTGCTGTATGCACAATGCCGCTTTTGCGCGGCCGGGACCGTGCGTCACCACACACCGGAGCCGGACTTGTAAAAAAAAGAACCCCTGACGCATCAGGGGTTCTGTGGAGCGGCGGCGCGTGGAGCGCCTTAGCGAGGCCTGCCGTTACGTGTGCTTGGGATGCAGCACCGCGTTGCGGCGCGAATAGCCGAAGTAGATGACCAGACCGATCACCAGCCAGATGGTGAACGCGATCCAGGTGGTGCGGCTCAGGAAGGTCATCAGGGCCAGGCAGAACAGCACGGCCAGCGCCGGGACCACCGGCACGCCGGGGCAGCGGAAGGCGCGGTGCAAGTCCGGACGTTTCTTGCGCAGCACGACGACGGCGACCGACACCAGGCAGAACGCGGCCAGCGTACCGATGTTGATCAGCTCGGCCAGCACGTCCAGCGGCACCACGGCCGCGATCAGGCCGAACACGATGCCCACCACCCAGGTGGCAAAGAACGGCGTGCCGAACTTCGGATGCAGGGTCGACAGGCGCGCGGGCAGCAAGCCGTCGCGCGACATGGCGAACACCACGCGGGTCTGGCCATAGCTCATCACGAGGATCACGGTGGTCATGCCCAGGATGGCGCCCAGGTCGACAAAGCCGGCCACCCAGTTCTCGTTGGCGTACTGCAGGGCCAGCGAGACGGGATGGTCGATGCCGGCGAACTTCTGGAACGGCACGATGCCCGTCATGATGGCCGACACCACCACGTACAGCACTGTGCACACGACCAGCGAGCCGATGATGCCGATCGGCAGGTCGCGCTCGGGGCGCTTGACCTCTTCCGCGGCCGAGGTCACGGCGTCGAAGCCGATGAAGGCGAAGAACACCAGCGCCGCCGCGCTCATGGTGCCGCCCATGCCGAACGGCATGAACGGCTTCCAGTTGGCCGGCTCCACGTGGCGCGCGCCGACGGCAATGAACAGCAGCACGACGGCGATCTTGATGGCCACCATGATGCTGTTGACACGGGCCGACTCACGCACGCCCCACGACAGCATGGCCGTCAGGAACATCATGATCAGGAAGGCCGGCAAATTGATCAGGGTATGCACGCCGGGCACGGAGCCGGGCGCCGCCGTCAAGGCCGCCGGCAGGTGCACGCCCAGGCCGCCGATGAGCGACTGGAAGTAGCCGGACCAGCCGACCGACACGGCCGAGGTGGCCAGGCCATATTCGAGCATCAGGTCCCAGCCTATCATCCACGCCACCAGCTCGCCCATGGTGGCGTAGCTGTAGGTGTAGATGGAGCCGGCCACCGGCACGGTGGAAGCGAATTCCGCGTAGCACAGGGCGGCGAAACCGCAGGCCAGCGCCGCGATGACAAACGACAGCGTGAGGGCCGGGCCGGCCGTCAGCGCGCCGGTACCCGTCAGCACAAAAATACCGGTGCCGACGATGGCACCTATCCCCATCAGGACCAGGTCCAGCGGTCCCAGTACTTTCTTCAGACCGCCTTCGGCGCGACCTTGCGCCATCATGTGGTCCAGGTTCTTGGTTCGGAAAAGGCTCAAGTAACTATCTCCATTACTGTTGATTTGATTTGTTTTTTTACCCTTCGCCCGCCATCGCTGGCACAGGCAGGTATGGCTGCGCAGTCTACACTGTTTTCACAGGCAGTTCGGCTATTTCGGCACAAATTATTGAGTAATAGGCAAGTCGCGCTGGCGCCTGTGCGGACGGCCCGAAGACCGGCCGGCGCCGCCCGCGGATGCGCGAACGGGGCCCGGATGCGACGCCGCCTGCGGACCGGAACGGCGCCGCAGGCGGACGGGGGTGCCGCGGTGTGCGGCGGCAGGCGCGGGAAGCGCGTGCTTGATTTACTTGGCGTGGTTGCGGCGGCGCGCGATCAGGCCCAGCAGGCCCAGGCCGGCCAGCAGCATGCCGTAGGTTTCCGGTTCCGGCACGGCCGCGGCCACGGCGATGTTGCCGCTGTAGCTGCCACCGTTGGGCGAGGCGACGTAGCCGTCCACTTCCAGGAAGTAGTTGCCGGCGGCCAGAGGATGCAGGCCGGAGGCGAAACTCCAGGCCTGGTCGCCCGGCAGGTAGTTGGTCACGTCCTGGGTGCCGTGGAACACGACGCCGCCCACGTTGCGCAGGTCGAAACCGGTGATGGTCAGGCCATCGTTGGCCGAAGCCTTGAGCGAGGTGATCAGGCCCACCACGTCGTTCAGGCCCGACACGGCGAAACTGTACTTGTCGGCGAAGAAGTTATTGGCCGCGCCGGCCTGCTGACCCAGACCCAGCGTAAAGGTATGGCCGAAGTCCGAGCTCGAGTAGTCGGCCAGGTCCTGGGTGATGTCGATCGGTGCCTGGCTCAGGTCGGTAGCGGCCTGCGCAGCGAAGCAGGAGGTGGCCAGGACGACGGTGGCAAGCAGACGTTGAGTGATGTTGTGCATGGTAGTCAGCGAATAAATGAGGTGGGAAGGATACATGCACCGCCGGCGTCCCGTGGACGCGGGCGGCACAGGCCGTTCAGGCGAAGCGCGCGCTCTTGCGGCGCTGTTTGACCAGGCCGATCAGGCCCAGGCCGACGAACAGCATGGCGTAGCCTTCCGGCTCCGGCACGGCGCTGATAGCGCCGTTGGCGGCGAAGGCGCCGCCGGCGTTGGAGACCACGTTGCCGCTCACTTTGAGGTAGTAGGAACCGGCGGCCAGGTTGGCGTCCGTCAACGTCCACTTGTCGGTGGCGCCCGACGACAGCTGGCTGCCGGCCATGGCCAGCGCGCCGCCGGCCGTGTACAGGCTAAAACCGGTGATGTTGAGGCCATTCAGGGCGCTGGTGCTGGTCGAGGTCAGGATCAGGTCGACCTTGCTGGCACCGGTGGTGGTGAAGGTGAACATGTCGCCGAACACGTCATCCTTCAGATTGTTCTTGAACTTGTCGCCGAAATGCACCGAGCCGTTAGGCGCCAGCGCAATGGCGGCGGGTGCGGAACTGATGTCGACCACGCCGGCCTGGGCGCTCTGCGCCAGCGTCGCGGCGGCCACACAAGCCACGGTCATCGCCAACGCACGGATCTGCTTATTCATGTATTCCCTAGCTTTCGATATGAGGCGCACTTGCTCCGCCTGCCATGTTAATTAATTGGAATTTTAGTTGCACTAAAGTCACCGGCGCGAAGAATACCATAAGGCATGGAATTTTGTCATGCTTTATTAGCAGCAAGCCATCAAATCATCGCAGCCAGGCAATGCGTGAACCCGGGCGTGGCAAACCGTTGCCCTCGCCCCCACCTTCACGTCACGACAATGCACTCAGTTCCCCTTCCGTGAAGCCGGCCTGGCGCCGCGCCTCCAGGTTGAACGGGCCGCGCACGGGCGGCGCCTGGTAGCGCACCGTCAGCTCGGCGTAGGTGGCGCCCGGCTCCAGGCCGCGCTGCCGGCACAGGTAGCCATACCAGCGGTTGCCGATTTCGACGTGGCCGATTTCGTCGCGCAGGATGATGTCCAGGATCTGCGCCGCCGCCAGGTCGCCGGCCTGCGCCAGCTTGGCCCGCAACGGCGGGATCGCATCCAGCCCGCGCGCCTCCAGCGTGCGCGGCACCAGCGCCATGCGCGCCAGCACGTCGCCGCAGGTCTTTTCCACCATCTCCCACAGGCTGGCGTGGGCGGCAAAATCGCCATAGGCATGGCCCAGCACCTGCAAATGCGCCGCCAGCAGCGAGAAATGGATCGCTTCCTCGCGCGCCACCCGCAGCCAGTCCGTGTAGTACTGGGCCGGCAGGCCGGGGAAGCGCCACAGCGCGTCCAGCGCCAGGTTGACGGCATTGAATTCGATGTGGGCCAGCGCGTGGACCAGCATGGCGCGCCCTTCCACCGTCACCATCGAGCGCCGGCCCACGAGGCGCGGCAGCACCAGTTCCGGACGGTCCGGGCGGCCGGGGATGCCGGCCGGGGCGCACGGCGCGGGATCGGCATCGGCGTCCAGCGCGCAATCGCCGTCGGCAAAGGCGGCCGCCATCGCGGCCACGGCGGCCACCTTGGCCTGCGGGTCGCGTTCAAGCAGGCATTGCAGCGCCCAGGCACGTAGTTCAGTTGGCAATGCCATGGTCGGTCCCGATCCGGAAAAAGGGCGCAGTGTAGCAAATTCCCTTGCGTAGCTTATTCCCTTGCGTAGTTTATTCCCTTGCGTAGCAAATTCCCCTGTGTAGCAATTTCCCTTGGCGCGCCGGCGCCAATCGCGCCGCCGGGCGGGGCCGCCATGCGTTATCATGTCACGCCGACCCAAGTTGCCGTAGAGCATGAGACACCCCCAGGCCAGGCCGGCGCCGGTAACGCACCGTTTAATCATCAAGGATATTGTTGTGCAAATAACTACCTCTCTTCGTCTCGCATGGCTGGCCGGCGCGCTGGCACTGGGCCTGAACGCCCACGCGGAAAGCTTCGCTTCCTCGGCCTCCAGCGCCGGTTCCGCCTCCAGCGGCAGCATCTCGACTTCGCTGGGCGACTCCAGCAACAGCTCCACCGGCGGCCACAAGACGGCCGACGGCGCCTACCGCATCATCGACATCGCCCACACCCCGGCCCGTGACGGCATGGCCCGCGTGACCATGCAGGGCGAGCTGCCAGGGCAGCACATCGTGCTCGACCTGCCGCAGAAGACCTTCGACCAGCAGCACCTGGACAAGGGCGACCTGGTCTACGCGCAAAACCGCGCCTACGGCATCGCCTTCGCCCGCAACGACACGCGCCAGGCGTTCTACCTGGTGCTGGCCGACGACTGGTACGGCGAACTGGCCGCCCGCCCCGTTGGCATCTGACCTTGCGCCGCGCGCTCACGCTGCTGCTGGCGGCCTGTGCGGCGACGGCCTGCACCTTCAGCGGCGCCGCCCAGGGCGCCGGCCTGTCCGGCGCCTCGCGCTTTTGCGACAGCGCCCATGAACTGGACGCGACGGAGCAGGACCGCCTGCTGCGCTTTGCCGCCGTGGTGCGGGAAGAACTGGACGCCAGCGCCGGCAGCGTGGCCCTGATCAGCCGCTCCGGCCTGGACCTGTCGCGCTTTGGCATCCGCTATTCCCATGCGGCGCTGGCGTGGCGCGCTACCGACGCCGGCGCTGCCGCCACCAGTGCCGCCGATAGTGCTGATAGCGCGGCCAACACAAACCCGGCAACCGATGCGGCCGATGCGGCCAAGGCCGGCAAAGCAGGTAACGCCGGCTGGTCCGCCCGCCAGCTGTACTACGCCTGCGACGAAAGCCGGCCCCGCATCTACGACCAGGGCCTGGCCGGTTTCGCCATGGGCACGGACGATCCCGCCCTCGGCTACATCTCGCTGCTGCGCCTGCCCGCCGCAGCCACCCCGCCCCTGCAGGCCGCCCTGCTCGACACGCCGCGCGTGCTGCACCTGCTGGCCGGGCACTACAGCGCCAACGCCTATGCCTACGGCCTGGCCTACCAGAACTGCAACCAGTGGCTGGTGGAGCTGCTGGCCGTGGCCTGGGCCGGCATGGCGGACGCTGATGACCTGCGCGCCCGCGCCCAGGACTGGCTGCGCGCGCAAGGCTACGCGCCGGACCCGGTGGATGTGGGTTCGCGCTGGCTGATGCTGGCGCCTTACTTCATCCCCTTGCTCAACCTGGACGACCATCCGGAAGCGGACCGCGCGGCCATGCAGCTGCAGGTCAGCCTGCCCGCGGCGATCGAAACGTTCATGCGCCAGCGCCTGCCCGGCAGCGAGCGGGTGGAAATCTGCCACGACGACCGGCGGATCGTCGTGCACCATGGCTGGAGCGCCGTGGCCGAAGGCTGCGTGCCGGGCGCGGACGACCGGGTCATCCCTTTCGACTAACGCGGCGCGCCGGCAGCGCCCGGCCCGGCGTTGGCCGCCCCGTTCGGCCGCAAGAGCGCCGCGCCGGATACCCGCTTTGTCGCCCGCCGGCGCAACTTGCCCGGCCTGCCCCGCTTATCCTTCCTGCCCGGCATGAGCCAGCAGCCAGCGGCGGAACTGCTCGACGTGCGGTTTCTCATGCGCGCTGGCCGGCGTGATCAGATAGTAGGCACGCGCACCGCCCAGTGGCCGGTCGCACACCACCTGCAACTCGCCCCGTTCCAGTTCCGATTCCACCAGCATGGCCGGCAGCAGCGCCACGCCCAGGCCATGGCTGGCCGCCGTCGCCAGCATCGAGAACAGTTCGTAGCGCGGCCCCTGCATGGCCTGCTCCGCGTTCACCTCCATCGCCTCGAACCACTGGCGCCACGCTTCCGGCCGGGTACTTTGCTGCAGCAGCGGCAAGGCGGCGATGTCGCGCGGGGTCCACCGCTTACGCCCGGCGAGCAGGCGCGGGCTGGCCACCGGCACCACCGTCTCGTGCATCAACAGCACGGAACGGGTGCCCGGCCAGTTGGCGATCTGCTCGGCGCTGCCGGCATACAGGGCCGCGTCGTATTCCGCCTCCGTGAACATAAAGGGGCGGGTCTGGGCGTCGATGTGGACCGTGATGTCGGGATGCTGCCGTTGCATGTCCTGCAGCCGCGGCAGCAGCCAGCGGGTGGCGAAAGTGGGCACCGATGCCAGCCGCACCACCCCGCCGCTGCCCTGGCGCGCCATGGTGTCGAGCGTGTCGCGTTCCAGCCCGGCCAGGCGCAGGGCCACCTGGCGGGCATAGGCGGCGCCGGCCGGGGTCAGGGCCACGCCATGGCGGGTGCGCTGGAATAGGCGCACACCGAGAAAGCTTTCCAGGCTGGCCACCTGGCGCGACACGGCGCCCTGGGTCAGCGCCAGTTCGCGCGCCGCGTGGGTGTAGCTCTCGTGGCGCGCGGCGGCCTCGAAACAGGTCAGCGATTGCAGCATGGGGATTTTTCTTGTCATGACTGGCCAGAATAGTTGGGTCAAAAGGCAGGGTGAACACGCCAACAGTATGCCGCAAGATATGAGCAACATGCATATCTGAGTGCGAATAAATCGTTTGCGCCGGGCCGTGGCCAAGATTAAGATTGCCTCATCCGATTCCATGCCGGCCGACCGCCGGCGCCTTGCACACACACTGGAGACAAGCATGAGCAAAGCCGCCTTTCACTGGGATTCCCCGTTCCTGCTGGACGACCAGCTGACCGCCGACGAACGCGCCGTGCGCGACGCGGCCCGCGAATACAGCCAGGGCCGGCTGGCGCCCCGTATCCTGGAGGCGTTCCGCAACGAGAAGACGGACCCCGCCATCTTCCGCGAAATGGGCGACCTGGGCCTGCTGGGCGCCACCATTCCGGAAGCCTACGGCGGCGCGGGCCTGAACTATGTGTGCTACGGCCTGGTGGCACGCGAAGTGGAGCGCATCGATTCCGGCTACCGCTCCATGATGAGCGTGCAGTCCTCGCTGGTGATGGTGCCTATCCATGAATTCGGCTCCGAGGCGACCAAACAGAAATACCTGCCCAAGCTGGCCCGCGGCGAATCGATAGGCTGCTTCGGCCTGACGGAACCGAACCACGGCTCCGACCCCGGCAGCATGATCACGCGCGCCCGCAAGGTGGCCGGCGGCTACGAGCTGACCGGTTCCAAGATGTGGATCACCAACAGCCCGATCGCCGACGTGTTCGTCGTGTGGGCCAAGGATGATGAAGGCGCCATCCGCGGCTTCGTGCTGGAAAAAGGCTGGAAGGGCCTCTCCGCGCCCGCCATCCACGGCAAGATGGGCCTGCGCGCCAGCATCACGGGCGAGATCGTGATGGATGGCGTGTTCTGCCCCGAGGAAAATGCCTTCCCCGACGTGCGCGGCCTGAAAGGCCCGTTCACCTGCCTGAACTCGGCCCGCTACGGCATCGCCTGGGGCGCGCTGGGCGCGGCCGAGGATTGCTTCGAACGGGCCCGCCAGTACACCATGGACCGCAGCCAGTTCGGCCGGCCGCTGGCGGCCAACCAGCTGATCCAGAAAAAGCTGGCCGACATGCTGACCGAAATCGCGCTCGGCCTGCAATCGTGCCTGCGCCTGGGCCGCATGAAGGATGAAGGCACGGCCGCCGTCGAACTGACTTCCGTCATGAAGCGCAACAGCTGCGGCAAGGCGCTCGACATCGCCCGCATGGCACGCGACATGATGGGCGGGAACGGCATCAGCGACGAATTCGGCGTGATCCGTCATCTGGTCAACCTGGAGGTGGTCAACACCTACGAAGGCACGCACGACGTGCACGCCCTCATCATCGGGCGCGCCATCACCGGCCTGGCCGCGTTCTCGTAAGCCCATGGCAGCGACCGCACAACGGAGCGCCGCGCTGAGCGGCATCAAGGTGCTGGACCTGTCGCGCGTGCTGGCCGGCCCGCTGGCAGGCCAGGTGCTGGGCGACCTGGGCGCCGACGTGGTCAAGGTGGAACGGCCCGGCCAGGGCGACGACACCCGCTCCTGGGGCCCGCCCTACCTGAAGAACGCGGCCGGCGAGCATCCGGACGCGGCCGCCTACTTCCTGTGCGCCAACCGCAACAAGCGCTCCGTCACCATCGACATGGGCCAGCCGGAAGGCCAGGCCCTGGTGCGGCGCCTGGCCATGGAGGCGGACGTGGTGCTGGAGAACTTCAAGCTGGGCGGCCTGGCCCGCTACGGCCTGGACGCGGCCAGCCTGCTGGCCCTGAACCCGCGCCTGGTGTACTGCTCCATCACCGGCTTCGGCCAGGACGGGCCGTATGCGGCGCGGGCCGGCTATGACTTCCTGATCCAGGGCATGGGCGGTTTGATGAGCATCACGGGCGGGGCCGAGGGCGAACCGGGCGCCGGCCCGCAAAAGGTGGGCGTGGCGCTGACGGACGTGATGACGGGGCTGTACGCGGCCATTGCCATCCAGGCCGCGCTGGCCGAGCGCGAGCGCTCCGGCCTGGGCCAGCACGTCGACCTGGCGCTGCTGGACGTGCAGATCGCCGGCCTGGCCAACCAGGCCTCGAACTACCTGGCCGGCGGCGTGCTGCCTACCCGCATGGGCAACAGCCATCCCAACATCGTGCCCTACCAGGACTTCCCCACGGCCGACGGCGACATGATCCTCGCCATCGGCAACGACGGCCAGTTCGCCCGCTTCTGCGCCGTGGCCGGCCATCCGGAATGGTCGGACGACGCCCGCTTCGCCACCAATCCGCAGCGCGTGGCCAACCGCGCCGTGCTGATACGGCAGCTGCGCCAGGTGACCATCACGCGCGACACGGCCGCCTGGATCGCGGCGCTGGAGGCGGCCGGCGTGCCGTGCGGTCCCATCAACCGCATCGACCAGGTGTTCGCCGATCCCCACGTGCAGGCGCGCGGCCTGCGCATCGAAGTGGAGCATCCGGCGCTGGGCGCCGTACCGCTGGTGGCCAACCCCATGCGCCTGTCCGCCTCGCCCGTCGCCTACCGGCTGGCGCCGCCCACGCTGGGCCAGCACACCGACCAGGTGCTGCGCGAATGGCTGCAGCTGGACGACGCGCAACTGGACGGGCTGCGCCAGCGCGCCGTGCTGTGACCCCGGCCCGGCCGGCGGCCGGCATGACGCGCTAGCGGGCCAGCGACGGCGCACGCAAGCGCGCGGCCGGCGTCCCGTAGTGGGCCGCGGTGCAGCGCGCCAGCCGCTGCGCCACCTCGTGCGCGCCCTGCGCGCGCCCGAACAGCCAGCCCTGCACCTGGGGGCAGCCTATGCCGCGCAGCATGGCCGCCTCCTCCTCCGTTTCCACCCCTTCCATCACCACCGTCATGTCGAGCGCGTCGGCCATCGCCAGGATGGCGCGCAGCACGGCCACGTCGCGCCGGTTGTGGCCAGTGCCGGCCAGCAGCGAGCGGTCCACCTTGAGCGTATCGAACGGCAGCGACTTGAGGTAGACGAAGGATGAATAGCCGACCCCGAAATCGTCGATCGCCAGCGAGATGCCGCGCCCGGCCAAGGCATGGAGCACGCCTTCGCACTGTTCGCAGCCGTCGATGGCCTGGCTCTCGATCAGCTCCAGCTGCAGGTATTCGGCCGGGAAGCCGGTCTCGGCCAGGATCGTGTCCACGTCGTGCAGGAAGCCTTCCCAGCGCAGCTGGCGCAGCGACAGGTTGACGGCCATGGTGCCAAACACATAGCCCTCGTCGAGCCAGGCCCGGCCCTGGCGGCACGCTTCGCGCAGCACGGCCTGGCCCAGCGGGATGATGAGGGCCGTCTCCTCGGCGATGGGAATGAAACGCCCCGGCGCCAGCAGGCCCAGTTGCGGATGCTGCCAGCGCACCAGCGCCTCCAGCCCCACCACGGCGCCGTCGGCCAGGTCCACCTTGGGCTGGTAGTGCAGCACCAGCTCGTCGCGCTCGAGCGCCTGGCGCAGGTCGTTCTCGATCTGCAGCTGCTCGTTGGTGTCGGTGTTCATCTGGCCGATGAAGAACTGGAAGTTGTTCTTGCCGGCGCCCTTGGCCTCGTACATGGCGCGGTCCGCGTGCAGCACCAGCGTCTGCGCATCCTCGCCATCGTCCGGATACATGCTCACGCCGATGCTGGGCGTGACGTAGATTTCCTCGCCGCTGATGGGGAACGGGGCGCCGATCGCCTCCAGCAGCTTCTGCGCGATGTGGGCCACGTGGCGCGCGTCGCCCACGTCCTCCAGCAGCAGCGTGAACTCGTCGCCGCCCAGGCGCGCCACCGTGTCGGTCTCGCGCACGGCCGCGCGCAGGCGCTCGCCCACCATCTTGAGCAGCTCGTCGCCCACGCCGTGGCCCAGGCTGTCGTTGACCAGCTTGAAGCGGTCCAGGTCGAGGAACAGCACGGCGATGCGGTGCTGGGCGCGCTGGGCGAGGCGCAAGGCATGCTCGAGCCGTTCGCCAAACAGCGAGCGGTTCGGCAAGCCCGTCAGGGCGTCGTGGGTGGCCAGGTAGTTCAGCCGTTCCTCGGCCAGCCGGCGCTGGGTGATGTCGGCGAAGATGGCCGCGTAATGGGTGCACACGCCGGCGTCGTCGCAGATGCTGGAGATGGTCAGGTGCTCCAGATACAGCTCGCCGTCGCGGCGCCGGTTCCAGATCTCGCCCTGCCAGCAGCCCGTCTCGGCCAGCTGCTGCCACATCTGCTGGTAGAACTCGGGCGTCTGGCGCTTGGAGCTGAGCATGTTGGCGTTGCGGCCGATGGCCTCCTCGGCGCTGTAGCCGGTGAGCGTCTCGAAGGCCGGGTTGACGCGCTCGATGGTGCCGTCGGCCCGGGTCACCATCACCCCTTCCAGGGTGGACTCGAACACGCGGTCGGCCAGCCGCAGGTGGTAGCGCGATTCCCACAGCGCCTGGTCGCGCTCGCGCAGGGCCGCGCCCAGCTCGGACACATATTCATCCTCGATGCTGCTGAGGATGTCGTCGAAGCTGAGCAGGCCCACCAGCCGTTCCTGCTCGTCGAGCACGCCCAGGTGGCGGATCTTGTTCTGGGCCAGCATCTTGCGCGCCAGGTACAGGCTTTGCCCGGACTGCACGCTGCGCAGGGGCCGGCTGGCATGCTCGCCCACGGTCCCCGTGGCGGCGCCGCCGGCCGCGATCAGGCGCACGATGTCGCGCTGGGTGAAGATGCCGTAGCCGCCGTCCCCATAGGCGACGATGGCGGCGTCGCGGCCCGCGCTGCGCATCTCGGCCACGGCCGCGTCCAGCGCCTGGCCGGCCGCCAGCACCAGCGGCGCCTGGCAGGGAATGGAACTGACGGCGCGCATGCGCAGGAAAAATTCGGCGCCCTGGTTGAGCACCACGTCGCTTTGCGACAGCATGCCCAGCCGGTGGCCGCGGTCGTCCACCACCAGCAGGTGGCGGATGCCGTTGCGCTTGAACTGCACGGCCGCCTCGCCCACCAGCAGCTCGCCGTGGATGGTCTGCACCGGCCCTTTCATGGCCGTCGACACGGGCAGCGTGGCCAGCAGCGGATTGGCCAGGTCGAAGGCCAGCACGTCGCTCTCGGTGAAGATGCCCACGGCCGTGTCGCCGTCGAGCACGAGGATGGAGCTGCAACGGCGCGCCGCCATGAGCTTGGCCACGTCGAGCAGGGGCGTGTCGGGCGCGCACGCGAGCAAATCGCGCGTCACGAGCCGCTTGATGGGGAATTCACAACTGAGGAGCATGGCCTTGCGCCCGGCAGGCGCCCAGAAAGTTTCCCGCGAGTATGATTCATCCCCGCGGAAATTTCCATGCGCTAGATCAAGTGTGTAGCCACACGGCAATTATTCAGCGGCCGGCCGCCAGCCAGCTCGCTGCTGGCCGTGGTGACAAAACGTGTATTTTCCGCCATCACGAACGGATACACTGTAACTTGTCTTAAATATAAAAATTTTACACTTGCACCGGTACCACCCATTGCATGGCAATCAAGCTGGCTCAACCTGGGGGTTTTATGACATTGAACGAAATACTCGCTTTATTCATGAGAATTGCCGATGCGGCAAGGGACGAAGCCTACGCACAGGAGGCACCCGCCGGCGCGTCGTCCTCGTCCTCGTCCTCGTCCTCGTCCTCTTCCTCGTCGTCTTCGTCGTCCTCTTCCTCGTCGTCATCGTCCTCATCGGGGCCGCCCCCTCTGCCACCGGGTCGTGCGGCGAGAATTGCGTTCAGCCTGCAGAACGATTGGGAGCTCATGATGCCGGCCCTGAAGGTGTTCTATCGGCGGCTGGCCGATCCCGGCATGTATGAGCACGCGCAGGAGCAAGGGGCGGCCATCGCGCAGCGCCAGCAAACATTGCAAGACGCGAGCCAACGGTTCGCTGCCATCGCCACGGACAGCTTGTTTATCAGCCACGACCGGGCAAAAGGGGGACCGATGAATTTCATCAACGACATGGTGGGCGAACCGCCTGCGCCCAACCCCTACGAGTGGTATCTGCAAGGCTGGTTACGTTGTTGCAATTGCTCTGCGGAGCAAAGACTTCGCCTGCACCGGGTCTGGGGCAACCGTGTTATCGCCGTGTTGCACTTGTTGCACCAGCACGCGGCTGCCTCCGCAAAACCGGAAACGAGCGGTCGCAGCTGCTGCACCATCATGTAACCATCCACCCGGCGGCCTGGCGGCATGCAGGCCGTCGGACAGCCGGCCTGACCGGCCCAGCTGCCGGCGCCGGCCCTTGCCAACCGCCACACGCCGGCCGCACCAGCCGCCCCCACCGGCCCGGCCCACACGGGCCAGCCTAACCAGAGCTGCGGCAGCGTGACCGCCCCCAGCACGCCGGGCCGCTCAATGGACGCGCCGGGATCGGCCTTCAACCCCGACGGCACCGCCGGCACCTTCTATGCCGGCGAGCAGCCGCAGAACTCGAGAAATCCGGTCAGCGTGTCGCAATACGACGTGGCCTGCGCTCGCCAGCCCAGCCGCTAATGGCAGGCGTGCCGCCACAGCCGCGAGGCCGGCAGGCCGTGGCACGGGACGGGGACGCCCCCCATAACGACGAGCTCGGGGTTCCGGGGCCCGCTCAGGCAAGAACGGGCCTGGCCGATCCATCCCTTGCCGGCCGCGGCACCCCGGCCGGCGCGTCCACGCCCAACCTGAACGCCGACACCAGCCTTGTCATCTTGTCGGCCCGGCGCTGCAAGGTGGCCGTCTTTTCCAGCGCATCGTCGGCGCAGGCCGCATTCCCCTGGGTGGCCTGGTCGATCTGCAGCACGGCCTGATTGATCTGGGCGATCGCCGCGCTTTGCTGCTGACTCGACAATGTAATCACGCCTATCATTTCCGTCAGCCGGCCCATATGGTCGACCACTTCGTCCATGGCCGTGCCGGCCGAGGCCACCAGACGGCTACCCGCGGCCACATGGTCGCTCGATTCGGCTATCAGCTGATTGATTTGCCTGCCGGCCCCGGCCGCGCGCTGCGCCAGCCCCCGGACCTCGGCGGCGACAACGGCGAAACCCTTGCCATGCTCGCCGGCGCGGGCCGCTTCCACCGCCGCATTCAAGGCCAGCAAATTGGTCTGGAACGCGATCCCTTCGATCACGTCCACGATCGCGGCAATGCGCCGCGACGAGTGTTCTATCCTGCCCATCCGTTCGACCACCTCGCCCACCACGACGCTGCCCCTGGCCGTGGTGGCCGATGCGCCCTGCGCGTAGCGGTTCGCCTGCGCGGCGCTGGCCGCCGTGCCACCGACACTGGCGGCCAGCTGTTCCACCGAGGCGGCAGTCTGCTCCAGCGCGACGGCCTGTTCGGCAGTCCGGCGCGACAGGTCGGCGTTACCGTCCGCAATCTGGGCAGAGACGGCGGCCACCGATTGCGCTCCGCCCTGCACTTCCCGCACCATCCTGGCCAACTCGCAGCGCATGACGTCGAGCGCGCACAACAGGCTGCCGATCTCGTCGCGCCGCACCGGCACGGCGCGGGCACCCAGGTCGCCGGCCGCGACCGCATGGGCCGCGGCGAGCGCCGCCGTCAACGGTACGGTGACGCTGCGCGCCGCCAGCCACGCAAACACCGTCGCCAGCAGCACCGTCAGTGCGCTCAGCACCAGCACCAGCCTGGCGCCGCGCTCCGTCGCCAGCCGTATGTCCGCGCGCATGCGGTCTATGGTGGTGCGTTCAAACTGGCGCAGTGCGCGCATCTGCGCCAGGTAAGCCTGGGACGCGGGCAGGAACTTCAGCTGGAAAGTCTGTCCGGCCAGGGCCATGGCGCCGTCCTTCCTGGCCGCCAGGATGCGGTTCTTGGCATCGAGATAGGCGGCGCGCCTGGCCATCGCTGCGCTGTAGATGGCCTGTTCCTCGTCGCCGCGCAACAGGCGCCCCATCTGTTGACCCAGCGCCGTACCCTGCTCCGCGTCGAGCCGGATGTCGTCGGCAAACGCGGCGGCGAGCTGGCCATCGCTGCTCCTGGCGATCATGGAGGTCCGCATGACGGCGGCGTAGACATGGGCATACCAGTCGCCCGCGATACGTTCCTTGGCCAGCGGTTCCTGCATCATCTGCTCGACGGCAGACACATTGTTCCTGGCGCAGACCAGGGCACAAGCGGTGGAAACGACGGAGACCACGATCAGGATGGTGAACGCGGCGCCCAGGCGCCCAGCGATGCTGCAATTGGCGAGTATCTTCATGGAGTTCCGGGGTTCGCGGTGGACGGACGCCCAACGACAGCGTGCGGCCGCTATGGGCCGCACGCCGGGTCAGGTTCAGAACGTATGGCGCAAACCGAGGTTCAAGCCGTGGTTGCCCGCGCCCGATTCGCTATTGTTGGCCACCGTGTAGCCGGCGCCGTGCCGGTTGCCGATCATGGCATAGGAGCTGTACATGGTGGTGCGCTTGGACCAGGGATACAGGTAACCGAGGCCCCAGGCGTGCGCGTCCTGGTCCAGCGCTGTCTTGTCGTTCTTGCGCATGTACGACGCCAGTACGGTGCCGCGGGCCAGCGGCGCGCTCAGGCCCAGCAGCATGTCATTGCCGTTCGTCGATGCGGTGGGTTTGACGCCGCCATAGGGGTTGGCTGAATTCCCCAGCGGCGCGCTGTTGTAGCCCTTGTCGCTGCCGTAGGCGAAATAGGCCTTGACCGGGCCGAAGTCGTAATTGGCCGCGACCAGGGCGTTGCGGCCATTATCGCGGCTGACTACCGTCACGCCGGGGGCTGCTGCCACGTCGCCGTTCTTGTTGTTGTACGCGAGCCGCACCGTGAGCGCGCCGGCCGCGTAGCCGATGGCGGCGCCGAACTGGCGGCCGGCGGCGCTGCCTGCCTGCTCGCCGGCGCTGTAGGCCAGTTCGCCGGAGACGCCATGCAGCGCCGGGGAAGCGTAGCGCACCGTGTTGCTGCTGCGGACATTGGCGCCGGAATCGGGGAACAGGTTCTTGGCGCCGCCCGCCATGCCGGTCGCGAACGGGTCGCCCACCCCGGCCAGGGCGTTGTGCCATGGCGTGTACTGCCGCCCCAGCGTGAACGTACCGGCGGCGCCTTGCAGGCCCACGAATGCCTGGCGGTTGAAGATGGTGCCGGCCGCGTCCACCTCGCCCGTGTCGAGCTTGTAGCCTGTTTCGAGCGTCATCACGGCCGACCAGCCGCCCCCCAGGTCCTCGCTGCCCTTGAAACCGATGCGCGAAGCCGAGGCGGCGCCGCTGGTCAGCTTGTTCAGGGTGCCGGCCGCGCCGCCGCTTTCGCGCACCAGCGCGGCATCGGCCACGCCGTACAGGCTGACGGAAGTTTGTGCCGAGGCCAGGTTGGCGTAGGCCAGTGCGAGGGTGGCGGCGATCAGTGTCTTGCTCATCGTTGTCTATCCTTTGTGTTTGGGTTGTCAGCCCATTGTTGGTATGGCGGAAGATGCGGCGCGGGGCCGCGGTTCAGGCTATGTGCGCGATGCGCAACAGGTTGGTGGTGCCGGGCGTACCGAACGGTATCCCGGCCGAGATGACGATGGTGCCCCCCGCTTGCGCAATGCCTTCGCGCTTGACGGTCTGGCAGGCCCACGTGCTCATTTCCAGCACATCGACCACCTCGTGGCACAGCACCGGATAGACGCCCCACGCCAGCGCCAGGCGGCGGGCGATGGCGGCGCGCGGCGTCATGCCGACGATGGGGGCGCGCGGGCGTTCGCGCGCCATGCGCATGGCCGAATAGCCGGAACTGGTGTAGGCCACCACGGCCGCGACGCTGAGCGCCTGCGTCACGCTGCGCACTGCCACGCCGATGCCGTCCGAGGCCAGGGTGGCGGCGCCGTCGTGGTCCGCCGCCACCGTCTGCAAATAATATGGGTCCGCTTCCGTCTGGGCGATGATGGAATCCATGATGCGCACTGCGTCGAGCGGATACTGGCCCGAGGCCGATTCGGCCGACAGCATGACGGCGTCGGCGCCGTCGTAGATGGCGGTGGCCACGTCGGACGCTTCGGCGCGGGTGGGCACGGGCGCCGTCACCATCGATTCGAGCATCTGGGTGGCGACGATGACGGGCTTGCCGGCCCGGCGGCAGGCGCGCACGATGCGCTTCTGGATCGCCGGCACCTGCTCCGGCGGCATTTCCACGCCCAGGTCGCCGCGCGCCACCATGACGGCGTCGCTGGCGGCGACGATCGCCTCCAGGCTGTGGATGGCGGCCGGCTTTTCCAGCTTGGCGACGATGCCGGCCCGGTCCTGGACGATGGCCTTGATTTCCGCGATATCCTCGGGCCGCTGGACGAACGACAGCGCCACCCAGTCCACGCCCAGGCTCAAGCCGTAATCGAGGTCGGCCCGGTCCTTGTCCGTCATGGCCGACAGCGGCAGCACGACGCCGGGCACGTTGACGCCCTTGCGGTCGGACACGCGGCCGCCGACGATGACGCGGGTCTCGGCGTAATCGGGGCCGAAGGACTCGACCCGCAGCCGCACCCGGCCGTCATCGATCAGCAGTTCGGTGCCCGTTTCCAGCGCGCGGTAGATTTCCACGTGGGGCAATGCGGCCCGATGCCGGTCGCCCGGCACGTCGCGCTCCATGTCGAGCCGGAAGGCGGCGCCCGCCTCCAGCATGACGGGGCCGTCGCCAAAAGTACCGAGGCGCAGCTTGGGCCCTTGCAGGTCGAGCAGGATGCCGATCGGGCGGCCGCTGTCGCTTTCGATGGCGCGGATGATGTCCAGCCGCCGCTTGTGGTCGGCATGCTCGCCGTGGCTGAAGTTGAGGCGGAAGACGTCGACCCCGGCGGCGAACAAGGCCTGTATCGTGTCCCTGTCGCTGCTGGCAGGTCCCAGGGTGGCGACGATCTTGGCGTTACGGTTGCGGTGCATGATGGTGTTCCTGTTGGAGTAGTCGCTTACTGGCGCGTGACCAGGATGGCGCGGAAGTCGTTGACGTTGGTCAGTGTGGGGCCGGTGATCACGCTGTCGCCCAGGGCCTGGAAGAAGCCGTGGCCGTCGTTGTTATCGAGGCTGTCGTTCGGGCGCAGGCCGGCGGCCCAGGCGCGCTCCAGCGTGTCGGGCGCGATGCAGGCGCCGGCGATTTCCTCCTGCCCATCCACGCCGTCGGTGTCGCCGGCCAGGCCGTACACGCCGGGCTCGCCCTGCAAGGCGGCCGCGCAGGCCAGCAGGAACTCCACGTTGCGCCCGCCCCGGCCGTTGCCGCGCACGGTGACGGTGGTTTCGCCGCCCGACAGCAGCACGCACGGCGCCTGGAACGGCTGGCCGCGCCGCGCCACCTGCATGGCCATGCCCGCCATCACCTTGCCCACGTCACGCGCCTCGCCTTCCAGGCTGTCGCCCAGGATGTGAGCCGGCAGGCCCGCGGTGGCGGCCACCCTGGCCGCCGCTTCCAGCGCCATCTGGGGCGTGGCCACCATGCGCACCTCGCTGCGCGCCAGCCGCGGGTCGCCCGGCTTGACGGACTCGCCCCGGCCGCTGCGCAGCACGTCGAGCACATGCTGCGGCAAGGCGATGCCGTAGCGGGCGATGATGGCCAGCGCGTCGGCGCAGGTGCTGGCATCGGCCACCGTTGGGCCGGAGGCGATGTCGCGCGGATCGTCGCCGGGCACGTCGGAGATCAGCAGCGTCACCACCCTGGCCGGGTGGCAGGCGGCGGCCAGGCGGCCGCCCTTGATGGCCGACAGGTGCCGCCGCACGCAATTCATTTCGCTGATGGTGGCCCCGCAGGCCAGCAGCGCCGCGTTCACCTGCTGCTTGTCCTGCAGGCTGATGCCCTCGGCCGGCAGCGGCAGCAGCGCCGAACCGCCGCCCGAGATCAGGCACAGCACCGTATCGTCCGCGCTCAGGCCCAGGACGCGGTCCAGTATCCGGCGCGCGGCCGCCAGGCCGGCGGCGTCGGGCACGGGATGGGCCGCCTCGACGATCTCGATGCGCTGGCATGGCACGCCGTAGCCGTAGCGCGTGACCACCAGGCCGGTCAGCGGACCGGGCCAGTTCGCTTCCACGGCGCGCGCCATCTCGGCCGACGCCTTGCCGGCGCCGATCACGATCAGCCGGCCTTTGGGCGCCTCGGGTAGCGCGGGTGGCACGCACAGGGCCGGTTGCGCGGCCGCGATGGCCGCCTCGAACAGGCTTTGCAGCAGGCGCCGGGCCTGCCCGCCCGGCCCCGTGTCGCTTTGGGATTTCAGGTTCATCGTGTTCTCCACTGGTGGCATGGTCAGGCGGAGACTTTTTGCACGCTCGCCAGTGCGGCCGGCGGCTGGTCGGCCACGTCGTCGGGCGCATACAGGGACCGCATTTCCTCCGGCGTGGATGCGCCGTCGAGCACGCGCTCCATGCGCTGGCGATCCAAGGCTCCCACCCACTGGGCGATGGCCATGGTGCCGACGGCGTTGCCGATGGTGTTGGTGATGGCGCGCGCTTCGGACATGAAGCGGTCCACCCCCAGCAGCAGCACCATGCCGGCCACGGGGATCTTGCCCATCGAGGCGAGCGTCGCAGCCAGGGTGATGAAGCCGGACCCCGTCACGCCGGCCGAACCCTTGGAGGTCAGCATCAGCACGCCCATCACGACCAGCTGGTCGGTGATGGTGAGCGGCGTGTTGGTGGCCTGGGCGATGAAGATGGCGGCCATGGTGTAGTAGATGCACTGGCCGTCCGGGTTGAAGGTGACGCCGGCCGGAATGACCAGGCCGACCACGGGCTTGGACACGCCCACATGTTCCAGCTTGCGCATCAACTGCGGCACCACCGACTCGGACGAGCTGGTGCCCAGCACCGTGAAGATCTCTTCCTTGATGTAGCGCAGGAACTTGAACAGGCTGAAGCCGGACAGGCGCGCCACCAGGCCCAGCACGACGACCACGAACACGATGCAGGTCAGGTACATGCAGCCCATCAGCTGGCCCAGCGACAGCAGCGAGGCGACGCCGTATTTGCCCACCGTGAAGGCGATGGCGCCGAAGGCGGCAATGGGCGCGACCCGCATGATCATGCCGACCACGATGAACATGCCGTTGCTGAACGCTTCCAGGAAGTCGACCACCGGCTTGGCCCGGCGCCCCATGTGCGACAGCGCCATGCCGAACATGGTGGCGAACACCAGGATCTGCAGGATGTCGTTCTTGGCCAGCGATTCGACCACGCTGGTCGGTATCATCCCCAGCAGGAATTCCATGAAGCCGCCGGACTTGGCCGCGGCCGCCGTGTAGCTGGAGATACTTGAGGTATCAAGGGTATGGACGTCCACATTCATGCCGGCGCCAGGCTGGGCCACGTTGACCACGACCAGTCCCAGCAGCAAGGCGAAGGTGGACATCACTTCGAAATAGATCAGGGCCCGCATGCCCACGCGGCCCAGTTCCTTCATGCTCTCCATCTTGGCGATGCCCAGCACCACCATGGCGAAAATGACGGGGGCGAACACCATCTTGATGAGCCGGATGAAGGCATCGCCCAGCGGCTTGACGTCCGTGCCGAGCTTGGGATAGAAATAACCGAGCAGGCCGCCGGCGAGTACGCCGATCAATACCTGCACATAGAGTTTGGAATAAAAACGCCTGGACATGATGCTGTCTCCTGAAATGTAGTCTTGCCTGGATGCCGTCCCGCCCTGCTCTTGCGCGGCCGGTGGGGACGGACCGGCGCCGGCGATCCCGGCGCCTGGAACACGGGCCCTTATGCGGCCTGGCGCTGCAGGCCGGCCTGCAGGTCATCGCACACGGCGCGGGTCACGTCGGCCGTGGTGGCCATGCCGCCCAGGTCGCGCGTGTGCAACTGGGGATTGGCCGTGACGCGCTCGATGGCCTGCATCACGCGCCGGGCCGCCTCGTGTTCGCCCAGGTGCTCCAGCAGCATGACGACGGACCAGAAGGTGCCGACCGGATTGGCCAGGCCCTTGCCCATGATGTCGAAGGCCGAACCGTGAATCGGCTCGAACATGGACGGATAGCGGCGCTCGGGATCGATGTTGCCGGTGGGGGCGATACCGAGGCTGCCGGCCAGCGCCGCCGCCAGGTCGCTCAGGATGTCGGCGTGCAGGTTGGTGGCGACGATGGTGTCCAGGGTGGCCGGACGGTTGACCATGCGCGCGGTGGCGGCGTCCACCAGCTCCTTGTCCCATTTCACATCGGGGAAATCGCGCGACACTTCCAGCGCGATCTCGTCCCACATCACCATCGCGTGGCGCTGGGCGTTGCTCTTGGTGATGACGGTGAGCTGCTTGCGCGGCCGCGACTGGGCCAGCTTGAAGGCGTAGCGCAGGATGCGCTCGACGCCCACGCGCGTCATCATGCAGACGTCGGTAGCGGCCTCGATCGGGTGGCCCTGGTGCACGCGCCCGCCCACGCCCGAGTATTCGCCTTCCGAATTTTCGCGCACGATCACCCAGTTCAGGTCTTCCTGCCTGCAGCGCTTGAGGGGGCCGTCGATGCCGGGCAGGATGCGGGTGGGACGCACGTTGGCGTACTGGTCGAAGCCCTGGCAGATCTTCAGGCGCAGGCCCCACAGCGTGATGTGGTCGGGGATGTCCGGATCGCCGGCGGAACCGAACAGGATGGCGTCCTTGTTGCGCAGCGCGTCCAGGCCGTCGGCCGGCATCATCACGCCATGCTGGCGATAGTAGTCGCCGCCCCAGTCGAAGTCCTCGAACGCGAACTGGAAGGTGTTGCTGGTGGCGGCCAAGGCCGCCAGTACTTGCTGGCCGGCTGGCACGACTTCCTTGCCGATGCCGTCGCCGGGGATGGTTGCGATCTGGTAGGTCTTCATTTACGGTCTCCTGTGATTGAGGTGGCGGGATGTGCAGCCACTGTAGCGAGTGGACGGCCCCGCATAACTGGCCTAAACTCAATCCATTGTTAACCCAGGACTCAACAATCAACCATGAGCAACGGATTCCAGCCTGCCGAATTGAGCTTTATCGTGTCGTTGTCCAATTGCGGCAGCCTGAGCGGGGCGGCGCGCGAGCTGGGCATCACCACCTCGGCCGTCAGCAAGCGGCTGAGCCAGATCGAGGCGCGGCTGGGCGTGCCGCTGGTGAACCGCACCACCAGGCGCATGAGCCTGACGCCGGAAGGGGAAGTCCTGCTGGAGCATGCGCGCCGTATCCTCGACGAGATCGCCGAACTGGACCAGCTGCTGACCAGCTCCAAGGGTGTGCCCAAGGGCCAGTTGCGGGTCAACGCGACGCTGGGGTTCGGCCGGCTCCATATCGCGCCCGCCATTTCGAAATACGTGCTGCGCTATCCGGAGGTGGATGTGCAGCTGCAGCTGTCGGTCGACCCGCCGCCGTTGACGGACGACCAGTTCGACGTCTGCATCCGCTTCGGCGCGCCGGCCGACACGCGCGTGGTGGCCAAGCGCCTGGCGGCCAACCGGCGCCTGCTGTGCGCCTCGCCCAAGTACCTGGCCCGGCGCGGCGAGCCCAAGTCGCCGGCCGAACTGGGCCGCCACAACTGCATCTGCATCCGGCAAGGTGACGAAGCGTATGGCCTGTGGCGCCTGTCTTCCGGGCGCGGCGCCGGGCACGATGGGGATGCCGTCAAGGTGCGCGGCAACTTGACGACAAACGATGGCGAGATCGCCGTCAACTGGGCGCTGGACGGGCACGGCATCCTGATGCGGGCCGAGTGGGATATCGAGCGCTACCTGGAGACGGGGCGCCTGGTCCAGGTCCTGCCCCAGTACCGCACGCCCGATGCCGACATCTATGCCGTCTATCCGCAGCGGCACCAGCTGTCGGCCCGCATCCGCACCTTCGTCGAGTTCCTGACGGAGGCGTTTGAACGGTTCGACTGAGCGGGCCGGCGCACTGGCCAGGATATTTGATCAGGAGAGGTACTCGCCCGCCGCGCCGGGCAGCTGCCCGCTAGGCCGCCGCCGGCGCGTGCTGGCGCCGTATCGTCATCACGATGCCGGCGGCCACCAGGCAGGCCGCGCCGGCGGCGAACAGCGCCGGGTTATAGGTGAGCATGAGCGTGCGGATGCGGCCCGCACCGTAGGCGGCCACGGCCGCGCCCAGCTGGTGGCCGGCGAAGATCCAGCCGAACACCATGCCCGCGCGCTCCTTGCCGAAGGTGGCGCCCACCAGGCGCACGGTCGGCGGCACGGTGGCGATCCAGTCAAGGCCGTAGAACAGCGCGAACATCGACAGGCCGTAGAGCGTGAATTCCGAATACGGCAGCCAGAACAGCGACAGCCCGCGCAAGCCGTAGTACCAGAACAGCAGCTTGCGGTTGTCGTAGCGGTCCGACAGCCAGCCCGAGCTGATGGTGCCGACGAGGTCGAACGCGCCCATCATCGCCAGCACGGAGGCGGCCGGCACGGCGCTCAGGCCGGCGTCGCCGCACAAGGAAATGAAGTGGGTCTGGATCAGGCCGTTGGTGCTCAGGCCGCAGATGAAGAAGGTGCCGAACAGCGCCCAGAACGTGCGATTTGGCGCCACGCTGGCGAGCACCCGGAACGGCGTGGCGAAGGTCACGCGCATGGGCGCGGGCGCAGGCGCGAGCGCCGTGGCGGGGTCGGCGCCGTACGCGGCCAGGCCCATGTCACGCGGACGGTCGCGCATGAACAGCAACGCCAGCACGGCCACGATGGCGCAGCTGGTGAGCACGGGGAACAGCGCCGTGCGCCAGCCGAAATGCTCGATGAGCCAGGCGCCCGCGGGCAGGAACAGCAACTGCCCCGTGGCCGAACTGGCCGTCAGCAGGCCGATGACGAGGCCGCGGCGCGCGTCGAACCAGCGGTTGGCCACGACGGCCGAGAGCACCAGCGCCGTCATCCCCGAGCCCACGCCAAGCATGATGCCAAACAGCGCCACGAGCTGCCAGAACGCCGTCATGCGCGTGGCCAGCAGCATGCCCGAGGTGATCAGCGCGAGCGCCGTGCAGACGACGCGGCGCAGCCCGAAACGCTCCATGAGGATAGCGGCGAACGGCCCCATGAGGCCGAACAGCACGAAGCGCACGGCCAGCGCCGACGAGATCTGTTCAGCGTTCCAGCCGAATTCGTGGCTCAACGGCTGCATCAGCGCGCCGGGCAGGCCCAGTGCCGCCGACGAGGTCAGCGCGGTCAGGAAGGTGATCGCGGCGACGACCCAGGCGTAGTGGATGCCGCGCCGGCCGAGCCAGGCGGAGAAAGGTTGGGAGAGCATGAGCGGGTCCTGTGGAGCGGTATTGGTGGCGTTGTCGGAGCTGGCGGAATCGGCGGCCAGCCTCAGTGCGTGTGCAGCGCGGCCAGCGCGGCGGTGAGGATGGCGTCGGAAACGGGGTCGCCATCGGTGGCGCGTGCCAGCGTCAGCGCGCCCACCATCATGGCGAGCGCCTGCATGGCGTGCTGCTCGCGCGCCGCGGCGTCATCGCCGTCGGCCATGCGCGCCAGTTGCGCCAGCAGCTGCTTGGTGCCGGCCACGTATGACGCGCGCACGGGCGCATCGGCATCCTCGCGCGCGACGTCGGACGCCAGCGCCGCCACCGGGCAACCCGCACCCGCGTTGTCGCGGCTACGGGCCGACAGGTAGTTCGACACCAGCGCATCGAAGGCGGCCTGCTTGCCGGCGCCGCTGTCGCAGCGCGCCGACCAGCGTGCCGTCGACTCGGCGAAGGTCTTCTCGCAGGCGGCCGCCAGCAGGGCATCCTTGGACGCGAAATGGCCGTAGAATCCGCCGTGCGTGAGGCCGGCAGCGCCCATCAGGTCATTCACGCTGACGGCCTTGAAGCCCTGTTCGCGGAACAGGCGCGCCGCCGCCTGCTCGATGGCGGCGCGGTTCGTTTCGGTTTGCTGGCGCGATACGCGTGGCATGGCGGGCTCCTTTTCATCTGATAATAAATGATGGTAGTCATAAATAAAATAGATGTCAAGTATCATTAATGAGAGTGCGAGGGCGCGCTGAAATCTCCGGGCTAGAGGAAAGGCTCTAAGGGGACAGGCAGCAACCTGTGCCCGCCGTGAATCGCATACAATCGCCGCTCCAGATTCATGCATTTATGGCAAGTTCCAGGCCCCGGATGCCGTCCGGCGTGCGGCGCTGGCAAGCCGCTCCCGGGAGACGAACAGCGATGTTGAGCAGCAACCAGAATCAAACGTATCAAGCGGCGGCCGGCTTCCAGCCCGGCGTCCCCCTGCAGCTGCAGGTGCAGCGCGCCCTGGGCCTGCACCAGCAAGGCCAGCTCGATGCGGCCGCAAGCCTGTACACGGCCATCCTGGCGCGCCACGCCAAACAGCCAGAATGCCTGCACTACCTGGGCGTCATCAAGTACCAGCAGGGACGGCACCAGGAGGCCGTGGACCTGATCAAGAAGGCCATCAACCTCAACAAGAACGACCCCGAAGCCCATTCCAACCTGGGGCTGGCCCTGCACGGCAACGGCCGCCATCAGCTGGCGCTCGACAGCTACGCGCGGGCGCTGGCGCTCAACCCGCGCCATCCGGACGCCCTCAACAACCGCGGCAATGTGTACCGCGACCTGAACCGCTTCGACGATGCGCTGGCCGACTACGACGGCGCGCTGGCCTTGCGGCCCCGCTTCGCGCTGGCCCTGGCCGCCCGCGCCGACGTGCTCAACCGCCTGGGCCGGACCGGGGAAGCGCTGGCCGCCATCGACCGCGCGCTGGCGCTGCAGGCGACGCCCGAGCTGCACAACGCGCGCGGCACCGTGCTGCAAACGCTGCACCGGCGCGACGAAGCCCTGCTCTGCTTCGAGCAGGCATTGCAGCTCGATCCCACCCACCTCAACGCGTGGAACCACAAGGCCGGCGCCCTGTACCTGATGGGACGGCGCGAGGCGGCCCTGGTCGCGCTGGACGAAGCGGCCCGGCTGGCGCCGCAGGCGGCCGACATCCGGCTCAAGCAAGCGGTCGTCAAGCTGCCCATCATCCGCCCGGCCGGCGACGACCTGGCGGCGGTGCGCGCCGGCTTCGCCCGCGACCTGGCCGACTTCGAGGCCTGGCTGGCGCAGCGCGGCCCGTCCGACCCCGTGCCCAATCCGCTGGCCGTGGTGGGCGGCTGCCATCCGTTCTACCTCAGCTATCACGAGCTGGACAACCGCGCGCTGCTGTCGCAGTACGGCGCCATCTGCAGCCGGCTGATGGGCCAGTGGGCCGCCCAGCGCGGCCTGCCCGCCGTCCCCGCCGCCCGCAAGGCCGGCCCGGGGACTATCCGGGTCGGCGTGGTGTCGGCCCACATCGTCGAGCATCCCGTGTGGCGCGCCATCGTGCGCGGCTGGTTCAGCGAACTCGATCGCGACCGTTTCGAGCTGCACCTGTTCTACCTGGGCAGCCAGGAGGACGGCGAGACGGCCTACGCCCGCAGCCGCGCCGCCGTCATGCACCAGGGCGCGCGCTCCGAACTGGAATGGGCCAGGCTGATCGCCGGCGCCAACGTCGATGTGCTGATCTATCCCGAGCTGGGCATGGATGCCATGGCGCCCCGCCTGGCCGCGCTGCGCCTGGCGCCGCGCCAGCTGGCCACCTGGGGCCATCCCGAGACGACGGGCCTGCCCACCATCGACGCCTACCTGTCGGCCGCCGGGCTGGAGGACGAGCAGGCGCAGGACCATTACGCGGAACAGCTGGTGCGCCTGCCCAACCTGGGCTGCTGCTACGCACCGGCCGCCGTGCCGCCGGCCGAGGTGGACCTGGCGGCGCTGGGCGTGCGCGCCGGCGTGCCGCTGTTCATCTGCCCCGGTTCGCCGTTCAAGTACGCGCCCGAATACGACGACGTGCTGGTGCAGATCGCCCAGCGCTGCGGCCCCTGCCAGTTCCTGTTCTTCTCCAACGTCCAGGCCAGCCACCTGACGGCGCTGTTGCAGGCGCGCCTGGCGCAGGCGTTCGCGCAGGCCGGACTGGCGCCGCAAGACTACCTGGTGAGCATCCCGTGGCAACCGCCCGCCCGCTTCTACAGCATCCTGCGCCAGGCCGACGTGTTCCTCGATACGATAGGCTTCTCGGGCTTTAACACGGCCATGCAGGCGGTGGACTGCGCGCTGCCGGTGGTGACGGTGGAAGGCCGCTACATGCGTGGCCGCTTCGGCAGCGCCATCCTGCGCCGCATGGGGCTGGACCACCTGGTGCAGGCCGACGGCGACGGCTACGTGGCGCTGGCCGCCAGCCTGGCCGGCGACGCCGCCCTGCGCGCCACGGTGCGCGAGGCCATCACGGCCCGGCGCGATGTGCTGTACCACGACCGGACGCCGGTACGGGCCCTCGAGGACTACCTGGCCACGCTCGTCGCCGGCTGACGGGACGGCGCCGGGCCGCCGGCCTCACTCGTCCTGGCAGGCGTCCGCCCTCGGCTGAGGGTGCGGGTGCGGCTGGCCATGGTCCGGCCTGGCCGGCCCGTACCACTGGTAGTTGTTGCGGCCCCGCTCCTTGGCGCGGTACATGGCCACATCGGCGCTTTTCATCATGCTCGTGAGGTCCGTGCCGTCGTGCGGATAGCTGCTGATGCCGATGCTGATGGTGACGCTGATGTCGCGCTGCCCCAGCGCGAAGGCCGGCGCCATGGCATCCATGATCTGCCTGGCGGTCTGGCTGACGCTGTCGGCATCCATCGGCTCCGTCGTCAGCACCACGAACTCGTCGCCGCCCAGGCGGGCCACGACGTCGGACGGGCGCACGCTGGCGGTCAGCCGGCCGGCCACTTCCTGCAGCAGCTTGTCGCCCGCGTCATGTCCCAGCTCGTCGTTGATGATCTTGAAGCGGTCGACGTCGATGAACATCAGGGCGAAGCTGCCCTCCTCCAGTTCCTTCCTGGTCAGCAGGTCGTCGAGCGCATCCATGAACATGGCCCGGTTGGGCAGTCCCGTCAGCTCGTCGTAGAAGGCGCGGCGCTGCAGCTCCTGCTGGTGGCGCTTGCGCAGCTCGATGTTGTTGACCGCCGTGAGCACGCATTCCTCGCCGTCATACTGTATGCACTGCGACGACAGGCTGGCCCAGAACAGGACGCCGCGCGTATCGCGCAGCCGCACTTCCCAGTCCTCGACGCTGCGGTGCTGGCGCAGCTGCGCCAGCAGTGCCTCGCGGTCGTCCGGGCGCACATAGAAGTCACCGGGGCGGGCCTGTTGCAGCCCGCCGGCGGCCAGCTTGAACTGTTTCAAGGCATGTTCGTTGGCGAACACGATGGCCTCGTCACGCAGCCTGACGATGACGATGGGCAGCGGAGCGAAGCGCAGCAAGGCCCGCAACTGGCGTTCGCCATGGCGCAGCATCCGCTCCACGCTCTCGGTATGGCGCACCATGCGCAGCGAAAACAGCAGCGCCGCGCCCAGCAGCAGCGATACGCCCACGAACAACACCACCAGCAAGATGGTCTTGGTCAGGCGCGCCGCCTGGCCCAGGGTCGAGGAGAAGGCATCCTCGAGCGGCTTCAGGCGCTGGTTGATGAGCGACAGCCGGCCCAGGTAGGGCAGCATGGCGTCCTCCCCTGTCCGGCCCGCGCGCACGGCCAGACGGATTTCCTGCGCCAGGGTCATCAGCCGGTCGATCTCGGCGTCGGCCCGGGTCCAGATGGCTATCGCCTCGTCGATGTCGGGTATGTGCCGGAAGTGGCGGAACAGGCCTATCATGCCGTCGATGTCGTCGGGGTGGTTGCGCCCGCGCAGGAAGCCGGCGCGCGCCAGTGCCAGGTCGGGCTCTGCGCGCTCGAGTTCGAGCCGCGCCTGGCGGTCGCCCAGGATCACGTCCAGCGCCTGCTCGTAGGATTGAAAATCGGCCGCCTGCTGGTAGCGCGCATAACGCGCCAGCGCGTACACGGCATCCTTCTGGGCCTTGGACCACAGGCCCTCGCCGCCGACATAAGCGCGTCCGGCCGACAGCAGGCCGATGCCGTAGTAGGTGAAGGCCAGCACCAGCACGATGATGGCGGAGAACAGCCAGGCGATCAGGATCAGGCGGCGGCTCTTCATGTCGCCGGCGGATGCCGCTTCGATGTGCAGGGATTCGGCCATCTGGTCGCTTTCTCAATGACGTAGCGTGTCCTCCATGCCGGCAGGGGCATCCACGCGGGCGCGCGTCGCCCCGCTACAGGCGTGCTGGAACAGGATGGGGGGACGGCCCTGGAGACTATCTGCGAGCAATCTTAGGATAGCAGCTTGCCGAACAGCCAAAATACACACATTCTCACTCTTTCCTATTCGCAACAACAACCTGCCGCCCTGCGGCGCGCGATGCTGTCCTGGTTGCGCTGCCCGGCCCGATATAGACGGCCCGGAAGTCGTTGACGTTGGTGAGGGTCGGACCGCTGACGACCGAGTCGCCCAGCGCCTGGAAGAATCCGTGGCCGTCATTGCTGGCCAGGCTGGCGCGGGGATTGATACCCCGCGCCCAGGCGCGCGCCAGCGAGTCAGGCGACAGGTAGGCGCCGGCAATGTCCTCCTGGCCGTCCACCCCATCGGTATCGCAGGCCATCGCATGGATGCCGGGCTTGCCGTCCAGCGCGATGCCCAGCGCCAGCAGGAACTCCACGTTGCGGCCACCCCGGCCGCTGCCGCGCACGGTGACCGTGGTTTCGCCTCCCGACAGCAGCACGCAGGGCGCGGTGAACGGCTGGCCGTGCGCTGCCACCTGGCTGGCGATGCCGGCCATGACCTTGCCGACGTCGCGCGCCTCCCCCTCGATGCTGTCGCCCAGGATATGCGCCGGCACGCCGGCGGCGGCAGCCACCGCCGCCGCCGCTTGCAGCGCCATCTGCGGCGTGGCGATCATGCGCAGCTGCGCGCCGGCCAGGCGCGGGTCGCCAGGCTTGACCGTTTCACCGGCGCCGCTTTCGAGCAGCTGGCGCACCGCGGCAGCGGGCGCGATGCCGTAGCGCTGCAGGATCGCCAGCGCCTCGCCGCAGGTGCTGCGGTCCGCCGCCGTCGGGCCGCTGGCAATGTCGGCAGGATCGTCGCCCGGCACGTCGGAGATGAGCAGTGTCACCACCCGAGCGGGGTGGCAGGCGGCCGCCAGCCGCCCGCCCTTGATGGCGGACAGGTGGCGGCGCACGCAGTTCATTTCGCTGATGGTGGCGCCGCTGGCCAGCAAGGCCTTGTTGATGGCCTGCTTGTCGGCCAGCGCCAGCCCTTCCCCCGGCAACGCCAGCAAGGCCGAACCGCCGCCCGAAATCAGGCAGATCACGAGGTCGTCGGCCGACAGGCCGGCCACGCTGTCGAGGATGCGCCGGGCGGCATCCATGCCCGCCTGGTCCGGCACCGGGTGTGCCGCTTCGAGCACTTCGATCCGCTCGCATGGCACCGCATACCCGTAGCGCGTCACCACCATTCCCGACAGTTCGCCGGGCCAATGCTGCTCCAGCACCCGCGCCATTTCGGCCGACGCCTTGCCGGCGCCGATCACGAGCGTGCGCCCGCGCGGCGGCGGCGGCAGATGTGCGGCCAGGCAATGGGAAGGCTGCGCCGCATCGACGGCCGCATCGAACATCCGCCGCAGCAATTGACGGGGATCGGTCATGGCGACAATCCCTTCATTGCGCGGCTCCCGCGCCGATCTCGAAATTGGCCATGATCTCCAGTGCGCGCACCAGCGACGAATGGTCCAGCCCCTTGCCGCCGTGGGCGGCGCAGGCGTTGAACAACTCCTGGGCGGTGGCCGTGTTGGGCAGGCTGAGGCCGAGCTGGCGCGCGCAGCCGAGCGCCAGGTTCAAGTCCTTCTGGTGCAGTTCGACCCGGAAGCCCGGCGCGAAGGTGCGCTTGATCATGCGCTCGCCATGCACCTCGAGTATGCGCGAGGCGGCAAATCCGCCCATCAGCGCCTGTCTCACCTTGCCCGGGTCCGCCCCCATGCGCGAGGCGAACAGCAACGCCTCGCCCACGGCTTCAATGTTGAGCGCCACAATGATCTGGTTGGCCACCTTGGTGGTCTGGCCGTCGCCATTGCCGCCCACCAGCGTGATGTTCTTGCCCATCAGTTCGAAGACGGGCCGCACCGCCTCAAATGCCTGCTCCGGCCCGCCCACCATGATGGTCAGGCTGGCCGCCTTGGCGCCCACTTCGCCGCCCGACACCGGCGCGTCGAGGTAAGCGCAACCGAGCGCGTTGATGCGGGCGGCGAAGCGCTTGGTCTCGATCGGTGAGATCGAGCTCATGTCCACCACGATCTTGCCGGCGGCAAGGCCTTGCCCCACGCCGCCTTCGGCAAACAGCACCTGTTCGACATCCGGCGTGTCCGGCACCATGATGATGATGATGTCGGCATTCTGCGCCACTTCCTGGCCCGAGCGACAGGCGATCGCGCCCTGCTCGGCCAGTTCCGCCTTGAGGGGCTGGCGGCTATATGCGTACAGGCGATGGCCGCCCTTGAGTATATTGAGCGCCATGGGCGTGCCCATGATGCCGAGACCGATAAATCCTATGTTGCTCATGCTGTTACTCCCTGGTTCGCTGACGGCTTGAATCTGGCGGCCAGCGCTTCCGCGCCGCGCGCCAGGATGCTGATGTCGCTGCCCACGGCAACGAAAGTGCAGCCAAGCTCGATGTAATGACGGGCCAGAGCCTCGTCACCGGTAAGGATGCCGGCGGCCTTGCCGCAGGCGCGTATCCGCGCGATCGCGTCGGCGATTGCCGCCACCACCTCGGGGTGTTTGGGATTGCCGATATGGCCCATCGCGGCCGACAGGTCGCCGGGCCCGATGAAGATGCCGTCCACGCCGTCAACCGCCGCGATCTTTTCGATATTGGCCAGCGCGAACGGCGTTTCCACCTGGACCAGCACGCACAGCTGCGCTTCGCACCGGGTCGGATAATCCTGCACACGGCCATAGTCGGAGGCGCGCGCCGCGGCCGAATAGCCGCGCACGCCCAACGGCGGATAGCGCGTGGCCGCCACCGCGCTGCGCGCCTCGTGCTCGTCCTGGACGAACGGAATCAAGAGCGTTTGCACGCCGATATCGAGATAGCGCTTGATGGTGACGGTATCGTTCCAGGGCGGGCGCACGATGGGATGCGTGCGCCCCTGGGCGGCCGCCTGCAATTGCGAATGCACCATCGGCAGCTCGTTGGGCGAATGCTCGGTGTCGAGCAGCAGCCAGTCGAAACCCGCATTGGCCAGCACCTCGACGGTGACGTTGTTCGACAGGCCGGACCACAAGCCGATCTGCAACTGGCCATGGGCGATGGCGTGCTTGAATTGATTGACAGGCAGATTCATGATCCGGACTCCGTAATCTCGTTATCCATCCCTCAGCGGTCGAAGCTGGGACGCTTGTTGTCGAACTTCCAGCCGGGGAAGAAGAACTGCATCGCCACCGCATCGTCGCGTACACCCAGCCCCTTGCGCAGGTACAGCTGGTGGGCCGCTTCGATCGCATCCATGTCGGCCTCCACGCCCAGGCCAGGCTTGGCCGGCACGGCGATCTTGCCGCCAACGATCTGCATCGGCTCAACGGTCAGGCGCTGGCCATCCTGCCAGATCCAGTGCGTATCGAGCGCCGTGATGGCCCCGGGTGCGGCCGCCCCGACCTGCGTAAACATGGCCAGCGAAATGTCGAAGTGGTTGTTCGAATGCGAGCCCCAGGTCAGGCCCCATTCGTGGCACATCTGCGCCACGCGCACGGAGCCCTGCATGGTCCAGAAGTGCGGGTCGGCCAGTGGAATGTCGACCGACTGCAGCAGGATGGCGTGCCCCATCTCGCGCCAGTCGGTGGCGATCATGTTGGTGGCCGTGCGCAGGCCGGTGGCGCGCCTGAACTCGGCCATCACTTCGCGGCCCGAATAGCCCTGCTCGGCGCCGCACGGGTCTTCCGCATAGGCCAGCACGTCGCCCTTGCCGCGGCACAGGCGTATCGCCTCCTTGAGCGACCAGGCGCCGTTGGGATCGAGCGTGATACGGGCATCGGGAAAACGTTCCGCCAGCGCCGTCACGGCCTCCATCTCCTCGTCACCGCGCAGCACGCCGCCCTTGAGCTTGAAGTCATTGAAACCGTAGCGTGCCTGGGCCGCTTCGGCCAGGCGCACAATCGCCTCCGGCGTCATGGCCTTTTCATGGCGCAGACGCGACCAGGCATCGGCCGCGTCGGGGTCGCTGTCGTATTCCAGCGTGGTGGCGGCGCGGTCGCCCACGTAGAACAGGTAGCCGAGCATCTCGACTTCGGCACGTTGCTGGCCGTTGCCGAGCAAGGCACATACCGGCACGTCCAGGAACTTGCCCAGCAAGTCCAGCAACGCCGCCTCCAGTGCCGTCACGGCATGGATGGTGACGCGCAGGTCGAAGGTCTGCAGGCCGCGGCCGCCCGCATCGCGATCGCGGAACGTTTCGCGCACCTGGTTGAGTATGCCCTGGTACTTGCCGATGGGCTGGCCGATGACCAGCTGGCGGGCATCCTCCAGCGTCTTGCGGATCGGCTCGCCACCGGGAACTTCGCCCAGTCCCGTATTGCCGGCGCTGTCCGTCAGGATCACGATGTTGCGCGTGAAGTAAGGACCGTGGGCGCCGCTCAGGTTCAGCAGCATGCTGTCCCGGCCCGCGACGGGAATGACCCGCATGCCGGTGATGACCGGCGTCTTCCCAGCGGCTTGCTGGGCGTACATATTTGTCATGGCTTGCATCTCCTATTCGATATCAGTCGTCGTACAACTAAAGTATAGGATTGCCGGCCTCAATTTGCAACAACACTTTAATGAATTTGATTGCGGCGGTGCGGTGCCGGGTGGCGCCCTGCCCGGAACCGGCAACATTCCCATGTCCGGACGGCTGCTTCCCGCGCGCACGTCCCATCAGGTGAGAAGAAGTGTGACCAGTAGCTTTAACGAATCGTCATGAGGTACGATGTCGTACGATGTGAGTGGAAATTATCGCTGGGAAACACGATTCATGTGGCAGCGGGCCAGGCCTCAACCGGCGAACATTGATGCCAATCATAAATTCACCTGTAGCTCGTCGAGTCCCAGATGGCACCTGGTTTGAAGCCCGGTGGAGTCTCCCCTGGCAGCCATTTTTGATAAAGCCGGGCGAACGTCCCGTCGCGTTTCATTTCATCGAGGCTGTGCTGCCATTCTTGTATGAGTGCGTCGGGCACATCGCGAGAAAACGCGATATAGCCTTGCGTTTTCAAAAAAGTGAATTGCAGCTTGACGTCTGACCTGGCGCCGCCAACCTTGCCTAACAATGTGCCGAGAGTAATGTTATCGGAAACCATCAGCGGCGCGCGACCGCGTATCAGCATGCGCACCATCGTTTCCGGCGTGCTCACTTCTTTGAGATTATCGAAACCGGCATTTTGCAGGATTTGCTGCGAAAAGAATCCACGCGGCACCAGCACACTGCTCACCGTCCTTGCTTCGGCCAGACTTGCGATGGCCGGTCCGGTTCCCGACAAGGAATAAAAGCCCGTTTGCGCCGTCATCAACGGCCCCACCCACTTGAACTGCGATTCGCGTGCCTTGGTACGCATGGTGGGAAACAGGACAACGTTCGGCCCCTTTACGGCCATGCGGTACGCCCGGGTCCAGGGCAGCACCTGTATCACCGCGCGGGTCCCGAGGCGCCTCTGTATCTCGTTCACGACGTCACTGCCAAGTCCGCTCGCCCTGCCTTCCTCACTGAAGACCACTGGAGGATATTCCGTGGCCAGTAGCTGCAGTTCCTGTGCCGGCGGCGCCGCGCCGACCGATGCCGCCATGGGCAGCGACAAGACCAAACTCAGCGCTACCAGGGCGAACTGCCGGATCACTGCTCCTGCTGTCGAACGCATAGCGATCTCCTCCATGTTGCGTGCGTCTGCCCACCCGTTGGCCAGGCATGGTGCTCGCCGCCGTACCGGGCAAAATCCGCCGCCGGCTGGGCACTACGCGTGACGTGCAGGTAGCGAAAGCGGCCCCCTTGTCCGCGCGCCTTGGCTTCATCTTACCGGCGCCATACGCAAGAAAACCGCGCCATTGATGACATGGTGTAACTACTCATTATCCCCTCAGCCCATTTATCCGCTGCCCCCTGCCGCGTACAGTGGCTTCACCCGATCAACACCGATCGGATCAACCGACCATCCACTAAGGGCTCACCATGAACCAGCAAAATCAAACCATTATCGTGACCGGCGCATCGCAGGGCATAGGCGCAGGCGTCGTCAACGCCTTCCTGGCACGCGGCTACAACGTCGTCGGCAATTCGCGCAGCATCAGCAAGAGCGCCGCCTTTACCCCCTCCGACCGGTTGGCGCTGGTCGATGGCAACATCGCCGAACCGGCCACCGCACAAAAGATCGTCGATACCGCGATCAGCAAATTCGGCGCCATTGACGGTCTGGTCAATAACGCCGGCATCTTCATCGCCAAGCCCTTCCTCGAGTATAGCCAGGACGATTTTCACGCGCTGGTCCACACCAACCTGGAAGGCTTTCTGTACATCAGCCAGCTGGTGATCAAGCAGATGCTGGCGCAGGGCCGTGGCGGCAGCATCGTCGGCATCAGCAGCACCCTGGCCATCGCGCCCAATGCCGCGCTGACGGCCGCCGTGCCGATGATTACCAAAGGCGGCATCGAAGCGGCCAGCCGCAGCCTGGCTTCGGAGTTTGCCAAACAGGGCATCCGCGTCAACGTGGTGGCGCCTGGCTCGGTCGATACCCCGCTGTTGAAGGACGTGCCCGTTGACTTCCTCAAGTCCCTGCACCCGATGGGTACGATTTCCAGCGTGGCCGACATCGCCGATGCCGTGGTGTACCTGACCGAAGCAAAACAAGTGACCGGCGAAGTGCTGCGGGTCGACGGCGGCGCGCACAACGGTAAGTGGTAAGGCGGCGGGCCGCTCTGTCCCGTCCGGCGCGCCAGCGCGCCGGACGGGAACAGTGGCTACGCGCGCTATTTCCTGCACTTGAAAGGAGATGTACATGGAACACAGCACGGCAATGGAAGAGAGACCGCACCGCGTCTGGTTGATCACCGGCGTCAGTTCCGGCCTGGGCCTGGCGTTTGCCCGGGCCGCGCTGGCCGCTGGCGATAGTGTCATCGGCACCGTACGCCAGCTGGCCGATCGCGCGAAATTCGAACAACTGGGCGACGGCCGGGCCCATGCGGTCGTGCTCGACATCAGCGACTTTGCCGCGATCGCACCCGCCGTGATGCAGATGATGCGGACGGTGGGCCCGATCGATGTGCTGGTCAACAACGCCGGCTACGGCCACGAAGGCACGCTCGAGGAGTCGCCCCTGGATCATTTGCGGCGCCAGTTCGACGTCAACGTCTTCGGCACCGTGGCGATGATCAAGGCAGTCTTGCCGCAAATGCGCCGGCGCCGCACGGGGCACATCGTCAACATCACGTCCATGGCAGGCCGGGTCGCGTTGCCGGGCCTGTCTTTCTACAGCGGCAGCAAGTTCGCGCTGGAGGGGATCACGGCGTCGCTGGCGCAGGAAGTCGCGCCATTCGGCGTCAGTGTCAGCGCATTCGCGCCGGGTTCCTTCCGCACCGATTGGGCGGGACGCTCGATGGTGCGCGCGCATCGCCACATCGCCGACTACGACGACATATTCGATCCGATCCGCGATGCCCGCAAGGCCAAGAGCGGGACCCAGGCTGGCGCGCCTGAACGGGCCGCCCAGGTCTTGCTCGACATACTGGCGTTGAAGCAGGCGCCACGCCATTTGCTGCTCGGCAGCGACGCGTTGGATCTGGTCCGCAACCGTCAGGAAGCGATGGCGGCCGAGCTGGAGCAATGGGACCCCGTTTCACGCTCGACGGACTACGGCTGATTTGCATAACGTTCATAACACTCACCACTGGAGTATCACCATGCCATACGTAAATATCCGCATCACCAAAGACGGCGCCACAGCCGGGCAAAAACTGGCCCTGATCGAGGGCGTCACCGACCTGCTCGTGCGCGTGCTGAACAAGAACCCGGCTACCACCTTCGTCATCATCGACGAGGTCGAGACCGACAACTGGGGCGGCAATCGCGAGAGCGCGACGGCCCAGCGTGCCCGCCAGGCTGCCGCCAAGGCCGGGGGGCAGCCATGAAACTGATCTTTGTCGCCGACCCCATGTGTTCATGGTGCTACGGCTTCGCCAAGGAAATGACTGCCCTGGCCGAACGTCACCCCGAATTGCCCGTCGAGATCTTGGTGGGCGGCTTGCGGGCTGGCGCCACCGATGTGCTCGACGAGAACGGCAAGCAGTTCCGCCTCACCCATTGGGCCCGCGTCGAAGAGGCCAGCGGACTGCCGTTCAACCGCAAGGCCCTGATGGCGCGCAAGAACTTCGTCTACGATACGGAACCGATATGCCGCGCGGTGGTGACGGCACGGCGCGTGGCCCCCGCGGCCGACCAGCTGGCGCTGTTCCGCGCCCTGCAGGTGGCGTTCTATGTCGATGGTCTCGATACCACCGATGGCGCGGTGCTGGCCCGGACCGCGGTCGCCGGACTGCAGGCGCAGGGCATCATGGCCGACGCCGCCGCCTTCCAGCTGGCGTGGTCAGATCCGGCGACGATTGCCGCCGCGGCCGCGGAGTTCGCGCTGGTGCGGGCCATCGGCATCCGCAGTTTCCCGGCCTTGTTGCTCGAGGCCGGGGAACAACGCGTCGCCATCAGCCTGGGCTACGCCCATGTGGAGCAGCTCGAGCAGCAACTCCAGGACGCGCAGGCGGCACTGGCGGAGCGCCATGGCCGCAAAAAAAGGGGTACGTCCCCATTTCCAAGAAAAGGGGTACGTCCCCATTTTTGTCCGCGAAGCCGGCTTAGCGGTCCTTTAACTTAACGGCATTAGGGTCAGTAATGGGCGATTTCATAACCGAAGCGGGACGCCGCGCTGACGATGTGTTCCCCCATCAGCCGGCGCGCCAGCCCCGCATCCTTGTCGATGAAGGCTTGCACCAGCGCTTCATGCTCGTCCCGCGCCGCGTGCGGAATGTTGCCGAACATCGGCCCGTGGCGCGCGAAGTTGGCCGCGATGAGCGGCCGCATCGGTTCGAGCACGGTGCGTATCATCGCCTCCAGGTAATCGTTGCCCGAGGCGGCAGCCACGGCCCGGTGAAAGTCGAGGTCGGCGTTGACGGTGGCGGCGGTCGGCGCGCCCTCGAAGCGCATGCGCTCGACCGCGTCGCGGATGCCTTTGAGCTTGCGCGGGGTCATGGATGCGGCGGCCAGCGCGGCGGCCTGGCCTTCCAGCGCGGCGCGCACCTCGAACATATTGCGGATGGTGTTGTCCCCTTCCAGCAACTGTGCGTCAACCTGGCCCAGCGGCTCCGCCGCCTGCGCCGTCACGGACACAAAGGCGCCTATCCCCTGGCGCGACTGGACCAGGCCCTGGCTGCGCAAGCTGGCGATGGCTTCGCGCACGACATTGCGGCTGACGCCGAAATTCTGCGCCAGGAATTGCTCCGTCGGCAGGCGGTCCCCATGCCGCAGGCGCCCCGAAGCGATCTCCTCGCTCAACGCGGCGACCAGGTGCTCGGCCAGATGGGGCCTGCGCTCGACCCGCCGGACGTTCATTTCGTTCATATGTATGGTTCCTTTTCGCTGTCATCTTATTCTACATCAGGATAACAACAGTCCACCCTGCCCCGCCCATAGTATCACTGCTCGCTGCGCAAAAAAAGAACAAGTTATTCTCTTGCAGGACAACCGAATGTCTCCTATCATACAACCATACACAACACCGCTCCCGCGGAAAACAGCGCCGGGGCCCACGTCACACACGGAGGAGTACACATGAAAATCGCCAACATTGAAGCCATCGCGCTGCGCATCCCCTTTACCTCGGGCGGCCAGTCGGCCGGCGGCGTCTGGGGCAGCAAGGATCTGCAGGTCGTCGATTCGCTGCTCGTCAAAGTGACCGCCGATGACGGCACCGTGGGCTGGGGCGAGACGTTCGGCTTCACCGCCATCCCGGCGGTCAAGCTGGTGATCGACACCATCCTGGCGCCCGAGGTGATCGGGCGCGACGTCACCCAGCGTGAAAAGCTGATGGCCGAGCTGCAGAAGAAATGGCATATCTTCGGCCGCAGCGGCGCCTTTATCTACGGCCTCTCGGCGATCGACATCGCGCTGTGGGACATCGCCGGCAAGCGCGCCAGCCAGCCCATCTACCAACTGCTGGGCGGCAGCGACGCGACCTCGCTGTCCGCTTACGCCAGCCTGATCCGTTATGGCGAACCGGAGCTGGTGCGGCGCAATGTGCGGCGCGCCGTCGACGCCGGCTATAAATACCTGAAGCTGCACGAAATCGATGTCGCCTGCGTCCGTGCGGCGCGCGAAGCGGCCGGCCCGGACATCGAAATCACGCTGGACGTCAACTGCCCGTGGAGCGTGCGCGAAGCGCTCGACATGGCCGAACAGCTGCGCCCGTTCAACCTGCGCTGGCTGGAAGAGCCGGTATGGCCGCCGGAGAACTACCCCGGCCTGGCCACGGTCCGCCAACAGGGTGGCATTCCCGTGGCGGCCGGCGAGAACGCCTCCACGCTGATGGACTTCCAGCACATGCTGGAAGCGGGCGCCGTCGATTTCATCCAGCCCAGCCCGGCCAAGATGGGCGGCATCACTGAGCTGCAGAAAGTCTATGCGCTGGCCAAGGCGCACAACACCACCGTCATGGTCCATACCTTCTACGACGGCCCCGGCCTGCTGGCCAGCGTGCACGCCAGCGCCGCGCTGGGCGGTGCCAACGCCATCGTCGAATGGCGCTATTTCGACCTGGAGGCGCAGTTGTATGGCGACGCCATCATTCCCAAAAACGGCGCGATCGCCGTTCCGCAAGCACCCGGACTGGGTCTCGAACCGGATCTCGATGTGATCCGCGACTACCGGCTGGCATAACGATTTTTTCCTGGAGAGAGACATGAACGACATGACCCGACGTACCTTCCTGCAAGGCAGTGCAGCCGCCATCGCCCTTCCCGTGCTCGCGGCGATGCCCACCATCGCCCGCGCCGCGGAATTCAGCTTCAAGTGCGGACACGACCTGCCGGCCACCCACCCGGTGCACCTGCGCCTGCTCGAAGCGGCGCAAAGAATCAAGGCCGAGACCCAGGGCCGCTTCGACCTGCAGATCTATGGCAACAATCAGCTCGGCGGCGACACCGACATGCTGGGCCAGACCCGTTCGGGCGGCCTGGAGATGAGCCTGATGCCCGATGTGATCCTGGGCACCCTGGTGCCGCTGGCCTCGATCAATGGCGTCGGCTTTGCCTTCAACGACGACAAGGGCGCGCATGCCGCCATGGACGGCGACCTGGGCGCCCATATCCGGGCCGGCATCAGCAAGTCCGGCCTGGCCGTGATGGAGAACATCTGGGAGAACGGTTTCCGCCAGCTGACCAGCGCTTCGCATCCGATCCGCACCCCGGCCGACCTGCAGGGGTTCAAGGTGCGGGTGCCGGTCGCGCCGCTGTGGGTGTCGATGTTCAAGGCGTTCGGCGCGGGTCCCACGGCGCTTAACCTGAGCGAACTGTATTCGGCCCTGCAGACCCGCATCGTGGAGGGGCAGGAAAACCCGCTGGTGACGATAGACACGGCCAAGTATTACGAGGTGCAGAAATACTGTTCCATCACCAACCACGTGTGGAACGGCTATTGGCTGCTGATGAATCCGCGGCGCTGGAATACGCTGCCGCCGGCCATCCAGGCCATCGTGCGCAAGAATATGAACCAATCGGCCATGGACCTGCGGGCCGACGTGGCGCGCCTCAACCCCTCGCTGGAACAGACGCTGGCCAAGAAAGGCATGATCGTCAACCATGCCGACCCCAAGCCCTTCCGCGATGCCTTGCGCAAGGCCGGCTTCTACGCTGAGTGGCGCAAGAAATTTGGCGAAGAAAGCTGGGCCGTGCTGACCAGGTACGCACCGGACGTGGCCTGAGCCAGGCCCACATTATCTCGAGACGAAGGAAGACCGCCATGCACACTCCCGTTCACTCCGCCGTAATGGCCGCGCCCCCATGGTCGCGCGACAGTTCCCGCATCGTGGCCTGTGGCCGCGTGCTGGAATCGGCCATCAAATACCTGACCGAGATCCCGGCCGCCGCGCTGGTCGTGATCGAAGTGTTGCTGCTGCTGGCCAACGTGATCTACCGCTATGCCCTGCGCGATCCGCTGCCCTGGGGTGACGAACTGGCGTCGCTGCTGTTCATCTGGCTGGCGATGTTCGGCGCCGTGATTGCCTTGCGCCGCGGCGAACATATGCGCCTGACGACGTTCCTGGAAAAGATGGCGCCGCCGGCCCGCTCCTTCTTCGATACCTTTGCCAGCCTGCTGGTGGTGATCTTCATGCTGCTGCTGGTCGCGCCGGGCTGGGAATACGTCCAGGAAGAATGGGACATCACGATGCCCGCACTTGGCATCCCCCACGCGTTCCGGGTGGCCGCCGTCGCCACCGGGTTCACCCTGATGCTGGCCATCGCGCTGTCGCGCCTGATGGCGCAGGCCCGCCTGCGCCACCTTGGCCTGTCGCTCCTGATTGCAGGCGGCATCGCCGCCCTGCTGCTGCTTGCCAGGCCGGCGCTGGTCGGCATGGGCGGTGCCAGCCTGCTGCTGTTTTTCGTCCTCGGGGTGAGCGCGATGGTCATGATTGGCGTGCCCATCATGACCGCCTTCGGCTTGTCCACCCTGGCCTACCTGGCCAGCGTGACCGAGATTCCCGCCATCGTCGCCGTGGGCAGGATAGATGAGGGCATGTCTGGCCTGATCCTGCTGTCGGTGCCCCTGTTCGTGTTTCTCGGCGCCTTGATCGAGGCGATGGGCATGGCCGCTGCCATGATCGGCGTGCTGGCGTCGCTGATCGGGCACGTGCGCGGCGGTCTGTCATATGTGCTGATCGGGGCCATGTACCTCGTGTCCGGCATCTCGGGATCGAAGGCGGCCGACATGGCGGCCGTGGCGCCGGCACTGTTCCCGGAAATGCGCGAACGCGGCGAAGACGAAGGCGAGTTGGTCGCCATGCTCAGCGCGTCCGGTGCGATGTCCGAAACCATCCCGCCCAGCCTGGTGTTGATCACCATCGGCTCGGTGACCGGCATCTCCATCGCCGCACTGTTCACCGGCGGCTTCGTGCCGGCGCTGGTCGGTGCGGCCGCGATGGCGCTGGTGGTGTGGTTCAAGAACCGCCGCCGCGTGCCCACCCAGCTGCGGCGCGCCTCGGGCCGCGAAGTGGGCCGCGCCTTCGTCTATGCATTGCCTGCGATCGTACTGCCGTTCCTGATCCGCACCGCCGTGGTCGAAGGCGTGGCCACGGCGACCGAAGTGGCCACCATCGGGGTCGCCTACACCTTCCTCGTCGGCACGACCGTGTACCGCCGCTTCGACTGGAAACGGCTGTATCCGATCCTGCTCGATACGGCTTCGCTGTCCGGCGCCATCCTGCTCATCATCGGCTGCGCCACCGCCATGGCCTGGGCGCTGACCCAGTCCGGCTTTTCCACCCTGCTGGCCAACGCGATGGCGGCGCTGCCCGGAGGCGCGGCCGGCTTCATGTGCGTCTCGGTAGTCGCCTTCGTCGTACTGGGCAGCTTTCTTGAAGGGATACCCGCCATCGTCCTGTTCGGGCCCCTGCTGTTTCCCATCGCGCGCGCGGCCGGCATCCACGAAGTGCACTACGCCATGGTGGCCGTGTTTGCCATGGGCCTGGGCCTGTTCGCTCCGCCGTTCGGGGTCGGCTTCTACGCCGCCTGCGCGATCGGCAAGGTGGCGCCGGAGAAGGCCATGGCGCGCATCTGGCCCTACCTGGGCGCCTTGTTGCTGGCCCTGGTAGCCATCGCGGCGCTGCCGTGGCTCTCCACCGGGTTCCTGTAACCAGCAGGCCCCCTCATCGAGACGGCCGCAGGCGGGCCCGGACACGATCCGGATGTCCGCCCGGCAGGCTCGGTTCCAAGGCTGCGCAGACAGCCGTTTTTCCCGGCGCGGCCCGTTGTGGGCAACGCCAACCAGCGCACGTCCGACCTGCCTGGGGAAGCCACAAGCTTCCCCTAGGCAGGTCCTGCACCCCCATCTCGGCACCAAGCGGCCGAGTCTTATGAGAGTTAACAACGAGGAGAATCAGCATGTTTTTCAGCAAACGAAACGCGGCGGCATTGTCGAGCGCCACCCTCCTGCTTGCAGCCCTGGCAGGCCATGCAACAGCCCAGCAGCGCACGGTGCTGCAAACCATCGATTACCCGGCGGGCCACCAGATCCTGAGTGTCATTGCCGAGCTTGAACCGGGCCAGTGCACGGGCCGCCACGCTCATCCCGGCGCCGAAAGCGCGTATATTCTGGAGGGAGAGGTTGTCGCACAAATCGATGGCAAGCCGGACCTGCCCGCCAAGGCCGGTCAACCGCTGCAATTCGCCCCGGGCCAGATGCATAACGTCTGCAACGTCGGCCATGTCCACTTCAAGGCGCTCGCCCACTACATCGTCGAGACGGGCAAGCCCCTGGTCATGCGGACGCCATGACGGTCGCCTGAGCGCGGCGGAGCCCTCCAGTCATGGCGATTGCAGGGCGCCGTTTGTGCCGGGCCGGGTCAGCAACACGGCGCACGCTGCGACGCCATGCAATGAAGGCGGCGGGCGGCTTGCCAGGCAATTTTCATCAGACAACCACTGGAGTATCCAAATGCTATCCCTCAAGAAACTCGTTCCATTCACGGTCGCCATCGCATTCCTCGGCACGGCCGGCGCGCAAACCGCGGACCAGCCTGCAAGCGCGGCGCCGCACGGCCTGCCGGTCAAGCAATTCGGCTCCGTCCTCGCGGAAAACCTCACATGGCAAGCGTTCCCGGCCTTCCCGCCGGAGGCGCGCCTGTCGATCGTGGTAGGAGACCCGTCCAAGGCGGGGCCCTACGTCGTGCGGGTCAAATTGCCGGCCGGGGTGAAGCTGATGCCGCATACCCATCCGGAAGACCGCATCTACACGGTGGTGTCCGGCGTGTTCTATATCGGCATCGGCACCACCTTCGACCCCGACAAGTTGCAGGCCTATGCGCCGGGTTCGGTCGTCGTGTTACCTGCCAACACGCCCCACTTCCATTGGGCGAAATCGGGCGACTACATGACGCAGGTGGCCGGCGTCGGGCCGCTGGGCATGAAATATATCCGCGACGCGGACGACCCGCGGCTGCATTGAGTCGGGACGAAGGTTGCTTCGTTGGGAGCCGGTCGTGGCGGCGCGGGGCCGGCCCCAACCGGCCCGCCGCATGCCGGGCGACGGCCGGCTTAACCGGGAGATGGGCATGACGCGCAATTTTGACGAGATGCAGCTGGGAACCATCAAACTGTTCTGCCAGGCGGCCGAGCTGGGCAGCTTTACGGCGGCGGCCAACGTGGCCGGCGTCACCCCGGCGGCCGTCAGCCGCTCGGTCGCCCGGCTGGAAGAGCGGCTGGGCGTACGTCTTTTCGTACGTACCACCCGCCAGATCCGGCTGACGGACGGCGGCCTGCGCTACTTCGAACAATGTCGCCAGGTACTGCAGCAGCTGATGGAAGCCGAGCGCGAGGTGACCGGGTCGCAGGCGACGCCGGCGGGCGCGCTGCGGATCAGCGTACCGACCTCATATGGCCACTACCGCCTGCTGCCGTTGCTGCCGCAGTTTCGCCGGCTGTATCCGGAGCTGACAGTCGCCGTCCACGTCAGCAATCGCAATATCGACTTTTCGGACGAGCGCTACGACATGGTGATACGCGGGCGCAACCCGGCCGACTCCACGCTCGTCGCGCGCAAACTTGAGGACGCCGAACTGGTGCTGGTGGCGGCGCCGTCCTATTTGCGGCGGGCCGGCACCCCATCGTCGCTCGACGATCTGCAACAGCATGACTGCATCCAGTTCGAGCTGCCTAGCACGGGACGCAAGATCGCCTGGCTGTTCCGTCAGGCCGGTGAGCAGATCGACGTCATCACCAGTGGCGGCTATTCGTGCGCGGACGATGTGCTGGGCATCGTCACCCTGGCGCGCAACGGCGCCGGCCTGGTGCAGACCTACCGCTACATCGTCGAGCGCGACCTTGCCGAAGGCGGCCTGGTTGAACTGTTGCCCCAGTTCGGGGGCGCCTCCCGCCCCTTCTTCCTGCTCTATCCGCACGCGCGGCATTTGCCGTTGCGCGTGCGCACCTTCATCGACTTCCTCATTGAGAAGCTGAGCCCGCATAGCTGATGTGGCGCTGCGACTGGGCGCGCCGCGCCGCCGTCACCGGCAAGGCTGGCCCTGCCCTGTTTGCCGGCGTGCCCAGGGCCGCAGGCGTCGCGTCGAGCTTGAACACACTGACCACTTGCGACAGGCTGCCGGCCTGGTCTTGCAGCGACTGGGCGGCAGCGGCCGCTTCTTCCACCAGCGCCGCATTTTGCTGCGTGACGCTGTCGATCTGGCTGATGGCCTGGTTGACCTGCTCGATACCGCTGGCCTGCTTCTGGCTGGCCGCGGTGATGTCGTCCATGATGTCGGTCACGCTCTTGATGCTCTCGACCACGGCCTGCATGGTCGAACTGGCCTGATTGACCAAGGCGATGCCGGCATCGACTTCCTCGACCGAATCCCCGATCAAGGTCTTGATTTCCCTGGCGGCCGCTGCCGAACGCTGGGCCAGATTGCGCACCTCGGTCGCGACCACGGCAAAGCCCCGGCCCTGCTCGCCGGCCCGCGCCGCCTCCACCGCGGCGTTGAGCGCCAGGATATTGGTCTGGAAAGCGATGCCGTCGATCACGGCGATGATGTCGACCACCTTCCTGGCCGAACCATGGATGGAGCCCATGGTGTCGACCACTTGCGACACCACCGCCCCGCCCTTGATGGCCACTGCCGAGGCCGAGATCGCCAGGCGGTTCGCCTGGCGCGCATGGTCGGCGTTCTGCTTCACGGTACTGGTCAATTCCTCCATCGACGAGGCGGTCGCCGCCAGTGAGCCGGCCTGCTGCTCGGTACGCGACGACAGATCGCGGTTACCGCCCGCGATTTCGCTCGAAGCGGCCGTGATCGCATCGGTGCCGCCGCGCACTTCGCCGACCACCTGGCGCAGGCTCTCGTTCATGTGCCGCAACGCCGCCATCAGCTGCCCCGTTTCGTCGCGGCTCTCGACCTTGATGACACTGCTCAAGTCGCCGCCGGCGACCTTCTCGGCCAGCACCACCGCGGCGCGGATCGGACCGACGATAGAGCGCGTGGTGATCCAGGCGACAGCCCCGCCGGCCAGCATGGCCAGCACGCCTATCGACAGCAGCAACAGGTTGGCATGGTGGTATTGGGCCTTGGCGTCGTCGGCCGCATCGCGGGCCTGTTGCTTCTCGAACTCGACGATTTCATCGATCACGCCGATCGCCACCAGCGCCGACGGTATCGATTCCTTCAGCATGTAGCTGGTAGCTGCGTCGCGGGCGCCAGCGATGCCCAGCGCGACGGCCTGATCGATCTTCGGCCGGGAAAACGCGATCGCCTGATCCAGTTTGGCCAGCAGCCGTTTGTCGCTGTCGTTCAGCTGGGTGGCGAGCAGCGTCTTCTTCGCCGCCCCGTAGCGCGCGCGCGCAACGGCCAACTTGCCCACCTGGTCCTTGACGTCGCCCGGATCGGTCACCAGGACGATGCTGGCGGTGGCCAGCAAGACGTTGCGAAAGTTTTCGCCCATCACGCCAGCCGAGAATATTTTGACGTTATGGTCGTCGACGATCTGCGCAATGCGCGCATCGACGCGGCCCATGGACGCCAGGCCCAGGCCGGCAACGGCGGCCACCATGGCCAGCATCAGGGCGAAGCCCAAGCGCAGGCGCGTGCCTATTTTTAAATTCGAAAACCACATCATGGATCCTTGGATAAGGTAAAGAGGAAGGGGAACAGCGCGAGATGGCGCGCACCCTGCTGCGACTACAGGCAACTTGAACGCCAGGCAACGGCGCCAGGACCGGCACGGCACCGGCCATACGCCTGCGCCGCAGAGCCGTTCTTCGGACTAGCCTTCATGTGCCCGGCAAGTCTGGCCGCCGATATTGCCGTGCTGGTACGGCGTTGCCTGGAGATTGATGTTACCTTGGGAGCCTGATGCAATAGACCCCACCGGCCGGCATTACTGTTGTTCCCCAGCGTAATGAATCAAGCCGCGATGCCGCGCCGTTCCTGGCCGGCGCGGGCCACGCGGGGCGCAGCGGCGGGCATCGACGCCCCCTCGCGGTACAAGGCAGGGGTCGTGTTCAACTGGCGCGAAAAAGTCATCCGCATTTGCGTCGCGTTGTGAAAGCCGCTGCGGAAGGCCACGGTCTTCATCGGCAGCCGGGTTTCCTCCAGCAGCTTGCGGGCATAATCGACACGGATCTGCTCGACAAACACCGATGGCGTGACCCGCGCGTGCCTGGCGAACGCACGCGAAAACGTGCGCCGGCTGACCCCGACGGCATCGGCAATCTGCTCGATGCTGAGCGCATCGCTGATGTTGTCGCTGACGTACTTCAACACCCTGGACACCAGCGTCTCCTGTTCGGGCTCCACCGCGAGATAGGGGCTGTATTGCGATTGGCCGCCGTCGCGGCGCATGGTCAAGATCAGGCGTTGCGCCACTTCCAGCGCCATGGCCGCGCCCCAGTCCTCGGCGACCAGCGCCAGGCACAGGTCGATGCCCGCGCTCACGCCGCCGCTCGTAAACAGCTTGCCGTCCCGTACAAAGATTTTGTCGGGCTCGACGGTGGCGCCGGGGAACTGCCTCGCCAGCCGCTCGGCAGAACCCCAATGCGTGGTGATGGTCCGGCCCTCCAGCAACCCGGCCTGTCCCAGTAAAAAGACGCCATTGCAAACGGCGCCATAGCGGGCCGCGCCTTGCGCCTGCCCGCGCAGCCAGGCCACGAAGGCCGGCTCCGGCGGGTGCTCGGGACAACACGATCCGCCGGCAACCAGCAGCAGTTCGCTCTCGCCGTCGAAGCGCGGATAGTCGCAATGGACGTTCAATTCCAGGCCGCTGGAGCTTTGCACGCTGCCCGGATGCGCCCCCACGATGGTCACGTCATAGCGGTCCTGCGGCGCCAGGTGGCGATTCGCCTCGGCGAACACATCCAGCGGACCGGCCACATCGAGCGCCTGCACCCCATCCAGCACAACCAGTGTCAGCTTCATCACGTCGCTCCTGGATGGCGTGTCAACTTGCTTCGGCCACCAGGCGCGCACTGCCGCGCCAGTGGATGGCGCCGGCGAGGCAGCCGAGCACGATACCGAAGACGGCGATACCGCTCCAGCCCAGCCTTGTCATCAGCCAGCCGCTCGCCGCCACGCCCAACGCGCCGCCGGAAAACGTCGCCGTCATGTAGAGGCTGTTGATACGACCCTGCGCCGCCGGGTCGACCGCAAAGGCGCGGGTTTGATTCGCCACCAGCCCGGCCTGTACGCCGATGTCGAGCACAATGACGCCGATCACCAGCAACAACAGCGAGAACTCGGCCCCGGCCAGTATCAGGTAGGACAGCGTGACGATTCCGATGCTGGCGCCGATGACGGCGCGCGATCCCAGGCGGTCGCTGGCCCGGCCGCCGTAGGAAGCGGCCAGCGCGCCGGCCGCGCCGATGATGCCGAAGCCGCCCGCCCAGGCGCTGCCCAGATGCCATGGCCCCTCCGCCAGCAAGGTGGCCAGGTTGACCCAGAAGGCATTGAAACAGGCCCACAGCAAGGCCTGCACCATCATCGATTCGCGGATAGGGCGATGGTCGCGCGCCAGCGGCCAGAGCGAGGCCAGCAGCCGGCCGTAGCTCAGTTTACTGGTCGGCACGCCCCGTGGCAGCAAGGCCGCCGCCGCGATCCAGACCGGGACCATGAAAGCCGCTTCGACCGCGTAGACGGCACGCCAGCCCCAAGCCGCGCCCACCACCCCGCTGACGGTGCGGCCAAGCAGGATGCCGACCATGATGCCGCTGACCACCGTGCCGACTGAACGTCCGCGCTCGCTGGGCGCCGACATCACGGCCGCAAACGGCACCAGCTGTTGCGGCACGCAGCTGACCACGCCCAGGCCGAAGGACACCGCGATCAACGCCCAGATGCCGGGCGCGCACGCCGCGGCCAGGGCAAAGGCACAGGCCAGCCCGATCTGCGCCAGCACCAGCTTGCGCCGGTCAAACCGGTCGCCCAGCGGCAGCAGCAGGGCCAGGCCGGTGGCAAAGCCCAGCAGCGCCGCACCGGCCACCAGATCGACCGTCGTCAGCCCCACCTGCATGCCGGCCGCGATCAGCGGCAGGATGGGCTGGGTGCAGTAAATATTGGTGATGACCGCGCCGGCGATCACCGCCATCATCACAATCTTGCCGCGCGACGCCATGGGCGGGCCGGCGGGTGGTATGGCAATGCTGTTCATGGGAGGTTCCCTTTATGTTGATGCAGGGAGTCTAGGCAATTGCACCCACAAAGAGAATCACCTAATATTGAGAATCATTCTTCCAAAAATTGGTACAGTCTATGAACCTTGTCGAATCCATGTCCATCCTGCTATCGGTGGTGGACGCCGGCAGCCTGTCGGCGGCGGCGCGTCGCCTTGGCATGCCGCTGCCGACGGTCAGCCGCAAGGTCAGCGAGCTGGAAACGCACCTGAACACGCGCCTGCTGCATCGCACGACGCGGCAACTGTCGCTGACGGAAACGGGCGCGACTTACGTGGCCGCCTGCCGGCGCATCCTGGAGGAAATTGGCGAGGCCGAGCGCATCGCCACCGGCGAGTATGCCGCGCCCAAGGGCGAGCTGGTGGTGACGGCGCCGGTGGTGTTCGGCCGGCTGCACATCGTGCCCGTGGTGGCGGAATTCCTGGCGCAGTATCCGGAGATCGACATCCGGCTGGTGCTGACCGACCGCGTGGTGCACCTGATGGACGAGCAGATCGACATCGCCGTGCGCATCGGCGAGCTGCCAGACAGCACCATGATGGCAACGCGCGTCGGCATGGTGCGCCGGGTGGTGTGTGGCAGTCCTGCCTACCTGGCCAAACATGGCGCGCCGGCCCGGCCGCAGGACCTGGCCGCGCACAACTGCATCAGTTTCGAGGTGCTGGAATCGAAACGGGCCTGGGTGTTCGGCACCGGCAAGTCGGAGCTGTCGGTGCCCGTCGTGTCACGGCTGGCGGTCAACACGGCGGAGGCGGCCATTGCGGCGGCGATGTTGGGCGTGGGCCTGGTGCGCGTGCTGTCCTATCAGGTGGCGGACGCCATACGCGACCAGGCCCTCAGCGTGGTGCTGCCGTCCTTCGAGCTGGCGCCGTTCCCGGTCAGCCTGGTACATAAGGGACAAGTACCGCTGCCGCTGAAATTGCGGGCCTTCCTGGACTTCGTCGCGCCGCGCCTGCGCGTCCGCACCGCGCACGCGCTCAGCGCGTTTCCGCCAGCGCCTGGTTGAGGGCGGCATATGCGGTCACCAACTGGTCCCTGCTGAAGCTGCGGTTGAGCCCACTTGGATTGGGCAAGATCCACACCCGCGTCCCGCCCAGCGGTTCCGCCTGTTCGCCCCAGCATGCTTCGCGCTTGCCGGTGATGCCGAGATAGGCCGCCTTGCCCAGGAAGGCGATGCAGCGCGGCCGATAGCGCGCCAGTTTGCGCAACAAGGCTGACGCCGCGCGCGTAAATTCCGCGCCCGCGACTTCGTCCGCGCGCCGCGTGGGCCGCGCCACCGCCACGGTCAGCCCCAGCCCATAAGCGAGCACGCTGGAGTCGTCGCGCGGCGCAATCTGATGCGGCGTAAAACCGGCCAGATGCAGTACCGGCCAGAACCGGTTACCGCGTCCAAGGAAATGGTGGCCGGCGCTGGCGGCATCCGCACCGGGGTTGATGCCGCAAAAAACCACCCGCAAGTCGTGCGCAAGAATGTCGGCGAGCTCAGGCATTTTTAAATTCCGTGCATACAAAATGTGAAGCATGCCCCTGCCCTCGCCGCCATGCAATCCCTGCACCTGCGGTTGTCCCCAAAACGTTCAACATAGGCCAGCGGCCGCGCGCGACCGGCAAGCACTCGGGCAGCCCGCAGTGCCCGCCCCGGACAAAGTGCTTGCCCGGATATGGCAAGCCTGGAATTCCACCGCTTTGTAATTCCTGGATAGGTATGGCGCCTGTCAGTGGATGACTCAGCGCACCTCCAGCAGTTCGACCTCGAAGATCAGGTTGGCGTTCGGCGGGATCGGGCCCGCGCCGCTTGCGCCGTAGCCCATGCTCGCGGGCACGATCAGCGTGCGCTTGCCGCCGACCTTCATGCCCTGCACGCCTTCGTCCCAGCCCTGGATGACGCGTCCGGCGCCGAGCGGGAAGCTGAAGGGCTCGCGTCCGACCGAGGAGTCGAACTGCGCGCCATGCTGCAAGGGCGCTTTCGGCTCGTACAGCCAGCCGGTGTAGTTGACCACGGCGGTCGCACCGGCGACCGCCTCCTTGCCGGTGCCTGCCAGGGAGTCGATCTTTTGCAAAGGGATGGCGTTGGCCGCGGCCGGCGCCGGCGCCTTGGCGCGGTCGCAGCCGGCCAAACCCAGGGTCAGGGTGAGGCCAATAACGCAGGAGGCAAGCAGTTGTTTCATGGTGTTCTTTCGTGGACGGCGGCGGAAAAAGGGGCTGCACATGGTCTGCCCTGCTACGGGCGGGTGCATCAATGCGATGATCAAGCGCGAATCGCAGGCAACTCATGGCCGCAAATTATAAAGGCCGTTGATGATCCATGCTCGAATCATCAACGGCCATCAGTTTTTCTTTAAGAATCAGTCGCTTATAGCGAGCAAATTACAGCACAGTCCACATGCCGGCGTCGTCCCTACGCAGACACAAGAACGCGGCGGCGGAAGCCGCTGTTGGCCTCCACCTCGCCATCGCCATCGAGGTAGCCGTGGCGCGCCAGGTCCGGCATGGCGGCCGAGGCGATGAAGGCGATGGCGGCCATGCCGGCCACGTAGTAGAAGAAGTAAGTCTCGACGCCCGCCGAGCGCAGCGCCAGCGCCGTGTATTCCGCCGAGCCGCCGCACATGGCGTTGGCGATCGCATAGGGCAGTCCGACGCCCAGCGCACGCACCCCGGCCGGGAACATGTCCGCCTTCACCAGCCCCGCCACCGGGGTATAGAAGCAAGCGATCAGCAAACCGCTCAGCACCAGCGCGAAGGCCGCCACCGGGCTGGTCGTGGTTTTCAGGGCGAACAGGATGGGCGCCACCAGCACGGTCGCCAGGCCGGTGAACAGCAGCATGTGGGCCTTGACGCCGAGACGGTCCGACAGCGCGCCGAATACCGGCTGGAACAGCATGAAGCACACCAGCGCCGCCGTCATCACGAAGCTCACCGTGTCGACCGGCAGGCCCACCGACACCACCAGGAATTTCTGCATATACGTCGTAAAGGTGTAGAAGTACAGCGAGCCGCCCGCCGTGAAGGCCAGCACCAGCAGCACCGCGCGCTTATGCTTGAGCAGCCCCTTGATGGAACCGGCGTCCTTGTGCTTCATGGCCTTGCCGGACGCCGTCTCGAGCATCGAGCGGCGCAGGTACACCACCACGATCGAGCTGACGGCCCCGATGAAGAAGGGAATGCGCCAGCCCCAGGCCTTCAGTTCCTCCGGCGCCAGCGTGTGCTGCAGCAGCGTCACCGTCAGCAGCGCGAGCAGTTGTCCCGCGACGATAGTGAAATACTGGAAGGAACCGAAGAAGCCGCGCCGCCCGGCGGTGGCCGCTTCGCTCAGGTAGGTGGCGCCGGTGCCGTATTCCGCGCCCACCGACAGGCCCTGGATCAAGCGCGCCACGAGCAGCAGCACAGGCGCGGCAAAGCCGATGTGCTCGTAGGTGGGCAGGAGCGCGATCATCAGCGATCCGGCGCACATCATGCATACCGCAATCATCATCGACAGCTTGCGCCCCCGTGTATCGGCGATCCAGCCAAACAGCCAGCCGCCCAACGGGCGCATGAAGAAACCGACAGCGAATACCCCGGCCGTGGCCAGCAACTGGCTGGATTGGTCACCCTTCGGAAAAAAGGCGCTGGCGAAGTAGATGGCCGTGTAGGCGTACACGAAAAAGTCAAACCACTCGACCAGGTTGCCGGCGCAGGCGCCGATGATGCCGCGGATGCGATGGGGAGTGGCGCCGGGGTGCGCCGGTGCGGATGCGGGGTTGAACATGTTGTCTCCAGGTTAGGGTTATGTGGCTTGACCACTTGTTATTACCCCCATCCTAAGACGTAATAGAACGCTGGATGAAATAGCATTTCATGATGCCACCATCAAGCTTGGGTATGGCTAGCGCCCTATCCACACCGCGCCGGGCCACGCGTCCCGCAGCACCAATTCCTTCATCAGTCCCACCAGTTCTGGCGCGGCGGCGACGCTGGCCGGAGAAGGCCGACGCGCGGCCGCGCGGGCGAGCACCACGCGCCGCGACAAGTCGGGCGTACACACCGGCGCGCCCGACAGCGTTCCCGCCTCCAGCTCGGCGGAGACCGCGGAACTGGGCAGGATGGTATAGCCGTAGCCCTTGGCCACCAGGGACTTCTGCAGATCGAGCGCATTGGTCTCGGCCACGATGTTGATCTCGATCCCAGCCACCGCCAGCGCGTGCTCGATGATGCTGCGCAGTCCGTGCGGTGCATTCGGCAGCACCATGTCGCTCCCCTGCAGACGTTTCAGCTGGAAAGGTGCATCCGCGCCTATCGCGCCGGGCGGCCCCACGACGTAGAGCCGCTCATCGAGCAACGCCTCCACCTGCATGCCGCTCGAGGAACGGGTGTCGTACAGCAGCGCCAGCTCCACTTCGCCGGACTCCAGCCACTGCATCACGTTGCCCGCATAACCGACATTGACGCAGACCGTCACCGACGGATATTTGGCACGCATGCGCACCACCAGCTCGTCGGCAACCATCCGGCTGGTACTGGCGAGCAGGCCGATGGCCAGGCGGCCGGAGACGGCGTTGGTGGCCGGGGCCAGTTCCGCCTTGGCCTTGTCCAGTTCGCGCAGCGCCCGGCGGCCGTATTCGGCCAGGGTCTTGCCGGCGTCCGTGAGGACCATGCCGTGCCGTTCACGCTCGAACAGGTGCACGCCGCACTCCTCCTCCAGCAAGCGGATATGGCGCGACACGGCCGGCTGCACCAGGTGCAGCAACTCGCCCGCCTTGGTGGCACTGCCGGTTTCGGCGATCGCGATCAACGTACGTATCTGTTTAATGTCCATGGCGCCCATTCTATCCCATCACTTGTCGCAATACATTGCCACCATCTATACCATTACGTGATGGAGGAATCACGTTTTTCTATTTCACCATCGTCACTATTGAATTCTATGATGGCCTTGTCTTCACCACCTTAGATAGAGACTACACAATGACAACGACAACTGCACTTCCCTGGCAAGAGGAGATCTTCGCCCTGCTCAAGCAGCACGACGTACGCCAACTGGTGTACGTGCCGGATGCCGGCCACTCACACGTCATCCGCAGCGCCCAGGCCGATCCGGACATCAAGGACGTGGTCCTCACCACCGAGGAAGAAGGCGTGGCGGTAGCCAGCGGCGCCTGGCTGGGCGGGCAGCGCGCGGCGCTGCTGATGCAAAGCAGCGGCGTGGGCAACTGCGTCAACATGTTCTCGCTGCTGGAAGCGTGCCGCTTCCCGCTGTTCACCATCATCACCATGCGCGGCGAATATGCCGAGTTCAATCCCTGGCAAAACCCGATGGGCCAGCGCACCCAGGGCGCGCTGGAACTGATGGGCATTACCGTCTACCGCGCCGAGCGTCCCGAAGACGTCGCCGACCTGGTCGACGCCGGCCTGGTGCAAGCCTTCGACGCGGGCCAGCGTGTGGCCATCCTTCTTTCCCAAAGCCTGATCGGACGTAAAAAATGGGTGCGCAAATGACCAACACCAAGAAAATCAATCGCCGCGAATTCGTCAAGGCCTTGCTGGCCAGGTTTCCGGACGCGCTAGTGGTCACCGGCCTCGGCTCCCCCTCCTATGATGTGTTCGCCGCAGGTGATCGGCCCGGAAACTTCTATCTGTGGGGCGCGATGGGCGGTTCCACCTCGGTCGCGCTGGGCCTGGCCCTCGCGCAGCCGGAGCGCCAGGTGATCGCCATCACCGGCGACGGCGAGCAGCTGATGGGCATAGGTAGCCTGGCCACGGCCGCGGCCCAGCAGCCAGCCAACCTGGCGCTGGTCGCGCTGGACAACGGCCATTTCGGCGAAACCGGCATGCAGCCGAGCCACACCAGCCTCGGTACCAGCCTGGCCGGCGTGGCCAAGGCGAGCGGCATCGCGAACACCATCGAGCTCCGCCACGTGGAACAACTGGACCAGCTGGTCGAATTGATCGGCAACGGCAACGGCACCACCTTCGCCCAAGTGTTCATCGATGCCGAGGAGCACCAGCGGGCCCTGCCACCCCGCGACGGCGTGTATGTGAAGAACCGCTTCCGCGCCCACCTCGGCTTCGCGCCGATGTGACGCCGGAGAACTGCGCCATGCACCGCTACCAGTTGTTTATCGATGGATCGTTCGCCGACGCCAGCGCCGGCGAGTGGTTCAATACCGAAAATCCCTACACCGGCCAGCCGTGGGCGCAGGTGGCCCGCGGCGGCGCGGCGGACGTGGACCGCGCCGTGCGGGCGGCACACGCCGCGTTCAGCGCCGGTCCATGGTCCGCCATGAGCGCCAGCGCGCGCGGCGCACTGCTGCGCAAGCTGGGCGACCTGATCGCCCGTGACGCCGCCAAACTGGCGGCCACCGAGGTGCTCGACAACGGCAAGTTATACGCCGAAATGAGCGCCCAGATGGCTTACCTGCCCAACTGGTTCTACTACTACGGCGGCCTGGCGGACAAGGTGCAAGGGGCCGTGATCCCGCTCGACAAGGCGGGATACTTCAACTTCACACGCCATGAAGCGCTGGGTGTGGTCGCCGCCATTACACCATGGAACTCGCCGTTGATGCTGACGGCATGGAAGATCGCGCCGGCGCTCGCCGCCGGCTGCACGGTGGTGCTCAAACCTTCGGAATTCACGTCCGTCTCCGCGCTGGAGTTGGCCAAGCTGTTCCAGGAAGCGGGCTTCCCGCCAGGCGTATTCAACGTCGTCACCGGGTTCGGCGCCGACGTGGGCGCGCCGCTGGTCGCCCACCCGCTGGTGAGCAAGATCACCTTCACCGGTTCGGATGCCACCGGCCGCGCCATCAACGAGCAGGCCGCGCGCCACTTCAAGCATGTGAGCCTGGAGCTGGGGGGCAAGTCGCCCAACATCGTCTTCAACGACGCCAACCTCGACGATGCGGTCAACGGGGCCGTCTCCGGCATCTTCGCCGCCAGCGGCCAGACCTGCATCGCCGGCTCGCGCCTGCTGCTGCAGGACGACATCCACGATGCGTTCCTCGACAAGCTGCTGGCACTGGCGCGCACCGCGAGGCTGGGCAACCCCATGGACCCCGGCACCCAGGTCGGGCCGATCACCACGCGCCAGCAGTATGACAAGGTACTGTCCTACATCGGCATCGCCCGGGTGGAAGGTGCGACGCTGCGTCTGGGAGGCAAGGCGGCAGCCTGCGGCGGCTGGTTCGTGGAGCCGACCGTGTTCTCGGATGTGACCAGTGGCATGCGCATCGCGCGCGAGGAAGTGTTCGGGCCGGTGCTGTCGGTGCTGCGCTTCGGCGACGAGCAGGACGCCGTGCGCATCGCCAACGACAGTTGCTATGGCCTGGGCGCCGGCGTGTGGACCGGCGATATCGGCCGGGCCTTCCGCGTGTCGGAACAGATTCAGGCCGGCACGGTCTGGGTCAACACCTATCGCGCGGTGAGCTATATGTCGCCCTTCGGCGGCTACAAGGATTCCGGGCTGGGGCGCGAAAACGGCATCGACGCCATCTACGCCTACCTGCAAACCAAGAGCATATGGATCAACAAGGGCGCCCCCACGGGCAACCCCTTCACCATGCGCTGAACGAGGAGACCGACTATGAAAATACTGGTACCGATCAAGCGCGTGGCGGACTATAACGTCACGCCGCGCGTAAAGGCGGACGGTTCGGGCGTGGAGCTGGCCAACGTCAAGATGGCCATGAACCCCTTCGACGAGATCGCCGTCGAGGAAGCCGTGCGGCTGAAGGAAAAGCACCCGCAAGCTGAGGTGGTGGCACTGTCCTGCGGCGGCGCCACATGCCAGGAAACGTTGCGCAATGCACTGGCCATCGGCGCCGACCGCGCCATTCACGTTCAGACCGACGCGGCGCTGCAGCCGCTGGCCGTGGCCAAGATCGTCAAGGCCGTGGCCGAGCGCGAGCAACCGGACCTGGTCATCTTCGGCAAGCAGGCCATCGACAGCGACGCCTGCCAGACCGGCCAGATGTTCGCCGCCCTGGCCGACTGGGGCCAGGCCACGTTCGCCTCGAAGGTGGAGATCGCCGCCGGCCGCGCCACGGTCACCCGTGAAATCGACGGCGGGCTGGAAACGCTGGAACTGCGCCTGCCCGCCGTCATCACGACCGACCTGCGCCTGAACGAACCGCGCTACGTCACCCTGCCCAACCTGATGAAGGCCAAGAAAAAGCCGCTGGCGGTGCTGGACTGCGCTGAACTGGGGCTGGACCTGGCGCCGCGCCTGACCCTGGTGACCGCGGCCGAACCGGCCGCCCGGAGTCCAGGCGTGCGCGTGGCGGACGTACAGGAATTGATCGCCAGATTGAAGAACGAAGCAAAGGTGCTCGCATGAAGACTTTGGTTATCGCGGAACATGGCCACACCGTCCTGAAAGCGGCCACCCGCCATGCTGTGGACGCAGCGCGCAAGCTGGGCGGCGATGTGCACGTGCTGGTCGCCGGCCACGGCTGCGAAGGCGCGGTGGCGCAGGCGGCCCGTGTGGCCGGTGTCGCCACCGTGCTGCATGTGACCGGCCGGCACTACCTGGACCAGTTGCCGGAAAACGTAGCGCCGCTGGCCGCCGCGCTGGCCGGCGCCTATACCCATGTGGTACTGGCCGCCACCTCGGCAGGCAAGAACCTCGCGCCGCGCATCGCCGCGCTGCTTGACGTGGCGCAGGTGTCGGACGTGGTGGCCGTGATGGGGCCCGACCTGTTCGTGAGCCCGCAGTACGCCGGCAACGTGCTGGCCACGCTGCGCTCGTCCGACCGCATCAAGGTGCTGACGGTGCGCACCTCGGCCTTCGCCGCGGCGGAGGAGCAGGCCACCTGCTCCATCGAGGCCGTTCCGCCCGGCCCAGTGTCGGACGCGGTACGCGTGGTGGGGCGCCAGATCGTCCAGTCGACGCGGCCGGAACTGGGGGCGGCGCGCGTGGTGGTGTCCGGCGGGCGCGGCCTGGGCAGCGCCGAGCAATACGAAGCGCTGCTGGCGCCGCTGGCCGACAAGCTCAACGCGGCACTGGGCGCCTCGCGCGCCGCGGTGGACGCCGGCTACGCGCCCAACGACCGGCAAGTGGGCCAGACCGGGCAGGTCGTCGCCCCCGAGCTGTACCTGGCGGTCGGCATTTCCGGCGCCATCCAGCACCTGGCGGGCATGAAGGGCTCGCGCGTGATCGTCGCCATCAACAAGGATGAGGAGGCGCCCATTTTTCAAGTGGCGGACTTCGGCCTGGTTGGCGACTTGTTCGAACTGGTGCCCCAGTTGGCCACCGCACTGGGTTGAGGAGAGCAATCATGCGCAACACCCCACCCCGCTCCTACCTGTTCGTGCCGGGAAACCGGCCAGAACGTTTTGCCCGCGCCTTCGCCAGCGGCGCCCATTCGGTCATCCTCGACCTGGAGGACGCCGTGCCGGCCGACGAGAAGGCTGCGGCGCGCGACGCCATCGCCCTCGCGCTGGGCGCCGCGCATCCGCCCTGCCCTGTCCTCATCCGCATCAACGGTGCACAGACCGAATGGTTCGGCGACGACTTGAAGCTGTGCGCCCTGCCCGGCGTAGCCGGCGTGGTATTGCCCAAGGCAGAGCGTGTGGAAGACCTGGCGCAGCTGGCCGGCGCCATCGACACGCTGGCCATCCTGCCGCTGATTGAAACCGCGCTGGGCATGGCCAACGCCGCCGCGCTGGCCCGCGCGCCGCAGGTGCAGCGCCTGGTGTTCGGCTCGATTGACTTCAAGCTGGACCTGGGCATCGAAGGCGATCACGAAGAGCTCCTGTACTTCCGTTCACAACTGGTGCTGGCGTCGCGCCTGGCCGGTCTGCCGGCGCCGGTCGACGGCGTGACGGTGGCGCTGGACGACGAAACACTGCTGCATTGCGACACGCTGCGCAGCCGCCGCCTCGGCTTCGGCGCCAAGCTATGCATCCATCCGCGCCAGCTGGAAACGGTGCACCGCACCTTCCTGCCCAGCGACGAGGAAACCGCGTGGGCCAGGCGCGTCGTCGCCGCGGCCGACGCGGCCAACGGCGCCGCCGTGGCGCTCGATGGACGCATGGTCGATCGGCCGGTCATTCTCAAGGCGCAGCAAATATTGAAAGAGGCCGCCCACGCAGTCAATGCGTAGCAGCCGAAGGAGGAGACCAGCATGACTGATTTGAACGAATGGATAGGCCGCGCCGAAGAGCGCCTGGACCTGATCACCCCCGCCCCGGTGCGCGCCCTGGCCGCCACCCTGGACCACGACGACGCCACGGCGCTGCCTGGCGAGGCATTGCCGCCGCTTTGGCACTGGCTGTATTTCCTGCCCATGCACCGGCAGGCGGTCATCGGCGCCGATGGCCACCCGGCACGGGGCGGCTTCCTGCCCCCGGTCGACCTGCCGCGCCGCATGTGGGCCGGCGGCCGTTTGAAATTCCTGCGCCCGTTGCGCATCGGTGACGCCGTACTGCGCGTCTCCAGAATCACCGACGTTTCGAAAAAAGAGGGCCGCAGCGGCAAACTGGCCTTCGTACAGGTGCGACATGAAATCCGCAACGATCGAGGCCTGGCCATCACCGAGGAACACGACATCGTCTACCGCAACCACCCGCTGCCGGCTGATCCCGTCGCGGAGCCGGTGCAGGCGGACAATGACTGGCACTGGATGCGCGACATCGTGCCCGATCCCGTGCTCCTGTTTCGCTATTCCGCCCTGACCTTCAACGGCCACCGCATCCACTACGACCTGCCTTATGCGACGCAGGTGGAGGGCTATCCGGGCCTGGTGGTGCACGGCCCCCTGATCGCCACGCTGCTGCTGGACCTGCTGCACCGCAATTGGCCGGGCGCCGAAGTGGCCGAATATTCCTTCCGCGCCATGCAGCCGCTGTTCCACGACAAGCCGTTCCAGGTCTGCGGGCGCGTGCACGCCGACGGCAAGACAGTCAGCCTGTGGGCCAGGAACGAGCAAGGACACCTGAGTATGCGCGCCGAAGCCATCTTAAATAAAGCAAACAACGAGGAGTAAGAGCATGACCATCCAGAACGATTTCCAGGACATCCGCGACGCCGTCCGCGACCTATGCGCCGAATTCCCGGCCGAATACTTCCGCAAGGTCGACGAACAGCGCGGCTACCCCGAAAAATTCGTGGACGCGCTGACCCGGGCGGGCTGGCTGGCCGCCCTGATCCCCCAGGAATACGGCGGTTCAGGACTCGGTCTGACCGAAGCGTCCGTGATCATGGAAGAGATCAACCGCTCCGGCGGCAACTCCGGCGCCTGCCACGGCCAGATGTACAACATGGGCACCCTGCTGCGCCATGGCTCGGAAGCGCAAAAGCGCTTGTACCTGCCCAAGATCGCCAGCGGCGAATTGCGCCTGCAATCGATGGCCGTGACCGAACCCACCACCGGCACCGACACCACCAAGATCAAGACCACGGCCGTCAAGAAGGGCGACCGCTACGTGATCAACGGCCAGAAGGTGTGGATCTCCCGGGTACAGCACTCGGACCTGATGATACTGCTGGCGCGCACCACGCCGCTGGCCGAGGTCACCAGGAAGTCCGAAGGCATGTCCATTTTCGTGGTCGACCTGCGCGAGGCGATCGGCAAGGGCCTGGTGGTGCAGCCCATCGCCAACATGGTCAACCACGAAACCAATGAACTGTTCTTCGAGAACCTGGAAATCCCGGCCGAGAACCTGATTGGCCAGGAGGGCAAAGGCTTCAAGTACATCCTCGATGGCCTGAACGCCGAACGCACCCTGATCGCGGCCGAATGTATCGGCGACGGCTACTGGTTCATCGACAAGGTCAGCAAGTACGTGAAGGAGCGCGAAGTGTTCGGCCGCCCGATCGGCCAGAACCAGGGCGTGCAGTTCCCCATCGCCCGCGCCTTCATCAATGTCGAGGCGGCCAACCTGATGCGTTTCAAGGCGTGCGCGAAGTTCGACGCGCATCAGCCCTGCGGTGCGGAAGCCAACATGGCCAAGATGCTGGCGGCGGAAGCCTCGTGGGAGGCAGCCAACGCCTGCCTGCAATTCCATGGCGGCTTCGGCTTTGCCGCCGAGTACGACGTCGAGCGCAAGTTCCGCGAGACGCGCCTGTACCAGGTGGCGCCGATTTCGACCAACCTGATCCTGGCGCACGTGGCGGAACACGTGCTTGGCCTGCCACGCTCGTTCTGAAGAGGCCACCATGCGACCACTCGATGGCATTACCGTCGTCACGCTGGAACACGCGATCGCCGCGCCCTTCTGCACCCGCCAGCTGGCGGACCTGGGGGCGCGGGTGATCAAGGTCGAGCGGCCAGGCGTGGGCGACTTCGCGCGCGCCTACGACAGCCGCGTGAACGGCCTGGCGTCGCACTTCGTATGGACCAACCGTTCCAAGGAGAGCCTGACGCTGGACGTGAAACACGAAGCCGCCGCCGGCGTGCTGGCGCAGTTACTGGAAAGCGCCGACGTGCTGGTGCAGAACCTCGCGCCGGGCGCGGCGGAGCGCCTTGGACTGTCGTACGAAACGCTCAAGGAACGCCATCCGCGCCTGATCGTGTGCGACATCTCGGGCTACGGCGCCGACGGACCTTACCGGGACCGCAAGGCGTACGACCTGCTGATCCAGAGCGAATCGGGCTTCCTGTCCATCACCGGCACGCCAGACGAGCCGTCCAAGGCCGGCTGCTCGATCGCCGACATCGCGGCCGGCATGTACGCCTACACCAACATCCTGGCCGCGCTGCTGCAGCGCGGCCGCACTGGCAAGGGTTGCCGCATCGACGTGTCCATGCTGGAGAGCATGGTGGAATGGATGAACTATCCGCTGTACTACGCTTACGACGGCGCCGCGCCGCCACCGCGTACTGCCTCCGCGCACGCCACCATCTATCCCTACGGTCCGTTCGCGGCCGGCGACGGCAAGTCGGTCATGCTGGGCATCCAGAACGAACGGGAATGGGCGCTGTTCTGCGAACAGGTATTGCTGGCGCCCGAGCTGGCAGGGGACGAGCGCTTTTGCTCGAATGCGCGCCGCGTGGCCGCGCGCGACGAGCTCAAGGCGTTGATCCTGGCCGCCTTCGCCGGGCTGACCGCGGAACAGGTGCTGGCGCGCCTGGAAGAAACCCGCATCGCCAACGCCCAGGTCAATGACATGCACGACGTGTGGGCCCATCCGCAACTGAAGGCGCGCGGGCGCTGGACCGAGGTGGAGACGGCCGGCGGCCCGGTCCCGGCACTGCTGCCGCCCGGCATACCCGAAGGCGTCACGCCCAGGATGGATGCCGTGCCGGCGCTGGGGCAGCATACAGGCGCCATACTCCGCGAACTGGGCTACGGTGACCAGGCCATCGCCAGCTTGCGCGAAGCGCACGCGATCTGAGCATGCCGCCATCCCATCGCCGTGACACAACGATACCCATGCCGGGGGAACTATCGCGTACCGTTACGCCAGGATCACATTCTCCGTTTCAGGCCCAAGACCGTCGAGTTGACGGCCATGCAATGACATTCAGGTCAACCTTCCTGTTGGGGACGGCCCAGATCCTTGCATGGGGTGGCTCCTTTTTTCTCCTGGCGGTGCTGGCTGATCCCATCATCAGCGATACCGGCTGGTCCCGCCAAGCGGTCCTTGCGGCACTCTCACTGGGGGTGCTGATAGCCGGCCTGGCTTCGCCATTCGTGATGGCGCGGCTGCAAAAATGGGGCGAACTGCGGGTGCTGGTGCTGGGCACGGCGTTCATCGCGGCGGGCCTGCTGGTGATGGCGACCAGCACCTGCCTGCCGGTCTACATCCTGGCCTGGACGTTGATAGGCATGGGTATGGCCGGCGGGCTCTATGATGCCTTGTTTGCCGCGCTGGGCAACATCTATCGAACGGACGCGCGCGCTGCGATTGTGCACATCACGCTGGTGTCCGGTTTTTGCACCACGATTACTTTTCCCCTACTGGCCTTCCTGCTCTCCTGGCTCGGCTGGCGCGGCACATGTGCGGCATACGCCGCAATCCTGCTGCTGGCGGTGCCGCTGATGTATCGCCACGCCTTCGCGCAGAACGCAGTAACGCCCAACGGCGTTCCTCCGGCGGCGGCGCCGGCCCAGGCAGGCGCCGGCACCATCGACGCCACGACCTACATGCTGGTCAGCCTGGTTTTTGTCCTGGCTTCCGTGACCATGACCATGATGTCCATCCATCTTATCCCCATCCTGAAAGGCGTCGGCTACTCGATGGTGGGTGCCATCGCCTTGAGTTCCATGCTGGGTCCCGCGCAGGTTATCGCCCGCATAGTCGAAGTCTTTGCAAAAAACATGCATCCGGCCTGGACCACGTTTGCGTCCTGCCTGCTGGTCGCCACGGGCGTCGCGTTGCTCTGCGTCGCGCCGGCGGCCGGCCTGATTGCCATCCTGATTTTCGGCGCGGGAAACGGCTTGCGCGCAGTAGTGCGGGGAACCCTGCCGTTAGCGGTATTTCCTTCCAATCAGTACAGCGCCGTGATGGGCCGGCTGGCGCGCCCTGCCCTGATCGGCCAAGCGGCCACGCCGTTGATGGGCAGCTATAGCCTGGCATACCTTGGCGCACGGGGCACCCTTGTGGCCACGCTAGGGCTGGCCATTCTTAGCCTCGCCCTGGTATCAGCGCTGCTGATGCACCTCAGGAGGGCGAAATAACGAGCGCACAGGCTGAACTTGCCGAAGGCAGGAGCACGGAAACCATATGCTGACAATTTCCATTTCCTCTACAACACCTTCCCATAAGGAAAGCCAGAAATATCCTCGACGCTCCCTGCCCGCAGCATGCTCATGCCTGCCGCGGGAAGCATGAGCTACCCAAACCATGAAAATCCTGTCTGGGCCGAAAGAGATGGCCACGTTTGATCACGTTTCTTTGCCTGTTCCTGTGATCGGCCCCATTCATTTCAGCCTTCAATCTCGCGTGTGCTGCTCGCGTGGATTCCCACTCTTCTGAAAATAAAGAAGGTCGGCTCCACGCATGGGGGGCCTTCTCGTTTAATTGAGCAGTGCCGACAACGAACTGGGCGCCTGGCACTTCAAACCGCTGAGCACCCGCTAAGATGCTCAGCTACCCGAACTCGCTGGTGCGTCAGGACACGTAATTGGAAATCTCAATCAGATTGTCATCCGGATCGCGGAAATAGACCGATTTGATTGGTCCCATCGCACCGGTGCGCATCACCGGTCCCTCTTCTATCGCAACGCCAACGGATTTCAGGTGGGCGATGACCGCCTCCACCGGCGTCACGGCAATCAGGCACAGGTCGATGGCGCCTGGGGTGGGCCGCTTGGCCTTGGGATTGAACTCATGCCCCAGCTGATGCAGATTGAATTTCTGCCTGCCAAATACCAGCGCCTTCCGTCCGGCGCCGAAAGTCTGGATCTGCATGCCCACGGCGCGCGCATAGAATTCGCAAGTCTTGTCGATGTCCGCGACGGTGAGTACGACGTGGTCCAGGCGGTCAAGCACCACGGCGCCGTGCGATGATGGGGCCGTATCGTCGGCCCGAGCCGGACTGGCGATACCCGCCGCGGCCAGCGTGGCCACGCCCAAGCCTAAGGTTTCCAGGGTGGCGCGACGGCCGGCATTAAAACAGGGTTCAGACATGTTAGTCTCCTTTTAGTGTCTACAGCAGTTATCAACAGTGCCAAACATGCAGGTGCATGATCTTTTTGTGTTATTGCGCGGCCCCGTCGCCCAAATGGCGCAGACCGGTCCGCACGAACAGTGTGCTCAGTTGCCGGCTCGCCGCTTCCAGCAAGGGAGCGGCATGGTTCATCGCATACTCCAGCGTCACCGGGCCCGATTGCACGGAAAAGCAACCATCGAACGCTTCTTCCAGCGCGGCGTCATAATCGACCGCGCCCGACAGCAAGGTCACGGGAATCTTGGCGCTTCTTGCCAGCTGCGCGACCAGCGCGGGCGCCTTGCCCAACAGGGTCTGCCGGTCCGAACGCCCCTCGCCGGTGATGATCCAGTCATAGTTGACGTTGCCATCGGTCAGGCGGAGCGCATCCAGCACAAAGCGCGCACCAGACGACAATTTTCCGCCCAGCAGGCATATGCCATACCCCAAGCCGCCGGCAGCACCCGCCCCCTCGACGTCGGCGTAGGCGGTGGCGACGAGCGCGTCGCAGCGCTGCGCCAGCCCCTGCAGCAGTCGGTCCGCCTGCTCGAGGTCGGCAAAACCCTTCTGGGCGCCAAACACCATGCTGGCCCCGCACGGACCGGTCAGTGGACTGCCTACGTCCGTCAATCCCATCAACTCGAGCTCGGACAGCCAATGCCTGTCATCCCGGAATTCAACCGCGTCGATGCGTGCCAGGTTGTTAAAGACCGGCACGACGCGCGCCCCGGCCGTGTCGACAAAATTGAAGAGCAGCTCGGCCAGCATGCCCGCGCCGCCATCGTTGGTGGACGAGCCGCCCAGTCCCAGCACGATGCGCTTGTGCCCCAGGCTCCGTATCGCGCGGATGGCCTGACCTACGCCGCGGGTGGAACGCAGCCCGGGCGGGTTGGTGGCCGCATGCAATCCCACGATCTCGGCCACATCAAAAATGGCGAACGCGCCCAGGTGAGCACTGGTGCAGACGGCGAACGGCACGTCGATCAACACGCCGTTGGCATCAATGGCCGCGACCGTGTCCCAGACGCCGTCCAATGCCCTGGCGACGGCCAGCGCGGTGCCCTCGCCACCATCGGCCATGGGCGCTTCGGTCACGATACTGTCGGGCACGGCGCTGCGCACCCCCGCCGCGATCCGTGCGGCTACCTCCACCGCCCCCAGGCTGCCTTTGAACGAGTCCGGTGCGACCAGCACGCGCAGCGGTCCGGCGCCCCGTTGCCGGTCGGGGCACATCGCATTGGTCATCGCATCCTCCATCGCGCCACTCACCGCAGCTCGTGCTGGACCAGTTGCATAATGGTCGCCGCCAGCCGGGCTTGCGCGCGCTCGCTGGCCCATGCCACGTGCGGCGTGCACAACAGACCCGGGATGTCGCCCGCCAGCAGCGGGTGATCCGGCGGCGGCGGCTCCACCTCGAGCACATCGATCGCGGCCCCGGCGATCACCCCGTTGCGCAGCGCCCAAGCCAGTGCGACGGGATCGACCAAAGCGCCTCTGCCGGTGTTGATCAGCACCGCCTCGGGCTTCATGCGCGCCAAGGTGGCGCGATCGATTAATCCCCGTGTTGCATCGGTCAAGGGCACGTGCAGCGTCAACACGTCCGCGCGCCCGATCAGCTCGTCAAGCGGCAATTCGTCGGTCCGGCACGCCTTGCCCGGGGTCTGGGCGAACACGACTTTCATCCCCAATCCCTGCGCCAGCCGGGCCGCCGCCTGGCCGATACGGCCCCGGCCAACGACGCCGAACACGCTGCCGCCGACGTCCCGGATACGCGGACCGTTCCAGCAAAACTGGGGGGCCGCGGACCAGCGCCCGTCGATCGCGGCGGCCGCATAGGTCATCAAGTTACGCCGCAGGGCAAACAGCGTGGCGATGACGTGTTCGGCCACCGAATCGGACCCGTAGTCGGGAACGTTATGCACATTGATCCCCTGTGCGGCGGCGGCGGGCAAGTCGATGTTGTCGGTGCCGGCCGCCGCCACCACGATCAGGCGCAATTGTGGCGCGGCCTGCATCTGCGCCGCGGTCAGGCGCACCTTATTGGTGATGACCACGGCAGCTCCGCTGATGCGCTCGCCCACTTCCGTGGCGTGGGTGGCCGGATAGGCGATGTAGTCGACGGTGTCGGCCGGAAACGACAATGGATTGGGCAAGGTGCCCGCGTCAAGAAATACGACTTTCATGGGAGTTCACGCTTTCAAAAATTTACAATGCAATACGATCAGGCCACCGCGACTGGCGCCTTGTCGAGTTCTCGACGGAACGTCGCTTCGTCCAACACGCCTTCCCATTTCGAGATCACGATGGTGGCAACGGTATTGCCGATGACGTTGACGATGGCGCCCCCTTCGGAAATGAAGCGATAGACGCCGAGCACCAGCACCAGGCCTGCCACAGGGAAGCCGGGCACGGAACCAAGGGTGGCCGCCAGCACGACGAACGCCCCGCCGCTGACGCTGGCCGCGCCCTTGGAGGCGAGCAGCAGCACCAGCAGCAGCGTCACCTGTTGTCCAAATGAGAGGACGGTATCGGTGGCCTGGGCAATGAAAATGGCCAGCACCGTCATGTTGATGCAACTGCCGTCGAGGTTGAAGGAGTATCCGGCCGGGACCACCAGGCCTACGGCGGATTTGTCGCAGCCCAGACGTTCCAGTTTCGCCATAATCCGCGGCAACACCGATTCGGAAGAGGATGTACCCAGCACGATCAGCAACTCGTCACGGATGTACTTCAGCAGTTTGAGCAGGCTAAAGCCCGCGAGCCGGCAAGTCAGGCCCAAAATGATGACGACAAACAAGATCGCCGTGATGTAATAGGTACCCAGCAGCCTGCCGTACGAGGCCAGCGAACCGACGCCGTACTGGCCTATCGTGAAGGCGATCGCGCCGAACGCGCCGATGGGCGATACCACCATGACCATGCGCACCATGTTGAAGAAGGTCTGGGCACCGACGTCGATCACCTTCAACATCGGTTTGCCCGCCTCGCCCAACATCTGCAGACCGAACGCGAAGATGATGGAAATGAACAGCACCTGCAGCAGGTCCCCCTCGGCGAACGCGCCAAACACCGTCTTCGGAATAACATGCGACAGGAAGCCCACCACGGTCTGGTCATGGGCCGCCTTGGTGAAACCTTCAATCGCGGTGGCATCCAACGTGGCCGGATTGATGTGCATGGCGCTGCCGGGCTGGAGCAAATTGACCATCAATAAGCCGATGATCAACGCAAATGTCGTCATCACTTCAAAATAGATCAGCGACTTCAGCCCGATACGCCCGACGGCCTTGATGTCGGTCATGCTGGCAATGCCATGCACCACCGTGCAGAAAATCAACGGGGCGACCATCAATTTGACGAGCTTGAGGAAATTATCGCCAAGCGGCTTCATCGCCGCCGCCGTCGAGGGATAGAAATGGCCCAGCAAGATGCCCAGGATGACCGCGGCAACGACCTGAATATAAAGTTGCTGCCACCATTTCTTGCGCTTTGCTGCGATGACCGGTGGCACCGGCGGCTCGCCAATTTGTGCAATGCTGTTCATTTGACTTGTCTCCAAAAATTGTTATGAATTTCACGACCGACACTATTTGCTACGGCATGCGCTCCGCTATCTCGATCAGGTTCAGGTCCGGATCACGCACATAGACCGAGCGGATCTTGCCGGTGGCGCCGGTCCGTTCAACCGGTCCCTCGATGATGGGCCAGCGGCAATCGCGCAGATGCGAGATCACGGCATCGAGCGGCACGGCGGCGATGAAACACAAATCCAGTGCGCCCGGCACGGGCAGATGCGCCTTCGGTTCGAATTCGCTGCCCCGATGATGCAGGTTGATTTTCTGGTTTCCAAAGCGAAAGGCCATGCGGCCGTTGCCGAAAGTCTCCAGCTGCATTTGCAACACCTCCGTGTAGAAGCGCAAGGTGGCGTCCTGGTCCACGCAAGTAAGGACCAGGTGATCCAGACTATCGATGAAGGCCATCTTGTCCCCCTTAGTTGAATGCCTGTTGCACCGGCATGCCGGCGTCGCCCTGCGGCATGGGATGCAAGCTCAGGCGGGTTCCCGCTTTCAACAACTGGCTGGGCACATCGTGGCCGATCAGTTCCGGCAAGTGCGCCGCCGCAGCCAGAATACCGCCCAGGTCAATGCCGGTGTCATAGCCCTCCAGTTCCAGCATGTGCACCAGCTCCTCGGTGCAAACGTTGCCGGTCGCCCCCGGGGCGTAAGGACAACCACCGAGACCGCCGAGCGACGCGTCGAAGCGGTCGATACCGGCGGCCAGCGCTGCCTGCGTATTGGCCAGTGCGAGGCCGCGCGTATTGTGGAAATGCTGGGTCAGCTGAAGCTGGGGAAAGCGCGCACGGGCCGCTGCACTGAGGGCGGCGACTTGCGCCGGATAGGCCATGCCGGTGGTGTCGCACAAGGTCACGCCGTCGACGCCGAGGTCGGCGAAGCGTTGCATCCACTCCAGCACGGTCGCCGCCGGAATGTCGCCTTCCATCGGGCATCCCATCGCCGTCGACAGCGACACGTTGATCGCCACGGGACTGGTGCGCACGACGCCGATGACCTCGCGCAGCTGCGCGAACGACTGTTCGCGTGTCATCCGCAAATTGGTGCGGTTATGGCTTTCACTGACCGACATCACCAGATTGACCTCGTCGACATTGCAGGACAAGGCCCGCTCGGCGCCACGGATGTTTGGCACCAGCACGGTATAGATGACACCCTCGCGGCGCTGGATCTGGTGCATCACCGCCTCCGCATCGCGCAGTGCCGGAATGGCCCTGGGCGACGTAAACGACGTCACCTCGATCTTGGCATAGCCGCAGCCGCTCAGATGGTCGATCAGGGCGATCTTGGCATCGGTGTCGACATAGGCCGCCTCGTTCTGAAAACCGTCGCGCGTGGCCACTTCCTGTATGTATAAACGCTGCTTGCTCATAATGGTTTCCTGTTCAGATGATGCCGCGCTGGCGCCATGCCGCGCGGGTGGAGCTATCGATACCGATACCGGCCAGTACCTCGTCGGTATGCTGGCCCAGCCGCGGCGCCGGCCGGCGCACGCTGCCCGGCGTCGCACTCAGTTTGGGCAGGATGCCGGGCAGTTGCACCGGCGTGCCGTCGTCCAGTTGGGCGTCCAAGATCATGTCGCGGGCCCGGTAGTGGGGATCGGCCGCGATGTCGGCGATGTCGTAGATGCGGCCGGCCGGAATGCCGGCGCCATTCAACGCCGCGAGTGTCTCGTCCAGGCCGCGCTGCGCGGTCCAGGCGCCGATGGCGGCATCGAGCCGCGCGACATGCTGGACACGCCCGTCGTTGCTGGCCAGCGTAGGCTCGTCACGCAGATCGGGGCGCTCGATCACATCCATCAAGCGCCGGAATATGCCATCGCCATTGCCTGCAATCAGGGCATACTTGCCATCCGCGCACTGATAGGCATTGGTCGGGGCGATGCCCGGCAAGCTGCTGCCGGCCGGTGCACGTACCGCACCAAACACCGAATATTCCGGCAACAAGCTTTCCATCATGTTGAAGACCGACTCGTACAGGGCCACATCGATCATCTGGCCTTGGCCACCATGCTGGTCGCGGTGGCGCAACGCCAGCAGGACGCCGATCACGCCATGCAGGGCCGACAGCGAGTCACCGATGGAGACGCCGACCCGCACCGGCGTGCGGCCAGGCTCACCACTCAGATGACGCAAGCCGCCCATCGCCTCGCCCACCACCCCGAAGCCGGGGCGGTCGCGATACGGACCGTCCTGGCCATAGCCCGACACCCGCAACATGACCAGGCGCGGGTTGAGCGCGTGCAGCGCATCCCAGCCCAGTCCCCATCCTTCCATCGTGCCGGGGCGGAAATTTTCGATCAGGACATCACTTTCCCGGACCAGCGTACGGATCACCTCCTGCCCTTCCTCCGAGCGCAGGTCGAGCGTCACGGATTGCTTGTTGCGCGATTGCGCTGCCCACCAGACGGAAGTCCCTTCATGCAGCAGGCGCCATTTGCGCAGTGGATCACCGGTGCCGGGCGGCTCGATCTTGATGACCTCTGCACCGAACTCGGCCAGCATCTTGGCGGCGAACGGCCCTGCGATCAACTGGCCCAGCTCGATCACGCGCAAGCCTTCCAACGGTTTTATCATGAACGTCTCCTCATAAGTCATGCTGTTCTGAAAGCATCTTAGAAGCAAAGGCATTCCCTGATAATCGCTGTTTCCTCAACCCGCCTTTCCCGCCAGGAAAACCAAAGAATTCACAGATCGAACTTCGCTTCCATGCCTTACGGACGCTCATGGATCGTGCTGACTAGCCTACGCCGTCGACACAGCGGTTGCCATCGTTTGACAAAACCAACCCCGTCTACTAACCTCGGCCCATACCGACTGCCCAGTTCGGCCCCCCTCCTTTGACTGATGCCGTGATCAACCCCAACCATTTCGATCTGCAATCGCTGCGCATCTTTCTGCTGGTCGCACAAACAGGCAGCCTGACCAAGGCGACAGATAAGACGCACATGACTTTATCGGCGCTGAGCAAGCGGATTGCCGAACTGGAGCGTATTGTCGATTGCCCCTTGTTCCTGCGCATGCCGCGTGGACTCGAATTGACGTCGGCTGGCCAGCAACTGGCGCAGCACGCGCGCAGCGTGCTCGACACGGTGAATCGGATGGCCGGTGAAATGGAGGACTTCGCGATCGGGGTGCGCGGTCACGTGAGAATTTGGGCCAACACTTCAGCCATTATTCAATTCCTCCCTTACGATCTTGCCGCGTTCTTGCGCGAGCAACCGTTGATACGCATCGGCCTGGAGGAGAAACTCAGCGATCAGATCGTCAACGCGGTCATCACCGGCGAAGCCGATCTTGGCATTTTTGCGGACAACGTGCCGACCCGGGGCCTGGAAAAATTTCTCTACCGCCGAGACAAGCTGGTGCTCCTGATGCGTGCGGATCATCCGCTGGCAGCCCTGCCCGAACTGCATTTTGCCGAAGCGCTTGATTACGACTTTGTTGGTCTTAACCAGGGTAGTTCGCTCCTCCAGCGATTGATCGACGCATCACTCGTTCACGACAAGCCGCTCCGCTTGCGCATCCAGGTCAGCAGCTTTGACGGCATTTTCCGCATGATAGAGGCGGGCTTGGGCATTGGCGTGCTGCCAGACGGCGCCGTGCGACCGGAGATGCTGAGCGCCGGATTGCGTGCCATTCCGCTGCGTGACGCCTGGGCTTCCCGCGCACTTTGGCTGGGCGTTAAATCCGAACCGGCACTTTTGCCGGAAGCCGGTAAATTATTGACACACTTGCGCAAGGCCGGTTCCGACTGAATCGTTGCAACTCAGCACATTGACCGTGCAGTTCTCAAACATCACGTGTCCGGCACGGCCCGGCCGTCGACGCGAACCGCATTCCGACTCCCTGCTGCTGTTTCAGAGTCACCGGCACAGCCCCCCATCGAGGCCGAGCCGCTGATCATCAGGAGTAAAAGCAAGCGGCGGACGAAGCCAGTTGTTCCTCGCACCGCGCAGGGAAATGCCACTCACCCGGCTTAAAACTGGTGCCGCATCCCCAGTTGCAACGCGTTGCCATCCTGTCCCCGTTTCGAGGTGGAGCCGCCGAAGTAACCGCCACCACCGAGGGCATACTGGGCCGCGCCATGGTTGCTGACATGGGCCACCACCGCGTACAGATTCGTGCGCTTGGACAGGAAATGATCGTAGCCCACGGCGAATAATGTCGCGTCGCCGTTGGTCGACAGCTTGTCGTTGAGATGGTTGATGCCCACCATGACACGGTCGACGCCAATCCGGTAGTGCATGCCGATGGTATAGAGCGACCCATCGAGCTTCAGGTTCGAAAACAGCGCAGCAGCGTCGCCCGGCGTGGTCAGCAGTGGCGCCAAGGCCCGGCCGAACGCGCTGTGGTCGCTCTTCATGCGGTGATAACCGGCGAAGAATTTCGCATCGCCCGCGACGTATGACCCACCCGCCGTCAGCGACGTCAGCGCCTGATTGCCGACCTGATCCTGCTCCCGGTTGTAGCCGATACCGGCGTCGATACCATTGGCGCGGTAGCGCACATTGCCGCCGGCAAAGCGCTTGGCCAAATTGAGCGATCCCGTGTTGTTGAATCCATACATGGCCGACACGCCTACGCCGCTTGGCAATTGCAGGCGATATTGCAACGCCTGGTTGGCACGCAGCGCGATACCTGGCGCGAACACGCCCGCATCGCCCATCACCAGATTGAGCCAGGTGCCGGTGGTGCCCAGATCGAACACGTCACTAAGGGCGAACACCTCCACACCGGGCGTGTATTGGCGGCCGAGCAGGATCATGCCGTACGGCGTATCCAGGCCAGCGAACGACTGGCGGTCGAACAAGGCGCCGGCGGAATTGACGATGGTGGTCGGCGTATGGCTCCGGACCGCCGCCGCACCGGCCGCGCTCATCCCCGCCGTGATGTTTTCATTTACGCCGGTGGACAGCAGGCCGTTGGACTGTGCACCCGTGTCGAGCTCAACGCGGGCCTCCAGCGTAAATAATGCGTGGTAGCCGTCGCCCAGATCTTCCTTACCCCTGAAGCCCAGGCGCGAGCCCCCTTCCGTGCCGCTGGTCAGATTGACTTTCCGACCGTTGCCAAAGTTGGACACCTGCAAGCCTGCATCGGCCAGCCCGTAGATCGCGACATTCGATTGCGCCAAGACCGGCGTTGCGCAGGACGCCGCGATCAACACGGCCAACAATTGCTTTTTCATCTTTGTCTCCAATTTTTTATATGTCTGATTGACGTTTGCTACCTCTGTCGTGCATCGGGCGGCAGCCCGGCGCCGTCAGCAAGGTATGGCACCCAGCAAAGAAATCTCTGCGGTGCCAACCATTTTTGCGCAGCACGCTGGCCAGGTCTTGCGTCAACCAGCTATCTTGCGCCGCCGGTCGCCGCGCTGCGCCGCATTTGGAGAGCGGCGTGCCATCGCTCCCCATGCGGCCGGCGCAACGCTGGCCTTGATCGACTCAGCGCACCGGCGTAGCTTGCCAGTCGCGGAAGCCTTGGCCGCGCGCCGCGAGCGCCACCAGCAACGGCGACAGGCTCCAGTAACCGTAGCGGTCGCCACGCAGATGGCCGTAATGACGGAGGCGATCGGCAATGTTCGCGACGCCGACGGTGTCGGCCAACCGCATAGGTCCCCCACGGTGCGCCGGGAAACCGTAACCATTTACCCAGACCAGATCGATATCGTCAGGGCCATAGGCGATCCCCTCTTCCAGTATCCTGGCCCCCTCGTTGATCAAGGGGTACAGGCAGCGTTCGATAATTTCCTTGTCCGTGATGTCGGCGCGGCGCGCCACGCCGTGCTGCTCGGCCAGCGCAGTGCAGATCCGCTCGACTTCCGGATCGCTCACCGCTGTGCGACCATCGTAGCGGTAATAGCCGGCGCCGGTTTTCTGGCCAAAGCGGCCAAGCCGCATCATTTCCTGCACGACCACCCGATAGGCCGGATCGGCCGGCAGGCCGCCAGCCTTGCCCCGCTCAATCAACACCTTGGCCGCCACGTCCAGACCGGCCAAGTCCAGCATGCGACATGGCCCCATGGGCAAGCCGAGCGACTCGATCGCCTTGTCGATCCGGGCGGGACTGATCCCCTCCAGCATCAGGAATTCCGATTCGCGCAAATACGATTCCAGCATGCGGTTGCCGATGAAGCCGTAGCAAACGCCGGACACCACTGGCACCTTGCCGATGGTGCCGGCCACGCCGACCACGGTGGCCAGCACCTCCGGCGCAGTGCGCGCGCCGCGCACAATCTCCAGCAGGCGCATGACATTGGCCGGGCTGAAAAAATGCATGCCGACGAAATCGGCGGCGCGCCCGCTTTCCTCGGCCAGCACATCGATGTCCAGTGTGGACGTGTTGCTGGCCAAGATCGCGCCAGGCCGGCAAATCGTCCCCAGGCGGCGCACCACCTGCTTCTTGATGTCGAGATGTTCATAGACAGCTTCGATGACCAGGTCGCAGTGGCCCAGTTCCTGGTCATCGAGCGAGCCCGTCAGAAGCGCCATGCGGGCGTCAGCCTCCTCCCGGCTCAGCTTGCCCTTGCTCACGCTGGCGTCATAGTTCTTGCTGACGATGGCGAGGCCGCGCTCGAGCGCCTGCGCTGTCATATCGACAATGATGACGGGTATGCCGGCATTGGCGAAGTTCATGGCAATGCCGCCGCCCATGGTACCGGCCCCGAGGACGCCGACCTTGCGGATCGGCCGCAAGGGTACTGCGCCCAACGCATCGGGTAAATTGGCCGCCTCACCGTTTTGCGCGGCAACCGCGTCTTGTGTCGCAAATGTCACGATATCGCTCATCTTTGCTCATCCTTTCCGCTAGGTCAAAGGCGCTCAAGATAGCAGTCCGGGTGGTGCGCAGCTTGCGTCTACTGGCTGCATGGCGACGCATCGCAGGCGAATTCGAAGGCAATATGCTGGCCCACGGCGGCAACCCTGGAATCGTGGGCAAAGCCATGATGAATATACGGGATGCGGCCGGCAGGTACTTCGTCCAGGAAATCTACGCGCTGGCCAATGCCAAGGGTAAGGGATGGGTCAACTACAAATGGGTGGATCCGGTTTCATCGGCCATCGAGCACAAGGCAAGCTACTTCGAAAAGGCCGGCGACTTGATCGTCCTGTGTGGCGTCTGCCAGCAGATCTGATGACCGTGGCCCGCCATCGCGGACCACGGGCAGCGGTGGGGGCAAGTGCTAGATCTCGTCCCCGATCAGGTCCGATGGCAGTACGGCTTGCAGCACCGGCGGTGGCCATTTCTGCGTTGCGGTGCAAAATAAAAAGTGCGCGACGATAGTCATGTTTTCAGTTCCCTGCGATTCAAGGTAAAGCGGCCGCCAATTGCGGCACAATGTCGAACAGGTCGCCGACGATACCGTAGTCGGCCACCGCAAAAATGGGGGCTTCTGGATCTTTGTTGATCGCCACGATGGTCTTCGAATCCTTCATCCCGGCCAAATGCTGGATCGCGCCGGAAATGCCCACCGCGATGTACAGCTGTGGCGCCACGATCTTGCCGGTCTGTCCAACCTGCCAGTCGTTCGGCACGAAACCCGCATCGACCGCGGCCCGGGACGCCCCCATCGCGGCGCCCAACTTGTCCGCCAACGGCTCGAGGATCTTGAAAGCGTCGCCGGAACCCATGCCGCGTCCGCCGGCGACGATCGTCTTGGCGGCGCTCAGTTCGGGACGCTCGGAGCGTGTCAATTGCCGCGACGTCAGCGCCGCTCCGCCGCAGTCCGGCACCGCGGCGATCGCCTCCACCGTCGCCTTGCCGTCTTCGGACGCGGCATCGAAGCCGGTCGTGCGGACCGTGATGACCTTGACGGACTCGGCCGAGCGAACGGTGGCGATCGCATTGCCGGCGTATATCGGCCGTTCAAACGTATCGGCGCTCACCACCCGGGTGATGTCGGACACTTGCCCGACGTCGAGCAAGGCGGCCACCCGCGGCAGGAAATTCTTGCCGTAGGCGGTGGCAGGCGCCAGGATGTGCGAGTAATGGCCGGCGATGGCGACGATTTGCGCCGCCATGTTTTCAGCCATGCCGTCGGCCAGGTGGGCCGCATCGGCCACCAGGACTTTGGCCACGCCGGTGATGCGCGAGGCGGCCTCGGCGACGGTGCCGGCATGATGGCCGGCCACCAGCACATGGACCTCCGCGCCACACTGGGTCGCGGCGGTGACGGTATTGAGCGTGCAGCCTTTCAGGGAGGCGTTGTCGTGTTCTGCAATTACGAGTGTTTTCATGACGTGAAATAAAGGTTCAGGTTGAGCGGGAGATTCAAGCCGCGACCGGTGCCAGGGCAATCGGGGACTCGGCCGTACAATCTTCGGGCCGGTCCTCTTCAGCCCAGCCCACGGCGCGACGGATTTGCTCCAGCGACGGCAGCGGTTCGGGATGGTCCCTGCGCTGCGCCATCCAGGCACGTATGAGTTGACGGATGCGTTGCTTATCCATGGTGGACTCCTGAGCCGGATGCCGGTCGCCCGATGCGGCTACGCTGGTGGTTTAAATGACCTTGGCATCGTTCCTGAGCTTGTCGAGCAAGGCGGGGACATCGGGCACCCTGATCCCGGCGGCGCGGGCTGGCGGCTCGCTCACCTTGAGGGTCTGGATGCGCGCCGCCACGTCGACGCCGAGCATGGCCGGCGTGACGGTTTCCAGCGCCTTCTTCTTCGCCTTCATGATGTTCGGCAGCGTCACATAGCGCGGCTCGTTCAGCCGCAGGTCCGTGGTGATCACGGCCGGCAAGGTGAGCGACACGGTCTCGAGGCCGCCATCGACCTCGCGCGTGACGAGCGCCTTGTCCCCTTCGATGGACAACTGCGATGCAAAGGTGGCCTGCGGCCAGCCCAGCAGCGCCGCCAACATCTGTCCGGTCTGATTGCAATCGTCGTCGACGGCTTGCTTGCCGAGGATAATCAGTTGCGGCTGTTCCTTGGCCGCCACTGCCTTCAGCAGCTTGGCCACGGCCAGCGGTTGCAGCTCGGCGTCGCTCTCGACCAGGATGCCGCGGTCGGCACCGATCGCCATCGCCGTGCGCAGCGTTTCCTGGCACTGCGCCACGCCACAGGACACCGCCACCACTTCGGCCGCCGCGCCGCGCTCTTTGAGGCGGGTGGCTTCCTCCACTGCAATCTCATCGAATGGGTTGATCGCCATCTTGATGTTGGCCAGTTCCACCCCGGTGCCGTCGGCTTTCACCCGTAGCTTGACGTTGAAATCGACGACGCGTTTGACAGGGACCATGATCTTCATCTCAAGCCTCCCCCCTGGCCTGGCGCGCCAGCGCCGCGCCGGCCGCTTCCAGCGGCGGCTTCACGCTTTCCAGCGCGCCCCCGCCATCGCACGGAATCAGGGCGCCGGAGATATAGCCGGCATAAGGCGAACCGAGGAACAGCGCCAGGTTGGCAATATCGTCGAGCGTACCGATGCGCTTCAACGGGACCGCCTCCACCGCGCGCTCGCGCTGCTGGGCATCGTTGGCCATCAATTTACGGAAGCCCTCGGTGCCATCGATCGGCCCGGGCGAAATCGAATTGATCCGAATGCCGTCGATGCCCCACTCCAGCGCCAGTGTGCGGGTCAGCTGGTCTATCCCCGCTTTCGCCGCGCCCGCATGCGCCTGGTAACGCATCGGGATAAACGATTGCGGCGCCGTGATGTTGATGACCGCAGCTCCCGGCTTACGCAGGTGGCGGTAGGCCTGGCGCAAGACGTGGAACGAGCCCACCAGGTCGATGTCGATGACCACGCGAAAACCGTTGGCCGACATGTCTTTCGCTTCACACAGGAAGTTGCCGGCCGCGCCCGACACCAGCACATCGATGGGCCCCAGCCGCTGCACGGCCTCGTCCAGGGCCTGGCCGACGGCCTCGAAATCGCGCACGTCGGCGCTGGCGCCGAAGACGGGCGCGCCGAATTTGCGCAGTTCGGCACAAGCCGCATCCACGTTTTCCTGCTTGCGGCTCGCCACCGTGACGGCGGCGCCCTGCCTGGCGAACGCCTGGGCGATGCCGAAGTTGATGCCGGTGGTTCCGCCGAACACCACCACGTGCTTGCCGGCGAAGTCAAAATCAAGTTGCACAGTTCTCTCCCAATTTCATCGTTATCGTGTGTTTCAGAGTGTCGCGGCCAAGCTACGGGGCACCGGCACCGGCAGATCGAGCAACATCTGCCCCATGCCCTTGCCCAGCGGGTCCATGCGCATCGATGCGGTTCCACCACCGTCCAATGCCTCGTACAGCATGAAATTGCAGGCATTGAGACCCGGAACGAGATAGCGCAGCACCTTGCCCGACACCAGGTGGGCAAAGTATTGGCCGACCACCGCTGGCGTCACCTGGTCCAGGATCAAGGGCAGGTATTCCGGCTTGCGCGCGATGACGCCGATATTGGAGATGTTGCCCTTGTCGCCGCTGCGCGCATAGGCCAGCTTAATCAGGGGCACCAGCACGGCGTCCGGCACGGCCGGCGCCGGTGCGGCCGGCGTCGGCTCCGCATCCGCCCCCATGGCCTGCGGCTGGTAGCCGCCCTCCACCGCGATGCGCACCGGCCGCGTTTCACCGTCCATGACGATGTTGACGGGAACCTTGTATTTGAGCAGCGTAAAGGCAAACTGCTTGATCAGCGGCGAGGCCGATGGGCGGGACAGCGCGGGCCCGGTGGTTCCCGGTGCCCACGACGTGCCGGCCGGCGCGATTTCCCGCGCAAAGATCTCCAGCGCCGGCTTCATTGGATGGTTGACCGCGACCCGCATCATCACTTCGCGCGCCTTGGTCGTGCGCGCGTGCGGGCCATACAGGCTTTCCGCCCCGATCACTTCGACGTGCGTGGCGCTGTAGTCCGACAGGCCGGCCTTCTCGAACATGGCCCGGGTGCGTTCGATGATGGCTTGCCCGGTGCGCCTGGCCTTGGCGACGGCGTCGATGCCGACGATGACCATGGTGCCGTTGCTGCGGTAGCCGTCCATGTACGTGGCCGACACCTTGTACGAGCTGGTCGGCGCGAAGCCACGGGCGCCCGACACCGCCACGCGGTCTTCCCCTTGCTGGGTGACCCGCACCTGGCGGAAGTCGCACACGACGTCCGGCAGGACGTAGGCGCCGGGATCGCCGATCTCGTACAGGATCTGTTCCGCAACGGCCGCCTCGATCACCCTGCCGCCGGTTCCTTTCGGTTTGGTGACCACCACGCTGCCATCGGCGCTACATTCAATCACTGGATAGCCGATATTGGCCCAGTCGGGCACCGCTTCCCAGTCGGTATGCAGGCCGCCGGTGGCCTGGCAGCCGCACTCGATGATATGGCCGGCCAGGCTGCCCGCCGCCAGCAGGTCGTAGTCAGTTTCGCGCCAGCCGAATTCATGGATCAACGGGCCCAGCGTCACCGCGCTGTCGACGCAGCGTCCGGTAATGACCACGTCCGCGCCCGCGGCCAGCGCTTGCGCCACCGGGAAAGCGCCCAGATAGGCGTTGGCGCTCAGGATGCGCGCTGGCAGCGCCTCGCCGGTGAACATATCGGTCTGGCCGGCCTCGCGCAGGGCCGGCAGCAGCGCGCTCACATCGTCGCCTTCGACCACGGCGATCTTCAATTTCACGTCCATTTCCTGGGCCAGACGGGCCAGCGCGTCCGCGCAGCCTTGAGGGTTGATGCCGCCCGCGTTGGTGACCACCTTGATACCCCGTGCCGCCACCTCGGCCAGCACATTCTTCATGGCGACGTCGACGAAATCGGTCGCGTAGCCCAGTTCGGGCTTTTTGCTGCGCGCCGAAGCAAGAATGGCCATGGTCAGTTCGGCCAGGTAGTCGAACACCAGGTAATCGATGTCCGCGCCCTGCACCAGTTGCGGTGCGCCGACCGAACTGTCGCCCCAGAAGCCGGACGCCCCGCCGATCCGGACTACCTTGTCGATTGCATTAGTCATTGTCGCTCCCCTTAGCGGCCGGTCCATACCGGCTTGCGTTTTTCATTAAAGGCGGCCAGTCCTTCCCTGCCATCCTCGGTCTGCGGCAGCAGCGCAATCTGGCTTTCCGTAAAGGCGATGCCCTCGTCGAACGACATGGCCGCCAGTGCCCGCATCGCGTACTTGCCGCGGCGGATAGCCGTCGGCGATTTGTCCAGTATGCGATCGAGCAACCAGTTGGTCCGGGCATCGAGTTCGGCTGCCGGCACAACATGGTTGACCAGTCCGTGCGCCAGCGCGGTGGCCGCGTCGAACGGTTCGCCGGTGATGCACCACTCCCTGACGATGCGCTGGGGCGCCAGGTCTTGCAGCAAGCTCAGCACCTGCATGGGAAACACCCCGACCTTGACCTCGGGCAAGCCGAACATGGCCGTGTCGGCGGCCACCGCCATGTCGGCGATGCACAGCAAGCCCATGCCGCCGGCCAGGCAGGCGCCGTTGATGCGGGCCACGATCGGCAGCGTTGCGTTCTTCGCCTGCCGCAGCAGGTCCGCGTACGGGGTGGTCGGCCTGGCATAATCGAACGCGAAGCCCTTGCCCGGCTGCAGGTCCGCGCCCGCGCAGAAGGCCTTCTCGCCGTTGCCGGTCAACACGATGACCCGCACTTCCGGATCCCCGTGGGCCTGGCTCAGGCCGGCGCAGACGCCGTCGATGACATCCTGGTTGATCGCATTGCGCTTGTCTGGCCGGTTCAGGGTGATCCAGTATGCCGATCCCCGTTTTTCCAGCAGCACTGCCGGGTTGTCCATTTGTCTCTCCTTTACTGATTCGATATTCATAGCTCAGCCGTTCGCTACCGAGGGCTGGGCCGCTTCGACCTCGACTTCGACTTCCGCCACCACGCGGTAAGCCGTCACTTGGTCGCCCATGACGACGTGCAAGGCCTTGATGCAGCCGGCCACGGGCGCCGCGTGGACGTGTTCCATTTTCATGGCGTCCAGCGTGACCACCGGCTGCCCGGCCTTGACCATCTCGCCTTCGGCGACGTGCACCGCCACCACGCGGCCATTCATCGCGGCGCGTATCTTGCCGTCGCCGCCGCCTTCGCCCTGGCGCGCTTGCGCCACGTGGGTGGTGTCCTGGACGCGATAGGCCGCACCCTGGTATTGCAGCAGCAACTCGTTGCCCAGGCGCTTGAATACCATCCCCTCCACCAGACCATTGCACGCGATGCGGGCATGCGCGGCGTCCAGCGCCACGATCTGCAATTCGAAGCGGTGCTCGCCCATGTCCACCGCGTAGCACAGCTCGCCCAGGTTGCGCAGGCTGGCGACACAGTCGCCAGCCCCGGTCTGCAGGCGGAACGCGATCGGCAGGCGGTGCGCAATGTCGCTGGCGCGCGTGCCCTCGGGCGCGCTGGCGGTGGCGTACAGCAGGGCCACGGCCAGCGCGTGGGCGCGCGCATCCTGCGCTGCATCGGGCTGCAGCAAGGCGGCGCCATGGTCGCCGATGAAGGCGGTGGTCGCCCCCCCGGCCGCAAATACCGGGTGTGCCAGGCAGCTGGCGAGGAATTTCTGATTGGTCTTCACACCGAGCGCCACGGTGTCTTCCAGTGCCGCCAGCAGTTTGCGGCGCGCCTCGTCGCGCGAACCGCCAAAGCTGATCAGCTTGGCGATCATGGAATCGTAGTAAGGGGAAATCTCGGAGCCGGATTCCAGGCCATGCTCGGCCCGGATGGTGGCCGGCATCCGCCACAGGCTCATGGTGCCGCTCTGCGGCATGAAGCCCGCGCCGGCATCTTCCGCGCACAGGCGCACCTCGATCGCATGGCCGCGCAGGCGCACATCCTCCTGCGCCAGCGGCAGCGCTTCACCGGCCGCCACGCGGAGCTGAAGTTCGACCAGATCGAGGCCGGTAATGGCTTCCGTCACGGGGTGTTCAACCTGCAGGCGGGTATTCATTTCCATGAAATAGTAATTGCCGTCCGTGTCGAGCAGGAATTCCAGCGTGCCGGCGCCTTCGTAGCGTATCGCCTTGACGGCGTTGACCGCGGTGGCCCCCATGCGCGCTCGCAGGCCGGCATCGACCGCGGGCGACGGCGCTTCTTCCACCACCTTTTGATGGCGGCGCTGGACAGAACAGTCCCGTTCGCCAAGGTGGATGGCATTGCCGAAGCGGTCGGCGAACACCTGGATCTCGATATGGCGCGGATTGATGATGGCGCGCTCAAGGATCACTTCCGCGTTGCCGAATGCGCTTTGCGCTTCGGATTTCGCACTGCGCAGGGCCGCCAGGAAGTCTTCCGCCCGGGAGACCAGGCGCATGCCGCGCCCGCCGCCGCCGGCGGTGGCCTTGATCATGACAGGGTAGCCGGTCTTTCCGGCCTCGGCGCACAGGCGCTCCTCGCCCTGGTCGTCGCCCTGGTAGCCTGGAATACATGGCACGCCGGCCTCGATCATCAGGTTCTTGGCGCCAGCCTTGTTGCCCATGGCGACGATGGCTTCCGGCGTAGGGCCGATAAAGACCAGGCCGGCATCGCGGCAAGCCATGGCGAAGTCTTCATTCTCGGCCAGGAAACCGTAGCCGGGATGGACCGCGTCGGCGCCGCTGACGCGCGCGGCCTCGATAATGGCAGGAATGTTCAGGTAAGACTGCGCCGGCAGCGCCTCGCCGATATAGACCGCCTGGTCGGCTTCGCGCACGTGGCGGCTGGTCCGGTCGGCGGCCGAAAACACGGCGACGGTGCGGTATCCCATGGATTTGGCCGTGCGCATGATGCGCAGCGCGATTTCGCCGCGGTTGGCGATCAGGATCTTGTGGTATTGGGAAGTGGTAGTCATGGTGTAGTTGTTCAGCTTCCTAGTGATACGTCAGTTATTTTTGGGAAAAGTGCCCATCGACTTGGAAATAATCTGCATCATTATTTCGTCCGCGCCGCCGCCGATGGAAGGCAGACGGCCATCGCGATAGGCGCGCGAGACGCGGCTCTCCCAGGCAAATCCCATTCCGCCCCAGAACTGCAGGCAGCCGTCGGTGACCTCGCGCATCAGACGCCCCGCCTTGAGCTTGGCCATGGAAGCCAGTTCGGTGGCATCCTGCCCTTGCGTGACCATCCCGATTGCGCGGTGCGATAGCGCGCGTAACGCCTCCACTTCCGTCTTGTATTCGGCCAGCTTGAACTGCACCCACTGGTTATCGAGGATAGAGCGGCCAAAGGCCTTGCGTTCGCGGGCATAGGTTATGGTCCGCTCGATCACCTGGGACAGCACGCCGACGGCATTCATGGCGCCCCAGATCCGCTCGGCCTGGAACTGTTCCATCTGATAGATGAATCCCTTGCCTTCTTCGCCTATGCGGTAGCGCTGCGGTACCCGGACTTCGTCAAAGAACAGTTGCGCGGTATCGGAGGCATGCATGCCGATCTTGCGGATTTTGCCGGCCACCTCGACGCCGCGCGTCCGCATCGGCACCACGATCAGCGACTTGTTGCGATGCGGGGCGCCGTCGGACGTATTGGCCAGCACCACGCAGAAATCGGCCTGCGTGCCGTTGGTGATCCACATCTTTCCGCCGCTGATGATGTAATCGCCGCCATCCTTGCGCGCCGTGGTCTTCAGCGATGCCACGTCCGAACCGCTACCGGTTTCCGACACGCCGAGGCAAGCGACCATGTCCCCGGCGATGGCCGGCATCAGGAATTCCCGGCGCAACGCGTCGGAGCCGCGCTCGGCCAGGGCAGGAGTCGCCATGTCCGTCTGCACGCCGATGGCCAGCGGGATGCCGGCGCAATCGACTTCCCCCAGCGTCTCGGCCAGCACGGCGCCATAGGACAAGTCCAGGCCCATGCCGCCGAATTCGACCGGCTTGGTCAATCCGAGCAGGCCCAGATCGCCCATTTTCTTGAACAGCCGGTGCGCGGGAAAGAGCTCGGCCTGCTCCCACTCGTCCACGTAGGGATTGACTTCCTGGGCGATGAAGCGCTGCAGGGTGCGGCGAATTTCCTCATGTTCCTGAGTAAGTTTCATCTGAATGAACTCCTGTAGGGCGCCGCAACTCAGGGACGGGCGACGGAGAACTGCATCGCGTGAGGTTCGCGCGCTTTCGCCTCGCGGCAGATCGACAACACGTAGGACAGGATAGAACGCGTGTCGCGCGGATCGATGACGCCGTCATCGAGCACATGGGCGCTGGTGGTGAACACGTCCATCTGGCGGTCGAAATTGTCCACGATCTTGCGCCGCAGCGATTCGAGCTTGTCGTGGTCGACTTCGCCCTTGCGTTTCATCGCCGCTTCCGTGACGATCAACATGGTCTGCGCCGCCTGCTCGCCGCCCATCACGGCCGTCTTGGCATTGGGCCAGGAGAAGCAGAAGCGTGGATGGAAGCCGCGGCCGCACATGCCGTAGTTGCCGGCACCGAACGAGGCCCCGCAATAGATCGTGATCTGCGGCACGGTGGCATTGGTGACCGCCTGTATCATCTTGGAACCGTGCTTGATGCTGCCCGCTTCCTCGTAGCTGCGGCCGACCATGAAGCCGGTGGTATTGTTCAGGTACAGGATGGGCACCTGGGCCTGGCAGCAGGCCTGGATGAAGTGGGTGGCCTTGGCCGCGCCGGCCGGGTTGATCGGCCCATTGTTGGTGATGATACCGATCGGGTGGCCGTCCAGCATGGCATGGCCGCACACCGTGGCCGAGCCATAGCGCTCGCCGAATTCCAGGAAATCGGAGTCGTCGACGATACGGGCGATCACTTCCTTCATATCGGCCGGACGCCTGTGGTCCATGGCCATCACACCGAGCAGTTCTTCGGCGGCGTAGCGCGGCGGCTTGATGGCCGGCGGCGTGGCCTGCGGCACACCGCGGTTCCACTCGATTTTCGCCATGATCTCGCGCGCGATGCGCAAGGCATCGCGATCGTCCTCGGCAAGGTAGTCGCCCAGGCCGGAAATCCCGGTATGCATCTCCGCCCCGCCCAGCTCCTCTTCGGTGGCAATCTCGCCCGTCGCGGCGCGCAGCAGCGGCGGCCCGGCCAGGAAGGCCCGCGAGCGGCCCCGCACCATGATGATGTAGTCCGACAAGCCAGTCTGGTAGGCGCCGCCCGCGGTGGACGAACCGTGCGTCACCGTCACCACCGGCAGGCCGGCGGCGGACAGACGGGCAAGGTTGCGGAACAGGTTGCCGCCACGCACGAACTCTTCGACCCGGTACGCCATCAGGTTGGCGCCCGCGCTTTCGACCAGCTGGATATAGGGCAGCTTGTTGTCCAGCGCCAGCTCCTGGGCGCGCAACTGCTTATCGAGGCCCTTGGGCTGCAAGGCGCCGGCCTCGATGCCGGAATCGGAAGCGCACACCATGCAGCGCACACCGGAGACATAACCGATGCCCGCGATCACGCCGCCGCCGGCCACGCTCTTATCGGGATCCGCGTTGTCCATGCAATAGCCGGCCAAGGTCGACAATTCCAGGAACGGCGTTCCATGGTCCAGCAGCAGTGACAAGCGCTCGCGGGGGAGCAATTGTGCGCGCTTTTCAAAGCGTGCTTTCGACGCCGCCGAAGCCTGACGCGTGCGCTCTTCGAGCTCACGAACTTTTCCCAGCAGGGACAGCATGCCGCTACGGTTGGACTGGAAGGTCTCGCTACCGGTGGCAATATTGGTTTCTATGATAGCCATGTTTTATCTGATGTAAGTGGGCCGGAACGCAAATGCGCTACACGCAAGGCGCGTCGCGCGGTGTTTTGCGGTGTAGGTGTAAGTTACTCGCGGGGACGCCGGGCGTCTTGCGTAAAGTGGCTGGTAGCTTGCCCGGGGCGGCAATCAGGCGCGCAAGCGGACGCGGAATTTGCGCAACATGGCCGAAGGCTGGTAGGAGCGCTTGGTTTGACGGAAATTCGCCATGCCGAGGTCTTGTTCGAAGTTCAGCCATTGCAGCCCGGGGCGGCTGATGCAATAGTGATGGAACATGTACTGGTAGATGCCCTTGTAGGCGTCGTTGCCCTTGGCAAAGCGCATCACGGCAACGGCCGGCGAGAATGGCTGTGCCAGGAAAAATCCGGCCGGCACCCCATCCGCATAATAGACCTGGCCCTCCAGGCCATGCTGAGCATGCTGCCGGAGCGCTTCCCGGCAGGCGCTGTCGTCGGCGTCGCCGGCGTGTTTGTCCTTGTCGCGCAGCCAGGCGTCCAGCACCGCCAGCGCGTCCCCGACGGTGTCGTCCGTCATCGGCCGCGCAACGATAGTGCTGGTCGCCAACAATTGCCGCATCAGGTTGCGCTTCTTGCGCAGCAGCTCCCCGCGATAGCTGCGGAAATTCTCGGCCGGATAGACGTAGTCCGCGTCGGCGGCCAGATCGCTCCAGCAGAAGCGGCCAGGGTCCAGGCAGGCGAGCAGCGGTTCCGCGACGGGGAACAGGCAGTCATGCCCGCAAAGGAGCTCGGCCAGCTGGTCCGCCGTCGCCTGCCCCGGATCGAACAGCGGCAACAGGTGGCTGGCGCCGTCATAGGTGATGCCCTTGATGCAAGGCAGCGCGCCGGGCAGATAGCGGTAGGCGTGCGCATGCCGGAACAGATACAGGTTGGAAAATGCATAGTCCGACAGCGCCTGGTCGCCGCAGGCGGCGCGCAGCGCGCGCAAACGGGGCTCGATTTCCCCGCACAACGCCAGCGTCAGCGGCAAGCCTTCGTCGCTCATGGCCGCCGCCTATACCGCATTGGCATTTGCGCCCTCGCAGCGCACGCCACGCGTACCCGGCGCGGGCGGCGTGGCCGGCGGCCCGGCGAAACATTGGGCGATGGCCAGCCATTGCGCGGCCGCGTCACCGCTGACCTGCAGCGCCGTGTCAAGGGCGTTGCGACGCTGCGTCACGACCAGGCAGAAATCTTCCGCACTGCCGCGCACGGCATTGGCCGTCGATGGCTCGTTCCAGGTCCAGGTCTCGTCGCCGGGCGCGCTCAGTTCCACGTATGGCGCCGGCTCCGGCACGGCGAGCTTGCGGTTGACAAAGGTCCAGCCAAACGTCGTCACGCCGATATGGGCGATGTGTTTCAGCCGGTGCGATGGCTGGCGCCGCACGCCCATGGCGTCAAACACATCCTGCCCGTGGGCCCAGGTTTCCATCATGCGGGCGGTAGCAAACGAACGGGCGCTCATGGTCGGTCCATACCAGGGCAAGCGCGCGCGCGTATCCAACGCCGCCAGCGTCGCCACCAGCGCCGTGTAGCGGCCGCGCCAGTGCGCCAGCAGGGCCGGTCCATCCAGCGCCTGATATTTTTCCCGGGCCAGCTCGCTGAACTGCCGGCCGTTCGCGAGCGCTGCCGTCAGCGCGCGCGCATCGGCGGCAAATGCATTGCCATCGGTGGCGGCCAGCAAACCGGTTTCATCGAACAGGCACAAGTGAGCGATTTCATCCCACGGCGTCCAGTCGTGGAAGGCGGTCCTGGTTTGCCATTGCTGCGACGTCAATCGGGCCGCCAGCGCGTCCAGTCCCTGGTATTCCTCTAGCAGATCAGCACATACGTCTTGCATGTCGTTCCTCGGGTCGGTAATCAAAAAAGAGGGCAATCGCATCGCGTCGAGCGCGACTGCCCTGGAGACGGCGGCTCGACAGCCTCAGCTGACAAGCTTGTCGCGCCCCTCCCAATAGGGCTGGCGCAACACCCGCTTCAGCAGCTTCCCGGTCGGGTTGCGCGGCAGGGTCTCGGCGAAGTCCACGGTTTTCGGACATTTGTAATGGGCCATCCGCTCCCGCACGAAGGCAATCAATTCCTGCGCCTCCAGTGCTTGCCCCGCACGCACGACCACGGCCGCTTTGACGGCCTCGCCCCATTTGTCGTCAGGGACGGCGAACACCGCGCAATCGGCCACGGCCGGATGTTGCATGATGATGTTCTCGACTTCGGCCGGATAGATATTTTCCCCACCGGAGATGATCATGTCCTTGACCCGGTCATGGATGAACAGGTAACCGTCCTTCAGGTAACCGATATCGCCCGAGCGGAACCATCCTCCCGCCGCGTCGCGCCCATGCGGGAACGCTTCGGCCGTCGCTTCCGGGTTGCGCCAATAGCCGTTGAAGTTGCGGATGGACTGGATCCAGATCTCCCCCACCTCGCCATCCGGTGCATCGGCCAGCGTGGCCGGGTCGACGATACGCAACTGTCCGCCCCCGACCGCTTGGCCGGCCGAACGCAACAGATAGGCGCGCGGCCCGCCCGGCTCGTGGTCTTCCGACCGCAGGAAGGTGGCCGGCCCCGCCACTTCGGTCAGGCCATAGACTTGCAGGAAGCCGCACTGAAATACCCGCATCGCGTCCTGCAGCAGCCGTTCACTGATGGGCGAACCGCCGTAAGCGATCTGGCGCAAGCCCTCGAACTTGCCTTCGGCCACGTTGGGGGCGTTCAACATGAACTGCAACATGGCCGGCACCACGAATGTATGGCTGATACCGTGGCGTCCGATACTGGCGATGAAGGCGGACGGATCGAATTCCGCAAAAGCCACGGTGCGCCCGCCGGCATACAAGGGCAGCAACAGCATGGCGATGCCGGCGACATGGAAGGTAGGCAAGGGATTGCCGAAGATACCGGCGCCGTCGAACTGCCACGCGTCGGCGCAGGTGCGGCAGGTCGATAGCAGCGCGCGATGCGATAACTCCACCCCCTTCGGAAAACCCGTCGTGCCCGAGGAATAGAGTTGCAACGCCGTTTCGCCGGGCTCGGCCGGCACCGCCTCCAGGCTGGCATCGGCCCCGCCATACCAGGATGCAAAGCCTGGCAGGCCGCTCGCGTCCTGCTCGGTACAGACTGTTTGCAGCACGCCCGGCAATTGCGCTTGCCCGACCACCGGCAGGAAGGCCGCGTCCACCATCAGGAAGCGCGCTTCGCCGTTATTGACGACATATTCGACTTCCGGCGCTGACAGGCGCCAGTTTACGGGCATGCAGACCGCGCCGATCTTGCATGCCGCCAGCAACAGCATCAGGCACTCGGTGTGATGCTTGGTCAGGCAGGCGACGCGGTCGCCGGGCCGCACCCCCAGTTCCCGCAAGCGATTGCCGATGCGGTTGACGCACTGCTCCAGCGCGCGAAAGCTGACATGACGGTCGTCGGTGCCGATTGCCGTCGCATCGGGCCGAGTGGCAACGTGATAGGGCAGGATATCGTTCAATGTTGTGAAATTCATCATTTTCTCCCCGACTTTCGCGCTCAGACGATCTCGAACAGTCCGGCGGCACCCATGCCGCCGCCCACGCACATGGCGACCACCGCGTACTTCACGTTCCGGCGCTTGCCCTCGAGCAGCACATGGCCCACCAGGCGCGCGCCCGTCATGCCGTAGGGATGGCCGATCGAGATACCGCCACCATTGACGTTGTACTTTTCCGGGTCGATGCCGAGCTGGTCGCGGCAATACAAGGCCTGGCATGCGAAGGCTTCGTTCAATTCCCACAGGCCGATGTCGTCCACCGTCAATCCGTGCTGCTTGAGCAGTTTCGGAATCGCATAAATCGGGCCGATACCCATTTCCTCCGGCGCGCAGCCGGCCACCGCCATGCCACGGTAGATACCCAGCGGATTGAGGCCCTTGCGCTCGGCCGTGCGGCGATCCATCATCACGCAGGCCGACGCGCCGTCGGACAACTGGCTGGCATTGCCGCCGGTGACAGAACCGCCTTCGATGACCGGTTTCAATGCCAGCAAGCTGGCCAGCGTCGTCTCGGGACGGTTCCCTTCGTCCCGCGCCAACGTCACCGTCTGGTACGACAACGCCTTGGTTTCCTTGTCCTGGATGGCCATGTCGGTGGTGATCGGCACGATTTCATCGTCAAACCGGCCGAGTTGCTGCGCCAGCGCCGTGCGCTGTTGCGAGGCGAGCGCGTACGCGTCCTGCGCTTCGCGGGAAATGCCGTATTTTTTCGCGACAAATTCGGCCGTCTGCAACATCGGCATGTAGGCATGCACGGCTTGTCGCAGGACCATAGGATCGGCTTCCGCGGCGGCCCATTCCATATAGCGGCCCTGCACCGCCGAGATGTTCTCATGGCCGCCCGCGACCACAATCCGCATGCCATCGACAATGATCTGTTTCGCCGCCGTCGCAATGGCCATCAGACCGGACGAGCACTGGCGGTCCATGGTTTGTCCGGGCACGCTTAGCGGCAGGCCCGCCGCGATACCGGCGTAGCGGGCCAGGTTCATGCCGGCGGTGCCCGCCGCCAACACGGTGCCCATCACCAGGTCATCGACGTCGGCACCGTCGATGCCGGCCCGCTTGACCGCATGCTGAATCGCATGCCCCAGCAAGGTCGGGGACTTTGTATTGTTCAGCGCGCCGCGGAAAGCGCGGCCGATGGGGGTACGCGCCGTGGCGACAATGACGGCTTCATTCATGTTGTTGACTCCTCTATTAGACCTGATCGTTATGACTAGCGCGCTGACAAGCACGTTCATGCATCAGGTTAACAGCTGAGGAAGCGACAATCTTGTGCCAATTAGCTGCGCCGCGGGCTCAATGGTGCCGCCGCACCGGACGCACCCGCTGCCGATCACGCCACGATGAGCTTGAGCAGCATGTCGCGAAATTCCGGCGCGCTGTAACGGCCCGAGGCGCGGAACCAGGTCATGGCGCCCATCAGCGCACCGTGCAGGATGCGCGCGGCCGCATCGACGGGAATACGCAAGGGACACAGGCGGGCATAGTCCGACAGCGCGTCCAGCCAAATCCCGTTGTAGCGCGTCCGCAGGCGGGTGAATTCCGCCTTCAGCGGTTCCGGCACTTCGCGCCATTCGAATACCAGCACGGCAAGATAATCCTTCTTGACGTCACTGACCATCCACTCGAGTTCCATATCGATGATCTGTTGCAGGCGGCCGGCCGGATCCCCGGTCCGCTGCACGACATCCTCCGCGCGCAGGCACAGGCTGAGGGCCGTTTCGCGCATGATCTCGAACAGCATCTCATCCTTGGAGCGGAAGTGATAGAACAGGCTGCCGGACAGGATACCGACCGCTTCCGCGATATCGCGCACCTTGGTGCCCTGGTAACCGCGCTCGTGGAACAACCGGGCCGCGGCATGCAGGATGCGATCGCGCGGAATCGTCGTGTCCGACGCCCGCTTGCCGCGCCCGCGCCGGGTGGTGGGCCCGCTTGCAGGCGTCGCTTCCGGCCCGTCCGTCGTGTAGTCGCTTTTCATGCTCACGCCGCGACGACCGGCTCAAAATTATGGTGGATGACGGCCAGGCGGCGCGAGCCAGCCAGGATATCCTTGGGCGTCAAGCCCCAGTACCGGCGCACTGTATGGCTGAAGTGCGACGAATCGGGATAGCCGATATCGAGCGCGACGTCCGTCAGGCTGGCAGCGGTATTGACGTACCACAGGAAGCTACGGGCCCGCTTCCAGGCCCGGAAACTACGGAACGTGGTGCCGACCTCCTCCCTGAACAGGTGCAGGAAGCGGGAAAACGACAGGTCCACCAGTTTTGCGCATTCTTCCGCGCCGATCAATCCGCAGGGATCGTGCCTGATGCGATCGACCACCACCGCCATGCGCGCGTCGAGCTTGCGGGCCACGAATTGCTGGCCGAAGAAATAGCCGTCGAAATCTTCCTGGATCGTGGCGATGTGCACTTGCTTGTTGCACAATCGATGAAAGGCGTTGCGCACCTGTGCCAGGCCCGGCAAGCATTGGCTTGCATCGCCACTGGGCTGCAGCCACGCGGGCAAGGAGGCAAGCGCGATGGTCTCTGTTTCCACCAGGATCAGGCCGATGAGACGGTCGCTGGTGGTGATGCGATGGGGCGTATCGGGCGCCACCACATACATTTCGGCGCTCTCCCAGGGGCGCTCGCCAACCTGGATCTGGAATGGCGCGCTCAGCGAGACGTACACCGTCAACGCCCCGAACTCCCGCACTTGCGGGCGCCCCAGCAGGCCGATGTAGGCGACGCGCCCGCACGTGATCAGCATCATCCGTTCCGCCTGCTCAGCAGATATTGCCATTGTTTGCGCGCTTTTCAGCCGCTCTCCCTGCATCATGTCGTTCTCCTTGCCATCGCGCCGTGGCGCCCTGCCCACCGTCGCGACTTGTCTCCGCTTTTTATCCTGGCCAATTTGCCCGCCGCAAATTGCCAGGTTCCCAGTGCCTATCAAACAGATTGACACAGGCTCAATTACTAAGCAAGTGCTTGGTAGATTGAAATATCTTATCACTCGCCAGTACGGCATAGATAATATACAAGGCCTATATCAAGCAAGTGCTTGATAGGTTCCATGTGGTATCGGCGCTACTCCCCGCGCAGGACGGATTTCTGCACCTTGCCGGCGGGCGTCTGCGGCAACGCGTCCCGGAACACGACCTGCCGCGGCACCTTGTAGTCGGCCAGGCGCTGCTTGCAGTAATCGATGATGTCCTGCTCCGAGCAGGTACCGCCTGGTTTTCGCACCACGTAATACCGCCCGATTTCGCCCAGCACCGGGTCGGGCACGCCGATGCCGGCCACCTGCACCACGCCGGGATAGTTGCAAATCACGCCTTCCGTCTCCGCTGGGTAGACATTGAATCCCCCCTGGATGTACATGTCCTTGGATCGCCCGAGCAAGTAGACATAGCCACGCCCATCGACATAGCCCAGATCGCCCGTATGCAGCCAGCCATCGCAGTCGAAGGTGCCGCCGTCCCGACCCGCATCGAGATAGCAGCCGACCACGCCCAGGCCGCGCAGCCAAAGTTCGCCCGGTTCGCCGGCTTGGGCAGGACGCCCATCGGCCAGCGCGATTCTGACCTCGGCGCCCTCCAGCGGCTTGCCGATGGAATGCAGCAATTCCTCCTGCTGCGCGTCCCAGGGCGTCATGACGATGGCGCCCGACGATTCCGTCAAGCCGTACAGGTTCATCAGCCGCGCATTGGGGACCATCTCGCCGAGTCGCCCCAACAGCGCTTCGTCCGCGTTGGCGCCACCGGTGAAGATGAGCCGGACCCGTTGCAGGTCCACGGTCCCGATGCGAGGATGCATCATCAGCAGTGTCAACATGGTGGGAACGCCGCTGATGACGGTCGGCGGATGGCGCGACATCATCTCGATGACCGTGTCGGATTTGAACACGGGGACCAGTTCGCAACATCCGCCGCCGATCAGGAACGTCAGGATGCCACAGGTGATGCCGCCGACATGGTTGAGTGGATTGGCCAGCTGAATCAGGTCGTCCGGCACGGCGCCGATGTGGCGCGCCTGCGCCCGGGACGCCTGCAGCGCGGAGCGGTGCGACAGCCCTACCCCCTTGGGCAAGCCGGTCGTTCCGGACGTATAGATGATCATCAACATGTCGTCCGGTGCGACGGCAGCGCCGGACGCGGGCGCCGGAGACGCCGCGGACCATGCCGCCCCGCAGCCCTCGCCGGCGCGGAACGCCGGGCGCCCCTCTTCCCCCGGGGCGCCGACCAGCACATGGTGGCGCAGCTGCGGCAATTTGTCGCGGCGGCCCGCGAAGTAGGCCTGATAATCGAAGCCGCCATAGTCGGCCAGAGAAATCATCACGCTTGCCTTGCTGTCCCCCAGCATGTGATCAAGCTCGGTTTCCCGGTAGCGCACGTTCAATCCGACAATGACGGCCCCGACACGCGCAGCGGCGAAGAACGCGACCACCCATTCGATCTGGTTCAATGCGATCACGGCCAGGCGCTCGCCTTTTTTCACGCCCAGGCCGGTGAGCCGGGCCGCGAACGCGTCCGCGGCCGCTTCGACGTCGCGGAAGGAGTAAGCCTGGCCTTGGTCGATGTACGCGGTGCGCTCGCCATGCCGGGACGCTGCCGCCGACAGTAACTGGCCAACGGTATCGGCCGGAATGGCGGCGTCGCTTGCGCCTGGCAGCTCCGGTGGCGGATTTTTATTATTCATCATTCAAGTCTCCTGTTCGATTTATGGCTAGTTCCTGGCGTGCGTTTAGATCCGCTTGGCGGCGATGGCCCTTCCTGCGCGGCTCCCCACCTCGCGCCCCAGATGTTGCGAGATGAAGCGGCCCGCATCGACTACCTGCCCGAGGTCGATTCCTGTTTCCACGCCCAGCCCTTGCATCATGTATAGCACGTCCTCGGTGGCGACATTGCCGGTGGCGCCTTTGGCGTAGGGACAGCCGCCCAGGCCCGCCACCGACGCGTGGAACACCGTGACGCCTACCTCCATCGCCGCATAAATATTGGCCAGCGCCTGGCCATAGGTGTCATGGAAATGGCCGGACAGGTGCGCGATCGGGAAGGCGCGCGCGACAACATCCATCACTTGCTGCACGTGGCGCGGCGTGCCGGCACCTATCGTGTCTGCGATATCGATGTCGTCACAGCCAAGCTCGGCCAGACGGCGCACCACGTCGGCAACGTCCTGCGCCGTCACCGCCCCCTGATACGGACAACCGAAGGCGCAACTGATACTGCCGCGCAGACGGATGTGGTCGCGCCGGGCCGCCTCGGCCACGTCACGGAAGCGCTCGATGGATTCGGCGATCGAACAGTTGATGTTCTTTTGCGAAAAAGCTTCCGAGGCCGAGCCGAAAATCACCACCTCCTGACAGTTTGCCGCCACCGCGTCCTGGTAGCCCTGCATGTTGGGCGTCAACGCCGAGTACACCACGCCAGCCTTGCGCCGGATGCCGGCCATGACTTCGGCCGAAGTGGCCATTTGCGGCACCCAGCGCGGCGAGACAAACGACGCCGCCTCGATATGGCGGACGCCCGCCTCGACCAGCCGCTCGACCAGCGCGATCTTGAGCGCGGCGGGTATCAATTGTTGCTCGTTCTGCAAGCCGTCGCGCGGGCCCACTTCCACGATGCTGACCTTGTCGGGCAATCCCATGCCGTACTCCCCGTTCAAGCCGCTTTGAAGGCGAGCATCTGCGCACCCTCGCCCACCTGGTCGCCGATTTCGTACAGCAACTCTTCCACGGTGCCGTTGGCGGGCGCGGCGATGGTGTGTTCCATCTTCATCGCCTCCATGATCAACAGCGGCGCGCCCCGCTCCACGGTACTTCCCTTGCCGACCAGGATGGCGACGATCTTGCCCGGCATCGGCGCCGTCAGACGGCCGCCTTCGGTTTCCGCATCGCCGGCATGGGCCAGCGGATCGTTGTAGCGCAGCGGGTAATGGGCGCCATCGGCGAAAACGTGGAACATGTCGCCATCGCGGATGACTGTGCCGCGCGCCGTTGCGCCATCCAATTTCAGCGCGATGTGCTTGCTGCCGCGTTCAATCAGGGCCATCGTGGCCGTCAATCCGCCGCTCGCCACCGACCAGCCGTGCTCGAGGTAGCCCACCGTGACGGCGTGCGCGCCCGTGTCATCGGCGTATTCCAGCTTGCGCAGCAGCGCGCCATTCAGGCGCCAACCATCGGTGGCGCTCCAGGGATCGTCGTCGCTGCCCGCCGCTGCCTGCTCGGCCTGCAGCAACGCGGCAGCGGCCAGCCCCAGCACCGGCAAGGGCGGCGGCGGAACGGGCGGAAACAGGGCGGCATGATGGCGTTCGATCAAGCCCGTATCGAGCTCGGCCTGGCTGAACGGCTTGCTGCCGACCAGGCGCTGCAGGAAGGCGATGTTGGTGGCAAGGCCGACCACCTGGAATTCCGACAAGGCCTGCGCCATCCGTGCCAGCGCTTCGTGCCGGTCGCGGCCCCAGACGATCAGCTTGGCGATCATGGGGTCGTAGAACGGCGAAATCTCGTCGCCTTCACGCACGCCGGAATCGATACGCACCGCAGCCGGCTCGCCGTTTGCATCATGCTGGCCAAGCTCAAAACTGACGGCCGCCGGCGTGTGCAGATGGCGCAGCGTGCCGATCGACGGCAGAAAGCCCTTTTCCGGATTTTCCGCGTAAATGCGCGCTTCGAGCGCGTGGCCATGGATTGCCAGCGCTTCCTGGCGGCAGGGCAAGGCTTCGCCCCCCGCCACCCGCAATTGCCACTCGACCAGATCAACCCCGGCGATCATTTCCGTTACCGGATGCTCCACCTGCAGGCGCGTATTCATTTCCATGAAATAGAACGAACCATCCTGGTTGGCAATGAATTCCACCGTGCCGGCGCCGACGTAGCCGACCGCCTTGGCGGCGGCCACCGCCGCCGCACCCATGGCGCCACGGCGCTCTTCCGTCATGCCCGGCGCCGGCGCCTCTTCCAGCACTTTCTGATGGCGGCGCTGTACCGAACAGTCGCGTTCGAACAGGTACACGCATGCGCCCGTCGTGTCGGCAAACACCTGGATCTCGATATGACGCGGGCGGGTCAGGTATTTTTCGACCAGCACCTTGTCGTCGCCAAAGCTGTTGATCGCTTCGCGCTTGCACGATGCCAGCGCGGCCTTGAAATCGCCGCTGCGCTCGACAATGCGCATGCCCTTGCCGCCACCGCCGGCGCTGGCCTTCAACAGCACCGGATAGCCGATGGCGTCGGCCTGCTCCTGCAGAAAGCCGGCGTCCTGGACCGCACCGTGGTAGCCGGGCACCAGCGGCACCCCGGCGCCTTCCATCAAGGACTTGGCGGCCGACTTCGACCCCATGGCGCGGATCGCCGACGCCGGCGGGCCAATGAAGACCAGCCCGGCGGCGGCACACGCCTCGGCGAAGTCCGCGTTTTCAGACAGGAAACCATAGCCGGGATGGATCGCCTGCGCGCCCGTCGCCAGCGCGACTTCGATGATCTTATCGGCCCGCAGATAGCTTTCCTTGGCCGGCGCGGGCCCGATCAGAACGGCCTCGTCACAGACGGCGACATGCCTGGCGCCGGCGTCCGCCTCCGAATAGACCGCGACAGTCTTGACGCCCATGCGGCGGGCGGTGGCGGCGACACGGCACGCGATCTCGCCCCGGTTTGCAATCAAAATCTTGGTGAACAATTTGACTCCTTGTTGAATTGAACTTAAGGCTCGCACTTCGCGTGCTGTACCGTGTGGCGGGTGCGCATGCCCAGCTTTTCCAGCAGCGTCCGGTCTGCTTCAACTTCCGGATTGCCCGTGGTCAGCAGCTTATCGCCGTAAAAGATCGAATTGGCGCCGGCGGCAAAGCACATCGCCTGCACCGCCTCGCCCATCTCGCGGCGGCCGGCCGACAAGCGCACGCGGGCCTTTGGCATCGTGATGCGCGCCACGGCGATGGTGCGCACGAATTCCAGCGGATCGATCGGTTCGGCGCCATACAATGGCGTACCCTCGACCTGCACCAGGTTATTGACCGGCACCGAATCCGGATAGGGATCCATATTGGCCAGCTGGGCGATCAGGGCGGCGCGCTGGCGGCGCGATTCCCCCATGCCGACGATGCCGCCGCTGCACACCTTGATGCCGGCTTTGCGCACGCGATCGAGCGTATCGAGACGGTGCTGGTAATCGCGCGTGGTGATGATGTTGTTATAGTGATCGGGCGCCGTATCGAGGTTATGGTTGTAGTAATCGAGGCCGGCATGCTTGAGCCGTTCCGCCTGGCCCTCGGCCAGCATGCCGAGCGTCACGCAGGTCTCCAGGCCCAGCGCCTTCACTTCGCGCACCATGGTCTCCACCAGATCGAGATCACGGTCCTTGGGTGCGCGCCAGGCCGCGCCCATGCAAAAGCGCGTCGCGCCGCTGGCCTTGGCCGCTTGCGCCGCGGCCAGCACGGTATGAAGCGGCAAGATCTTTTGCGCTTCGACGCCGGTGTCGTAACGCGCCGCCTGCGGGCAATAGGCGCAGTCTTCGGGGCAACCGCCGGTCTTGATCGACATGAGCGTGGCCAGCTCGACCTCTTGCGGATCGAAGTGTGCACGATGCACCTGTTGCGCCCGGAACAGCAGCTCCGTGAACGGCAAATCCAGCAGCGCGGCGACGTCATCGAGCGGCCATGGATCCGACCGGCCCGGCGCGAGGCGCGAAATGGTATGGAAGGTAACGGTTTGCGGCGACATGGAACTATCCTCTCGTGGGTTGGGTGCCGGTGACGGCGGCGGTGTTGTTGAGCATGTTCAAAGCCTGGACCAGCCGCGCCACATCACCGGTGGTGTGCGCGGCCGACAAGGTCACGCGCAACCGTGCGGTACCCGCAGGCACCGTCGGCGGACGGATCGCGGGAACCCATAGTCCGTGCTCATACAGTGCCGCCGACACGGCCAACGCGTCATGGTTTGCGCCGATGACGAGCGGCTGTATGGCGGTCTGCGAACTCTTGTGCTGCCAGCCTTGCAGGCGCAAGCCATCCTGCAATTGCCGCACCAGCGCCTGCAACTGGGCGCGCCGCGCGGCCCCTTCCTCGCCTTCGATGATGGCAAGGCTGGCCAGCAGCGCGTGGGCCAGCGCCGGTGGTGCGCCGGTCGTAAAAATGTAGGTGCGCGCGCGCTGCAGCAGCAATTCGATCACGCTCTCGTGCGCGGCCACGAAAGCGCCCGCCACGCCGGCTGCTTTGGACAAGGTTCCCATATACACCAGGTTGGGCGAGCGCAGCGCGAAATGTTCGAGCGCCCCCCGGCCATGTGCACCCAGCACGCCAAAGCCATGCGCGTCGTCGACCACCAGCCAGACGCCATGCTGTTCGCACAATGCCAGCAATTGCCGCAGCGGCGCGATGTCGCCATCCATCGAGAAGACACTGTCGGTCACCACGATCTTGCGTTCCGCCGTGCTGGCCGCCAGCAGTTTTTCCAGCGCGTCCGTATCGGCGTGCGGATAGACCTGGACGCGGGCGCGCGCCAGGCGCGTGCCGTCGATCAGCGACGCGTGGTTCAGCGCCTCCGAAAAGATGGCGGCGTCGCTGCCGCCCAGCGTCGACAGCACCGCCAGATTGGCCATGTAGCCGCTGCAAAAGGTCAGCGCACGCGGCGCGCACAGGTGGGGCGCCAGGAACGCGGCCAATCGCTCCTCGAGCGCCGCGTGCGACCGGTAGTGCCCGCTGACCAATGCCGACGCACCACTGCCGGCCCCGTACAGTTGCGCTCCTTCGAGCAGCGCAGCCACCACGCGCGGATGATCGGCCAGGCCCAGATAGTCGTTGCTGCAGAAGGCCAGCAGGTCGAGGCCGCCGTTCCCGGCGCCATGCCCGCCCGCGCCGCCGCTCACCGTGACATGCGGTCCGCATGGCGTTTCCGCGATGCGGCGTTGGCGGCGCAGCCCGCGCGCATCGATCGCGTGCAATTCACGTTCCACTCCATCTAGCAGATTCATGGTACCGGTCCTCCTCATATGCACTGGCGCGTGGCAACATCACATCCTGAAGACGCCGAATTTCGTCTCCGGGACCACCGCGTTCAGCGTGGCGCTCAAGCCCAGTCCCAGCACCATGCGGGTATCGGCCGGGTCGATCACACCGTCGTCCCACAACCGCGCGGAAGCGTAATACGGATGGCCCTGATGCTCATACTGGGCCCGGATCGGCGCCTTGAACGCCTCCTCCTCCTGCGCCGACCAGTTGCCGCCGCGCCCCTCGATGCCGTCGCGCTTGACCGTCGCCAGCACGCCGGCCGCCTGTTCGCCGCCCATCACGGAGATGCGCGCATTGGGCCACATCCACAGGAATCGCGGCGAGTAGGCGCGCCCGCACATACCGTAATTTCCGGCGCCGAAGCTGCCGCCGATGATGACGGTGAATTTCGGCACGGCGGCGGTGGCCACGGCCGTCACCATCTTGGCGCCGTTGCGCGCGATACCTTCGTTTTCGTACTTGCGTCCCACCATGAAACCATTGATGTTTTGCAGGAACACCAGGGGGATCTTGCGCTGGCAGCACAGTTCGATGAAGTGCGTGCCTTTCAGGGCCGACTCGGAGAACAGGATGCCGTTGTTGGCGATAATGCCGACCGGCATGCCGAAGATATGGGCAAAACCGCACACCAGGGTGGTGCCGTAGCGCGCCTTGAATTCGTCGAACTCGCTGCCGTCGACAATGCGGGCGATCACTTCGCGCACGTCAAATGGCTTGCGCGTGTCGGTCGGGATCACGCCATACAATTCCTGCGTGTCATATTTCGGCGCCACCGGTTCGCGCAGCGCCAGTTGTTTGGGCTTGCGCCGATTCAGGTTGGAGACGATGACGCGCGCAATCGACAGCGCATGCATGTCGTTCTGCGCCAGATGATCGGCCACCCCGGACAGGCGGGTGTGCACGTCGCCGCCGCCCAGCTCTTCGGCCGTCACCACCTCGCCGGTGGCAGCCTTCACCAGCGGCGGCCCTCCCAGGAAAATCGTGCCCTGTTCCTTGACGATGATCGATTCATCGCTGATGGCGGGGACATACGCGCCGCCGGCCGTGCACGAGCCCATCACGACGGCGATTTGCGGTATGCCCCTGGCGGACATATTGGCCTGGTTATAGAAAATGCGGCCAAAGTGATTCCGGTCCGGAAATACCTCATCCTGGTTCGGCAAGTTGGCGCCGCCCGAATCGACCAGATAGATGCAGGGCAGATTGTTCTCGGCGGCGATTTCCTGCGCGCGCAAGTGCTTTTTCACCGTCATCGGATAGTAGGTGCCCCCCTTGACCGTCGCATCGTTGCACACGATCATGCATTCCAGGCCGTGCACGCGGCCGATGCCGGTGATGATGCCGGCCGACGGGGCGTCGTTGTCGTACATATCGCAGGCAGCGAGCTGCGACAGTTCGAGAAACGGCGTGCCCGGATCGAGCAGCATCTGCACGCGGTCGCGCGGCAGCAGCTTGCCCCGCGCCACATGCTTGTGGCGGGCATCGGCGCCGCCGCCCAGCGCGATGGCCGCGATCTTGTCCTTCAGGTTCTCGACCAGGCGCTCCATTGCCTCGGCATTGCCGCGAAAGTCTTCCGCGCGGCAGTTCAGTTTGGATGTCAGTACAGTCATTGCGCACCCCTGCCGGTCAATTGGTTTCCGAGAACAATTCGCGTCCGATCAGCATGCGGCGGATTTCGCTGGTGCCGGCGCCGATCTCATAGAGCTTGGCGTCGCGCCACAGGCGGCCAGGCGCATATTCGTTGATGTAACCGTTGCCACCCAATGCCTGGATGGTCTCGCCGGCCATCCAGGTCGCCTTCTCGGCCGCATACAGGATGGCGCCGGCGGCATCCTTGCGCAGCGCGCGCACCTGTTCCGCACTGCGGGCCCGGTCGCAGGCCTGGCCCACGGCATAGGCATACGCCTTGCACGCCATCATGGTGGAATACATATCGGCGAGCTTGCCTTGCATGAGCTGGAATTCGCCGATGGGCTGGCCGAACTGCTTGCGGTCGTGGATGTAAGGCACGACCACATCCATGCACGCCTGCATGATGCCCAGCGGGCCGCCGGACAGCACGGTGCGCTCGAAATCGAGGCCGGACATCAGCACGTTGACGCCCTTGCCGACGCCGCCCATCACGTTCTCGGCCGGCACTTCGCAGTCCTCGAACACCAGTTCGCCCGTGTGCGAACCGCGCATGCCCAGCTTGTCCAGCTTTTGGGCGATCGAGAAGCCTTTGTAGCCCTTTTCGATCAAGAAGGCCGTCATGCCGCGTGGACCGGCCGCCAGATCGTTTTTCGCATACACCACCAGCACGTCGGCGTCGGGGCCGTTGGTGATCCACATCTTGGTGCCGTTCAGTACCCAGCGGTCGCCCTTGAAGTCGGCCCGCAGCTTCATGCTCACCACGTCGGAGCCGGCGTTGGGCTCGGACATCGCCAGTGCGCCTATGTGTTCACCGGACACGAGCTTGGGCAAGTACTTGCGCTTTTGCTCTTCCGTGCCATTGCGCTTGATCTGGTTGACGCACAAGTTCGAGTGCGCGCCATACGACAGGCCGACGGAGGCCGATGCGCGCGAAATTTCTTCCATCGCGACGATGTGCGCCAGATACCCCATGTTGGCGCCGCCATATTCTTCCGGCACCGTGATGCCCAACACGCCCAGCGCGCCCAGTTTGCGCCACAGGTCCATCGGGAACTGGTCGGAACGGTCGATTTCCGCGGCGCGCGGGGCGATTTCCCCGGCGGCGAACTGTTGTATTGCTTCCCGCAGGGCGGCGATGTCCTCGCCATGATCAAAGGTTAAACCGGGCAAATGCAGCATGTTGTTCTCAATTTCAAAAGGAGGTTGATGACAAGGCAAATCGAAGAGATAGTTTTAGTAAGCCGCGTGCGCCACGCAACACGCGGACGGACGCTGCTTGTCGTGCTGGTCGCTGCCGGAGGCGTGGATCGCCTCCTGGTAGCGCCGCCGCAGACTGTCGGCCGAACTGACCGCGATGCCCAGATCGCGCAGCAAACCGTCATGCAGGCCGTAGATCCAGCCGTGCACCGAGAGCCGCTTGCCCCGGCTCCAGGCGGACCGGACAATCGAGGTCCGGCACACATTGGCCACCTGCTCGATCACGTTCAGCTCGCACAGCCGGTCATGCGCCAGCGCATATTCATCGATGGCATCCAGTTGTTGCGCGTGGCGGTCCCGGACGTCATCGACATGGCGCAGCCAGTTGTCGGCCAGGCCGGGACGGCGGCCGGCGAGCGCCAGCCCCACGCCGCCGCAGCCGTAGTGCCCGACCACCATGATGTCTTCCACCCCAAGCACGTCGACGGCGAATTCAATGACGGAAAGACAATTGAGATCAGTGTGCACGACAAGATTGGCAACATTGCGGTGCACAAACACCTCGCCCGGCTCCAGCCCGACGATCTCATTGGCGGGCACCCGGCTGTCCGCGCAACCGATCCATAAATAGCGGGGCGATTGCTGCTTGGACAGGCGGGAGAAAAAGCCGGGATCGTCGGCCGTCCGCCGTGCCGACCATTGCCGGTTATTCAAGAACAGTTGGTCTAAGGTTCCCATCGCAGGTCCAGTGGGTTGCTCCCTGTTGTCAGCCCAGGGATGGTTACACGATGGAGTGAAGGTAACCCGGCCGGCGCGGCCCGTCTTGCGCAAACTTGCTGCGCGGCGCCGGCCGGCCCGGCCGCCGCCGGCCACCCCATGGCGGCCCCGCAGCCCGCGCTGGCGCGCCGTCGCAGCCACTTTCCACAAGACCGGCGCCGGGTCCGGCTCTATCCTGCAACAACAAACTTAGCCCAGTGGACGATACCTATATGAAAAAGCCAGTCTCCTACCCCTTACTGTTTTCGCCACTCGACCTCGGCTTCACCCGGCTGAAAAATCGTGCCATCATGGGATCGATGCACACCGGCCTGGAGGAAGCGGAGCACGGTTTCACCCGTATGGCCGCCTACTACGCGGAACGGGCGCGGGGCGGCGTCGGCATGATCATTACAGGCGGTATTTCGCCTAACGCGGAGGGCGGCATGGCGGTGCACCACGACATGTCAGTCTCGCAGCACCGTATCGTCACCGACGCCGTGCACGCCGCCGCGCCCGACGTAAAAATCTGCATGCAGATCCTGCACATGGGATCGTTGGCCCACACGCCATCGTGTGTCGCGCCGTCGGCCATCCAATCGCGCATCGGCGCCTACCTGCCGCGCGAACTGGACCTGGCGGGAATCGACAAGCAATTGGACGATTTCGCCAGCTGCGCCGTGGCGGCGCAACAATCCGGTTACGACGGCGTCGAAATTATCGGCTCGGCGGGCTACCTGCTGTCGACCTTCCTGCTGGAGAGAACCAACCGGCGCACCGATCGCTGGGGCGGCAGTTTCGAAAACAGGATGCGCTTTCCGGTCGAAGTGGTGCGGCGCGTGCGCGCCGCGGTCGGCCCGGACTTTATTGTGATATTCCGCGTGCCGGCAATGGACATGCTGGAAGACGGCATGGCGCGCGAAGAAGTGGTGCTGCTGACCCAGGAAGTCGAGGCGGCGGGCGCGAACATCATCAGTACGCACTTCTGCTGGCACGAGGCATCCGTGCCCACCATCGCAACCATGGTGCCGCGCGCGGCATTTACCCAGGTAACCGGCAAGCTGCGGCAATCGCTGTCAGTGCCCGTGATCGCCAGTAACCGGATCAATATGCCGGACGTGGCCGAGTCCGTGCTCACGCGCGGCGATGCCGACCTGATTTCCATGGCCCGTCCCTTGCTGGCCGATCCCGAAATTATCCTCAAGGCACAACAGGGCCGGGAAGATGAAATCAACACCTGTATCGGCTGCAACCAGGCCTGCCTGGACCATGCATTCAACGGCGCGCAGCAAGTGAGCTGTCTGGTCAATCCCCGCGCCTGCTATGAAACGGAGCTGAACTACACGACCGCCAGCACGCCCAAGAGACTCGCCGTGATCGGCGCCGGGCCATCGGGACTGGCCTTCGCGACGATCGCCGCGCAGCGCGGCCACAACGTCACGTTGTTCGAAGCATCCGGCGAGATCGGCGGCCAGTTCAACCTGGCCAAGCGCATTCCGGGCAAGGAGGAATTCCATGAAACGCTGCGCTATTTCCGCAAGATGATACAAGTCCACGGGGTCGAGCTGCGCCTGAACACCACCGCCAGCGCCGACGTCATCGAGTCGCTGGGCTTCGATGAAGTGATCGTCGCCACCGGCATCGTGCCGCGCGTGCCGGAACTCGATGGCATCGACCATCCCAAGGCGGTGAGCTATATCGACGCCATCCTGGGCAAACGGCCGGTCGGCCAGCGCGTGGCGGTCATGGGGGCCGGCGGCATCGGCTTCGACGTGGCGGACATGATCTCCCACAGCGGCCCTTCCGCTGCGCTCGACGTGCAAGTGTTCGCCCGCGAATGGGGTATCGACTTCGAAGGCCATCCGCGTGGCGGCGTGGCAGGCGTGCAGCGCCAAGTGGCCGCCTCCGAACGCACGATCTACCTGATGCAACGCAAGGCAGAGAAAGTGGGCAGCACCCTGGGGCGCACGACAGGCTGGACGCACCGGCTCACACTGGCGCGCCGCGGCGTGCAGATGGTAAACGGCGTGGAATACCTGAAAATTGATGACGCAGGCTTGCACACCCGGGTTCATGGCGAACCCAGGCTGTTCGAGGTGGACACAGTCATCGTGTGTGCCGGTCAATTGCCGCGCCGCGGCCTGTATGAACAGTTGGACCGCCTCGGCGTCTGCGTGCACTTGATCGGCGGCGCATTCGAAGCGGGCGAGCTCGATGCGAAGCGGGCCATCTTCCAGGCCTCCAGGCTTGCCGCGGCGGTATAGCGACGTGCGGCAACGCGGTGCCGGCCGCCGCTAGCCAGTTGACACAAGACCGGCGGCCCGGCCGCCGGCTAGCATCGGAGCTACAACCTTCAACTGGAGCCGCACGATGAGCATTTTCGATGTAACCCCCTTGCCCCACTATTTCACTGCCGAGCACGCACAATTTCGCGATACGCTGCGCGCTTTCATCGCCAATGAAATCACGCCCTTCGTCCATGAGTGGGACGAAGCGGGCGCATTCCCCCGCGCGCTGTATGGCAAAGCCGCCGACATCGGGCTGTTAGGGCTGGGCTATCCGGAAGAATACGGCGGTACGCCGGTTGACGTGTTCTACAAGCTCATCGCGGCCGAGGAATTTGCCCGCAGCGGCTCTGGTGGCGTGCAGGCCTCGCTCAATTCCCACACGATAGGCATGCCGCCGGTGGTGGCCGCTGGCAGCCCGGCACTGAAGGAGCGTATCATTCCCGAGGTCATAGCCGGCCGCAAGATCATGGCCCTGGCTGTCACGGAACCGTCCGGCGGGTCGGACGTTGCCAGCCTGCGCACGACCGCGATCCGCGACGGCGACCACTACATCGTCAACGGCGAAAAGACTTTCATCACTTCCGGCATGCGGGCCGATTTCTTTACGGTCGCGGTGCGGACCGATCCTGACAACCGGGGGGCCGGCGGCATCTCCTCGCTGGTCATCGACGGCGATACCCCCGGCCTCACGCGCACCGAACTGAAGAAAATGGGCTGGTGGGCGTCGGACACCGCGCAGCTCCACTTCGACAATTGCCGCGTCCCGGTGGCAAACCTGCTGGGACAGGAAAACAAGGGCTTTTCCATCTTCATGGGGAACTTCAATTCCGAACGGCTGTACATGTCGGCCAGCGCCGTCGGTTTCGCGCAGGCCTGCCTGGACGAGGCACTGGCGTGGGCCCGCGAACGCAAGACCTTCGGCGCAGCGCTGGCCCAGCGCCAGGTGATCCGCCACAAACTGATGGAGATGATGATGCGGATCGACGCCGCGCGGGCGCTGGTGTATGACTTGGCCTACCGCATCGAACATCAAAGCGACGAGCCGGCCCACCTGGTGGCCCGCATCGCCCTGGCCAAGATAACGGCGACGCAGGCGCTGCAGTACTGCGCCGACCAGGCGGTGCAGATTTTGGGCGGCATGGGCTATATGCGCGGCACGCTCAGCGAGCGGGTTTACCGGGAAGTGAAAGTCATGATGATAGGCGGGGGTTCCGAGGAAGTCTTGAAAGACCTGGCCGCCAAGCAAATGGCGATCTGAGCGCTGAATTCAGCATCGCCAAATTCAACGCTATCGAGACCAGCCTGATGCATGACAGTCAAGTCAATGACGTCAGGCAGCGCTACGCCATCAACTTCCGTGGCAGCGCGCGCGACCCTCAGCCTGCGCCACACATTGGGCGCATCAGTACCATGCATCCTGCATGTCGTAAGGAATAGCATTGACCGCGGACAGAATGCGCCACGCCGTGTCAACTTGCGGCAATTCCCAATCGAAGTAATAGGCGGCAGCCTGCAGCTTGCCCTTGTAGAACAGCACATCGTCCTCGGCCGGCTGGCGCTCCAGTGCCCGCGCGGCCACCAGGCCTTGGCGCAGCCACAGCCATGCCACAGTCAATCGGCCGAACGCATCGAGATAAACGCTGGCATTGGCCAGCGCCATGTTCGGGTCCTTTTCCGCCAGCGCGGTCAGCGACTGCGACACTTCCATCAGCGCCGCGAGCTGTTGTTTCAAGGCCCGTGCGTGTTGCGCCAAGGGCAATACCGGTTCCGCTTCGCCCACGGTCTGCCGCACCAGCGCGGCCAGCTGCTGCAGTCCCGCGCCGCCGTCGGCGATAATCTTGCGCCCCAACAGGTCGATGCCGTGGATGGCTTCCGCGCCTTCGTGGATCGGATTGAGACGCTGGTCCCGGTACAATTGCTCGACCGGGTGCTCGCGGATGTAACCGGCACCGCCCAGCACCTGAATCGCGAGCGAGTTCGATTCGCAGCCATAACAGGCCGACCAGCTCTTCACCACCGGCGTCAATAAGCCCAGCAAGGCGGAGGCGACCTTGCGCTGCGGCTGCTCCGGATGGGTGTGCTCATCTTCGAACAGCGTGCTGGCATACAGGCACAAGGCCAGTGCGCCTTCCGCATAGGCTTTCTGGGCCAGCAGCATGCGGCGCACGTCCGCATGCGCCACCAGCGGCACCTGCGGTGAGCGGGGATCCTTGTTGGATGCGAGGCGGCCCTGTTGCCGCTCGCGCGCATAGTCCAGGGAGTACAGATAACCACGGCTAGCCAGCGCCGCCGCATTCATGCCGACGCCGATGCGCGCCTCGTTCATCATCTGGAACATACACGCCAGACCGTTGCCGATGCCGCCAATCAGATAGCCAACCGCCCCAGTCTTTTCGCCAAAACTCAGTACGGTTGAGCTGGTAATGCGCGACCCCATCTTGTGCAGCAGTCCGGCCAGCGCGACGTCATTGCGCTCGCCCGTTGCGCCGTCGTCGCCAGCCAGGAACTTCGGCACGATAAACAGGGAGATACCCTTGATGCCCGCGGGGGCATCCTTGGGCCGGGCCAGGACCATGTGGACGATGTTGTCGGTCAGGTCGTGTTCGCCGGCGGTGATGAACATCTTTTGGCCGAAAATGCGCCATGTCCCATCCTGCTGCTGTTCGGCGCGGGTCTTGATATCGGCCAGCGCCGATCCCTGCCCCGCTTCCGTCAGCGCCATGGTGCCGGCATAGCGGCCTTCCATCAACGGCGCCAGGTAGTTTGCCTTTTGCTCCGGCGTGCCAAACGCACGTATGAGGTTGATCACCCCGACCGTCAGGAACGGGTACCAGGCAGTCGGCCCGTTAGCGGCATGAAAATAGGCGGTCGCCGCGCGGAAGATCACCTCGGGCAACTGCAGTCCGCCCTCCTCCTCGTCGCAATGCGCGGCCAGAAAACCGGCATCGCTGATGACATCCCATGCGGCTTTGACTTCGGGAATCAGCTGCGCGGCGCCGCCCTCGAATACCGGCTCATGGGCGTCGCCTTTCTGATAATGCGGGGCGAGGTATTTCGCGGCAATCTGGCGCGCGGTGTCGAGGATCGCATCATATACTCCCAGTGATTGCTCCCGATATCGGGGGCGCTGCAAAAGCGCTTCCGTACCCAGCAGTTCATAGAGCAGAAAATGCAGATTACGTGTGCTGATAAACTTATTCATGTGGTGTTCAATCATTGATTTGCGCGCATTACGTGCGCTGCTTTCCCATTGGCACTGGGAGGGGATGCCTTGCCTTGCTCAGTAAGATAGTCGAGCCGGATATGCGCGTCTTGCGAAAACTTGCTAGTCACACACAGGCGGGACATCTCCAGGCGTATGAACAGTGCCGTCAGCCCGGTGGCACAGTCGCTCAACCAGCTGATCGCGGAAAAAATGCTTTGCGCGCGGCTCCCGCGGCAGGCACACATGGAGATTGCGCCGAGCCCAGGGCTCGCGTAGTTCCAGCACGGCTAACTGCTGCAGGTCAGCCGCTTCCAGCGCCGAGCGCGGGACGATGCCGATGCCGGCACCGGAGGTGACCAGGCGCGCAATGGCACGATACCCCGATACCTGGACCCGCACATCCAGCCGTCCACCAAGCGCGTCGGCGTGGTACATCAGGAAAGTGTGCAGTGCCGCGCCCGACTGCAGGCTAATAAACGGCACGCCCAAGCACTCGGCAAAACTCAGGCTGGCGCCCCATGTCGAGGCGAAGGACAGCGGCGCCAGCAACACCAGCTGGTCTTGCCGGTAGGGCAGGAACTCCAGCGCAGGATGTTCCCCTTCCAGTGCCACGACACCGATATCGGCGCGTCCGGCTGCCACCGCCGCGACGATATCGTGACTGGTGCGCTCCTCCAGCGTGATCCGGACACTGGGATAGGCCGCAAAAAAGCCGGCAAGGTCGTCCGGCAGGTAAGAGCTGATGGCGTTGTTGTTGGCGAAGCAGGTGATATGGCTGGCCAGGCCGTCCGCGAAGGGCAACAAATCAGCATGCATCTGTTCCAGTTGCGCCAGGCAACGGCGCGCGTGTTCGATCAGTACCTGGCCGGCCGGCGTTAGCGTCACGCCGCGCGCCTGCCGCGTCAGCAACGTGGTCCCCACCGCCTCCTCCAGGCCCTTGATGCGCAGACTGACCGACGATGGGGCCAGATGGCAGCGCTGCGCCCCCCGCGACAGATTACCCGCCTCGGCCACCGCCAGAAAAACGCGCAGATCGGTCAAATCGTAATGCATGTTGCCTTCGCCCCCAACGAATTGTTTAACACCGGCAGCGCCGTCATAACCCATTGTATGCCTTTGCCCCCGGCATGGAGCATTCGTTTTTGACAAACGCTCACTTCGCCAATGCCCGCTTTTTCGCCGCGCGGCGCCACCCCATACTGATCCCGGTCCATAGAATAACCAGGAGACAACCATGCACCATGCACCACTCGATCCAACCACCGCGGAACGCGCCGGCGCGGCGCGCGGCCGACAGCTGCGCCGCCTGACGCTGGCCGCCGCCACCGTCCTGGCGACACTGCTCGCAACGCCCGCGCTGGCCCAGCAAAAACTGAGCATCTCGCACCAATTTCCCAGCAGCACCGGCGAGAGCGGCGATTTTCGCGACCGCATGGCGCGCCGCTTCGCCAGCGAGGTGGAACGGCGCACGGGCGGCAAGCTCACTTTCGCCGTCTACCCCGGCTCGTCGCTGATGAAGGTCAATGCCCAGTTCTCCGCGCTGCGCAAGGGCGCGCTGGCCATGACCGTGCTGCCGCTGGCCTATGGCGGCGGCGAAGTGCCGGAGTTAAATATTGTCGCCATGCCCGGCGTCGTCACGTCCTACGAACAGGGCGCCCGCTGGAAAAGCGCGCCCATCGGACAAGCCCTCAGCAGCCTGCTGGCGGACAAGGGCATCGTCATTGTCAGCTGGGTCTGGCAATCGGGCGGCGCGGCCAGCCGCAGCGGCCCCTTCATCACGCCGGAACATGCCGCCGGCAAGAAGGTGCGCGGCGGCAGCCGTGAAATGGACCTGGTGGTCAAGGCCGCCGGCGGTTCGGCGCTCTCCTTGCCGTCGAGCGAAAGCTATGCCGCCATGCAGACCGGCGCCGTCGACGTGGTCACCACCACCGCAACCAGCCTCATGTCCTTTCGCATCGACGAAGTCAGCAAACACCTCAGTTTCAACCGCAACGGCCGCTCCTACTGGTTCCAGCTGGTGCCTGTCCTGATGTCGAAAACCGTGTACGACCAACTGAGCAAGGAGCAGCAAGCCATCGTGATGGCCGTGGGCGCCGAGGTGGAGCAGTTCGGCACCCAGGCGGCGATGGCGGACGACCGCCGCATCGTCGACGTATTCGCCCACAGCGGCGCCCAGGTGCATGAATTGAACGAAGCGGCGATCCAGCAATGGGTCGGCGTGGCCCGCGGCAGCGCGTGGCGCGACTATGCCGGCAAGTCGGACAATTGCGCCCGCCTGCTGAAACTGGCGGAGCAGGTGCGATGAACCGCACCGCCACCGCGCCGCCGGCCGCAGTGTGCCGGCCCCGCCGCCGCGCCGTGCTGGCCCCGCTGACGGCCGCACTGGACGGCGTCAACCGTCTCTTGCTTCAGCTCTGCATGGCGGCACTGCTGGCCGCTGCCCTGGTGCTGAGCTATGGCATGACGGCCCGCTACTTCCTCGCCATCTCCACCGAATGGCAGGACGAGGCCGCGGTCTTCCTGCTGGTGAGCGCGACCTTCCTATCCTGCGCCTGGGTGCAGAAACAGCGCGGCCACATCGGCATCGAAGCGCTCGCCGACCTGCTCGGGCCGGCCGCCAACCATGTCCGCCTGTTACTGGCCGATGGCGCCAGCGCGCTGTTCTGCGCTTTCTTCGCCTGGAAGTCCTGGACCTTGTTCCATGAGGCGTGGAGCAACGGCCAGACCACCACGTCGTCGTGGGGACCGCCGCTGTCGATACCCTATGCCGCGATGGCCGTCGGCATGACCCTGCTGGCCCTGCAACTGCTGCTGCAACTGGCCACCGGCCTGTCGGCCGCGCCACCGACCGCCGCACGGAGCGAACAATGACTACCCTGACCATCGGCACGCTGTTTGGCGTCGCCACATTGTTGATGATGTTCTCCGGCATGCCGATCGCCTTCGCGCTCGGCGCTGTCGCCACCTTGTTCATGCTGCTCTTCATGCCCGCCTCCGCGCTCGACATGGTGACCCAGAACGTCTACGAGGAAATGGCCAGCATCACCTTGCTGTCGATTCCCCTGTTCATCCTGAAGGGAGCATCGATCGGCAAATCCGGCGCCGGCAAGGACTTGTACCAGGTGCTGCACGCCTGGCTGCACCGCATCCCCGGCGGCATGGGCATCGCCAATGTGCTCGCCTGCGCCTTGTTCGCCGCCATGTCCGGCTCCAGCCCGGCCACCTGCTCGGCCATCGGCGCGGCCGGCATTCCGGAAATGCGCCGGCGCGGCTATTCGCCCGGCTTCGCCGCGGGCTTGATCGCCGCCGGCGGCACGCTGGGCATCCTGCTGCCGCCTTCGATCGTCATGATCCTCTACGCGGTGGCCGCCGAACAATCGCTGGGACGCCTGTTCCTGGCCGGCATCGGCCCGGGCCTGCTGCTCGTCGCGCTATTTTCCGTCTATGCCGGCTGGCGCTATCGTCAGGAATACCGGGCGGCGCTGGGGCACCAGCTCGCCGGCGGCGCCCCTTCGCCGCTGCTCGAGCGCGAACACTTCACCCTGCGCCGCAAAGTGGCCCTGCTGCCGCGCGTGCTGCCCTTCCTGTTGCTGCTGATCGGGGTGATGGTCGCACTGTACGGCGGCTACGCGACGCCGTCCGAGACGGCGGGCCTGGGCGCCGTGCTGGCGCTGCTGCTGGTGGCGCTGGTCTATTCGATGCGGCGCTGGTCCGATCTGCGCCCCATCCTGGCCGGCACGCTGAAGGAATCGACCATGCTCATGCTGATCATCGGCATGTCGCTGCTCTATTCCTACGTCATGAGCTCGCTGCACATCAGCCAGTCGGCGGCCCAGGCCGTCGTCGCTTTGCACCTGTCCAAATGGCTGCTGCTGGCCCTGATCCTGGTGCTGGTGGTGCTGTTGGGCTTTTTCCTGCCGCCGGTCTCCATCATCCTGATGACCGCCCCCATCATTCTGCCGCCGCTGCGCGCCGCCGGTTTCGACCTGGTCTGGTTTGGCGTGGTGATGACCATCGTTATGGAAATGGGGCTGATTCATCCACCCGTCGGCCTGAACATCTTCGTCATCAAGAATATCGCCCCCGACATTACCTTAGCCCAGATCATCGGGGGCGTACTGCCCTTCGTTGCCCTGATGCTGGCGGCCGTGCTGCTGCTTTGCCTGCTACCGGGCATCGCCACGCTACTGCCCAACGCCGTCATGGGACTGCCAGGCGCCTGACAGGCACCAGATATTCCCCTCTCCCACTATCGACTCCAGGAGTACACCATGCAGCAATCCACCTCCCTGCCGGCGGCCGCGCCGCTGGCAGGCATCGTCGTCGTCTCGATCGAGCAGGCGCTGGCCGCGCCACTATGCACCAGCCGCCTGGCCGACATGGGCGCACGCGTCATCAAAATAGAACGGGCCGAGGGCGACTTTGCCCGCGGCTATGACGACGCCGCCAATGGCGCATCATCGTATTTTGTCTGGACCAATCACGGCAAGGAATCGCTGGTGCTCGACATCAAGCAGGCCGACGATGCGGCCCTGCTCGAGCGCCTGCTCGCCGGCGCCGACGTCTTCGTGCAAAACCTGGCGCCGGGCGCCATCGCCCGGGCCGGATTCGACAGCGCGGCCCTGCGGGCCCGCCATCCGCGCCTGATCACGTGCGACATCAGTGGTTACGGCAGCGAAGGCGCGGCCAGCACACTGAAGGCCTACGACTTGCTCGTGCAATGCGAGAGCGGACTGGCCGGCCTGACCGGCGGGCCGGAAGCTTGCGGCCGCGTCGGCGTGTCGATCTGCGATATCGGCGCCGGCCTGAACGCCGTGATCGGCGTGCTGTCGGCCCTGGCCGCGCGCGAACGCAGCGGACAAGGCGCCGGTATCGCCGTGTCCCTGTTCGACGGCGCCGCCGACTGGATGACCATCCCTTACCTGCACCAGGTCTACGGCGCCGGCGCCCCCACCCGCCAGGGCCTGCAGCACCCGTCTATCGCGCCCTATGGCGCGTTCACCTGTGCCGATGGGCGCGACATCGTCATCAGCATCCAGAACGAGCGTGAATGGCGCCAGTTCTGTGACATCTTCCTGCGCCAGCCGGCACTGAGCGGCGACCCGCGCTATGCTTCCAACACGGCGCGGGTACGCCACCGCGCAGCGCTCAACCAGTTGATCGGCGCTGCCTTCGCGACGCTGACGGTTGAACAGGCGCAGACGCGCCTGGAGGCGGCCAACACTGCCTACGGCCGGGTAAGCTCGGTGGCCGACCTGGCGCGCCACCCGGCGCTGCGGACCTGGCCGATGCAAGTGGCCGGCCGCGAACTGCGCATGATTGCCCCGCCGGTTCGCACCCCCTGGGACCGCCAGCGTTTCGAACCGGCGCCGGACATAGGCCAGCACTCGGCCGCGTTGCGCGCCGAATTTGCCATCCACACGGACAAGGAGGCCGCATGAACAGCATCGATCTGACCAATCTGCAGGATTGGATAGGCAATACCGAGACCAGCAACGACGTCCTGGCGGCGCGCCACGGACGGCTGCTGGCTGCCACCCTGGACCGTCCGCCAGAGCGCTGCGTCGACGGCATGCCCTTGCCGCCACTGTGGCACTGGTGCTACTTCCTCGACGCCCTGCCGGAATCGCAGTTGGGGCGCGACGGCCATCCGGCGCGTGGCGGCTTCCTGCCGCCGGTGCCGCTGCCAAATCGCATGTGGGCCGGCGGCACGCTGGAATTCCACGCGCCGCTGCCATTCGGCGCCGCCGTCGAGCGGCGCTCGTGCGTGGCCAGCGTCGAGCACAAGCGGGGCCGCAGCGGCGACCTGGTGTTTGTCACGGTGCGGCACCAGATCTTCCATCAGGGGCAACTGGCGTTGACCGAGCATCACGATATCGTCTACAAGGAGGCGGCCGCACGCGGCAATGCCGGCGGCGATGGCCCCACCATGCCGACGGCCAGCCACTGCCGGGACTTCCGGCCCAGCTCGACGACGCTGTTTCGCTATTCGGCGCTGACCTTCAATGGCCACCGCATCCACTACGACGCCGACTACTGCCGCACCGTCGAAGGCTACGACAATCTGGTGATCCACGGACCACTGACGGCCACCATGCTGGCCGGCTTCGCCGAAGAGCTTGGCGGCCGCCCGCTCAAGGCATTCCGCTATCGGGGCCTGCGCCCGGCCACGCTCGGCGCCAGCCTGACACTGAACGCCGCGCGGCACGAAGATGGCTTGCAGCTGTGGAGCGCGCTGCCCGACGGTACACCATCGATGCTGGCCTATGCCAGTTTCTGAACCCGCCCCAGCAAGGAGCAAGCCATGAACATGCAACATAGCCGGTCGTTCCTGTTCGTTCCGGGCGACCGGCCGCAGCGTTACGCCAAGGCGGTGGCCAGCGGCGCCGACGCCGTCATCATCGATCTGGAAGACGCGGTCGCCCCCGCGGCCAAGGAAAGCGCGCGCGCGGCCTGCCGCGATTTCCTGGCAGGCGGTGGCCGCGCCTGCATCCGTATCAACAGCCTCGAGACGCAATGGGGCCAGTCCGATCTGGCCCTGTGCATGCTGGAAGGGGTGGCTGGCATCGTGCTGCCCAAGGCCGAGACGGCGCAGCAGCTGGCCAGGCTGCGCGACCACACGCGGCCCGGCGTCGCGCTGTTGCCGCTGATCGAAACGGCGGCCGGCCTTGCCGCCGCCGGCACGATCTGCGCCGCGCCCGGGGTACAGCGTCTGATGTTTGGCAGCGTCGACTTCTGCCTCGACCTCGGCCTCGATGAAGACCGCGACGTACTGGCGCCTTATCGCGCCATGCTGGTGTTGGCGGCGCGCAGCGCCGGGCTGCCCGGGCCGGTCGATGGCGTCACGCTCGCGATCGACGATCAGGCCGCGCTGCGCCTGGCCACCGGACAGGCGCGCCAAGCCGGATTCAGCGGCAAGCTGTGCATTCATCCGTCCCAGGTGGCGGGCGTCAACGCCGGTTTTCTCCCTTCGGCCGCGCAACTGGACTGGGCAAACGCCGTGCTGGCGCGCGCGGCGTGCAGCGAAGGGGCTTTCGCGTTCGAAGGAAAAATGGTCGACGCGCCGGTGCTGGCCCGCGCGCGCCAGTTGCTTGAGCAGCACAATTGTTGGCCCTGATCAGCGTCAGCGGGCGCGGTGACGCCGCCCGCATTCGAACCGGCCCCGCGCGCATTCCCGTTCGGCGCGGGCCTCCGTGGGCACTGCCTGTCACCGTCTAGGCGGCAGCATGGGTCCATTCGGTTTCCCATGCCCTGAATTGCTCTGCCGGCATGGGCATACTGATGAGATAGCCTTGCGCGACGTCGCACCCGAGCGTGGCCAGACGCGCCCAGATGGCCTGGCTTTCCACGCCTTCGGCCACGACATCCCGACCAAGATTGTGGCCCAATTCAATCATCGAGTGGACGATCATGGCCGAATCGCCGCTTTCTATCATGGGCCGAACGAACGACTGGTCAATCTTGATCGCATCGACCGGAAACTTTTGCAAATAGCTGAACCCGGAATAACCGGTGCCGAAGTCGTCGATGAACAGCTTGACGCCCATGTCCCGCAAGCGGACCAGCGTTTCCAGCGCGCCCGCCGGGTCGCTCATCAAGGCGCTTTCGGTCAGTTCGAACTGGATCATTTCCGGTGCTATGCCCCAAGTGGAAAACAGACCTCGGATACGGTCGACCAGCCCGGGATCGTAAAGATCGTGCGCAGACAAATTGACGGCCAGGGGCCAGTCCCGCCCAGCCTCATGCCACGTGTAGCATTGTCTGAATGCGGCGTCCAGCATCCAATTGGTGAGTGGCGTAATGGTGCCCGCTTGCTCGGCAAGCTGGATGAACTCGGCGGTCGGGAGCATGCCATGCTGCGGGTGCTCCCAGCGCACCAACGCTTCGGCGCCGCGCACCAGGCGCGATGCGATGTCGACTTTGGGCTGGCAGTAGAGGCGCAGCTCGTTGTCGCCGATCGCCCGATGCATATCACCCATCAATGTCAGGCGCCGCGTGTATTCCTGTTCGTGGCCACCGGCGTAGAGGGCATAGCCGCCGCGCGCGGGCTTGGCCAGGCGCGTCGCGGTGTTCGCGCACCGGATAAGGGCGTCTGCGTCAGTCGCATGGCCGGGAAAGAGCGCAATACCGATCCCGACACTGGCGTCGAGCATGAGATTGGCGACATCGACCGGCATCCGTAGTGCAAACGCCAACCGCTGCGCCACCTGAATCGCATAATCCGCACTGCCATTCGGCAGCAGAACGGCAAACTCGGCGTCTCCAACGCGTGCCAGCCTATCGTTTTGCTGGATCGCTCCGGCCAGGCGCTTGCCCAGTTTCTGCAACAGCTCATCACCGGCGCGATAACCGAGCACTTTATTGATTTCGTGAAAATTGCCAACTTGCAAGTGCAGCAGGGCCAGCGAGCGGCGCTGCTGTTTTGCGTCTTGAATCATTTCTCGCAAGTACTCCAGCAACAACGTGCGATTGGGTAAGTCGGTTAGCGTATCGTAATACGCCATGCGCGCAATCGTCGCTTCGGCCGCGCGATGCTTGAGGCGCGCGCGCAGGTTGGCGATGCCGAACGCCAGGTCGTCGGCCAGTTCGTTGAGCAATTTGACTTCCGGCTCATCGAAGGCGTCCGGTTCCGCGGCGACCATGGCCAAGGCACCAAATACTTCGCCGTCCATGCGCAAAGGAAAGGCGGAAGCCGAGGCAAAACCATTCTGGACCGCGGTTTCGCGCAACTGCGCATACGCCGCTCCCGCATAGACGGGATCGGTGAGCAGATGCCGCCCCACCGACGGTTGCCCCGTGCGGATCGCAGTCCCGCTGGCGGAACTTCCCTGCTCTGTGTCGGCCCAAGTAAAATTCAGCAAATCAAGATATTCGATGTCGATGCCAAAGGAACTGACCCAGTGAACGCTCTTGCGCTCATCGTGTTGCGCGTAGCCCACACAAGCAAAGCAGTAGCCTCCTGTTTCGACGATGACCTGACACATGTCGTGTAACAGTTCGAATTCGTCCGTTGCACGCAGCAAAGTCCGATTGCCGGCGCTCAGCGTCTGGAGGGCGCGCAGGACGCGCGCGAGTTCGGTTGCCATCCGCTCATGCGCCGCTGAGCATCGAACATTGTCGATCGGTTCGTCGGGAAGATTGTCCATCACGATCACCTGAGCGCACTGAATAGCTTCATTATAGGTAATGCCTGACGTGCATGGCATCGCATCATGCCGGCCGTTGCAAATCCACCCTCTGCCGCATAAGCCGCCCGCCAATCAGTGTTCAGGCAACCATCGTCCTCCGGTAATTGTTGATATCGCGCAATGGTGGCGCGCCGAACAGGCGGTTGTATTCGCGGTTGAATTGCGACGGGCTCTCGTAGCCCACCTGGAACGCCGCCGTGGCCGCCTCGACCCGTTCCTCCAGCATCATGCGCCGCGCCTCCTGCAGGCGCAGCTGTTTCTGGAACTGCAGCGGACTGACGGCCGTCATGGTGCGGAAATGATGATAGAAGGTCGACGGACTCATACACACCTGGGCCGCAAGGTCATCGATCGACACGGGCGAGCGGAAGTGCACTTTCAGCCAGTTGATGGCCTGTGCGATCTGGTGCGCCTGGCTGCCGGCGGTCGCCATCTGGCGCAGCCGTTCGCCCTGTTCGCCGATCAGCAGGCGATAGTAGATTTCGCGCTGGATCAGCGGCGCCACGACCGGGATGTCCTGTTCGTCGGCCAGCAGATCGACCAGCCGCTGGAAAGCCGACAGCAGCGGCTGGTTCACTTCCCCGGTGGCCATGCCGCGGCTGGACGGCTGGCGCCGCGGCGGTGGCAGCCGGCCGTCGAGAATCAGCTGCGACATCTCCCGTTGATCCAGGTCCAGGGCCAAGCCCAGGAAGGGCTGGTCCGCGCTCGCTTCCAGGATATGCACCATGCCCGGCAAGTCCAGCGATGAGATCAGATAATTGTTGGCGTCGTAGACGTAGCTTTCCTGGCCCAGCGAGACGCATTTGCGCCCCTGCGCGACCACGCAAACGCAGGGCTCGTACATATAGCTCTGCGGTATGGTCGGCGCGTCCTGCCGGAACAGCCGCAGGCCCGGAATGGCGGTGGCGGCGGGGCCGTTCCCGGCAACCATGGCGGCAATGCTGCGCCCCAGGGTCGCCAGCGCCTGGCGCCCCCCGCTATCTTCATCAATCCCCACTGTGTCCTCCCTCAACTGATGCTCAACATCGTCAGCATAGCGCCAAATGCGCCGCACCGGCCTGCCGCCGCGGATCAGGCCGGCACGGCGGCAGCCAGCGCCGGCACACGCGGCAAGCCCATGCCATTCTTGACAGCCGTCATCTCGGCCAGGATGGCGACGGCGATCTCGGGCGGCGTGCGGCTGCCGATGGCCAGTCCCACCGGGCCGTGCAGGCGCGCCAGCTCTATCGCGGACAGGCCAAAGTGTTCCGCCAGCCGTTCCCGCCGCCCGGCGTTGTTGACGCGGGAACCGAGCGCGCCGACGTAGAACGCGGGCGACCTCAGCGCCTCCAGCAGCGCCATGTCGTCGAGCTTGGGGTCGTGGGTGAGCGCCACCACGGCGCTGCGGGCGTCCAGCCCCATGGATAGCACCGTATCGTCCGGCATGCCGGTGACGAGCTCGGTACCCGGCACGTTCCAGCCCAGGCCATATTCGTCGCGCGGATCGCAAACGGTGATTGCGTAGCCCAGCGCCTGGGCCATCGGCGCCAGGTAACGCGAGATCTGGCCGGCGCCTATGATCAGCAAGCGCCGCTGCGGCCCATGCACCGTGCACAGGCGGCTGCCGTTCCATTGCGCGCCGTCGGCCGGGGCGGCCTCGCCCAGCGTGACACTGCCCTGCCCCAGGTCGACGCAGCGCCGCACCAATTGCCGCTGCGCAAGCCGCGCCGCCAGCTGCGCCAGCAACGCGGCGTCCGGCGCCGGTTCCACCACCAGCGCCAGCGTGCCACCGCACGGCAGGCCGTAACGGTTCGCTTCTTCCCGGGTCACGCCATAGCGCAGTTCGAACGGCCCGGCGGCGTCGAGCCGGCGCGCGCGCATGCGGACGATCAGGTCGTCCTCGATGCAACCGCCGGACACCGAACCCTCCACCAGCCCGTCGTCGCGCAGCGCCATCCATGCCCCGGGCTGGCGCGGCGCCGAACCCCAGGTCCGGGCCACCGTCACCAGCACAAAACGGTGGCCCTCGGCGGCCCAGCGCAGGGCCGCTGTCAGCACTTGCAGGTCGGTGCTGTCCATCAGGCCTTGAGCTCGTCGGTGTTGAGCGGCAGCTTGCGCACCCGCTTGCCGGTCGCCGCGGCGATCGCATTGGCCAGCGCCGGCGCCAGCGGCGGCACGCCAGGCTCGCCGATGCCGGTCGGCTTGGCGGCCGACGGCACGATGTGGACTTCGACCTTGGGCATCTCATGGATGCGGATAGGCGCGTAGTCGTGGAAATTCGACTGTTCGACCACGCCGTCCTTGAGCGTAATGGCGCCGTGCAGCGCCGCCGACAGCGCGTAGCCGATAGCGCCTTCGACCTGGGCCCGCACGTTGTCGGGATTGACGGCCATGCCGCAATCGACGGCGCACACCACCCGGTCCAGCCGCACGCCGCCGGCCGCGTCCACCGTCACTTCGGCCACCTGGGCCACCACACTGTTGAAGGCTTCGTGCACGGCCACACCGCGTCCGCGCCGCCCGCCCTTGCCCGCCGCCAGCGGCCGGTCCCAGCCCGCCTGCCCGGCCGCCAGCTTGAGCACGGCCGCATGGCGCGGATGGCCGTCCAGCAGCGCCAGCCGGAAGGCCACCGGATCCTGGTCCACGGCCGTTGCCACCTCATCGATGAAGGTCTCGGTCGAGAAGGCGGTGTGGGACGAACCGACCGAGCGCCACCAGTGCGGCACCACGCCGATGTCGGTCGGCGTGTGCAGGTCGACCAGCTGGTTGGGAATGGCGTAGGGCAGGTTCGCCGCGCCTTCCACCGACACCGGATCGATACCGTCCTTGACCATGCCGGCGAACGGCGATCCGGCCAGGATGGATTGCCCCACCAGCCGATGACGCCAGCCAGTCAGGCGGTTCTGCCCGTCGATGGCGGCCTCCAGCACGTGATGGAAGGCCGGCCGGTAATAGCCGCCCCGCATGTCATCCTCGCGCAGCCACACCAGCTTGACCGGCGCGCGGCCGTTGATGGCCTGGGCGATGCTGACCGCTTCCAGCAGATAGTCCGAATCCTTGCTGCCGCGCCGGCCGAAACTGCCGCCCGCGTACAGCATGTGGATGGTCACCTGTTCCGGTTGCAGGCCCAGCTGGCGGGCGATGTTGAACTGGTCCACCGTGTGCATCTGTTCGCCGTTCCAGATTTCGCAGCGGCCGGGCGCCAGGCGCACGACGCAGTTCATCGGTTCCATGGCGGCATGGGCCAGGTAAGGGAAGTCGTAGGCGGCGCGCAGCACGCGCGCGGGCGCCGCGAAGGCGGCATCGGGATCGCCATCCTTGCGGGCCACGGCGCCAGGCGTCTTGGCCAGTTCGTGGAAGCGCTCAAATATCTGCTCGCTGCCCAGTTTGAAGGCATCCGATTCGTCCCACTCGATCTGCAGCGCGTCGCGGCCCTGCTTGGCACTCCAGGTGTCCTTGGCCAGTACCGCGACGCCATTCGGAATCCGCACCACGTCGATCACGCCCTTGTGCGCTTTGGCCTTGCTGGCGTCGAACGACTTGACCTTGGCGCCGAAGCGCGGCGGGTGCGCCACCACGGCCGTCAGCATGCCGGGCAGGTGCACATCCTGGGTAAATTGCGCCTTGCCGTTGGTCTTGTCGGCCATGTCCTTGCGCGGCGCCCGCTTGCCGATCAGCTTGAACTCCGCAGGATCCTTGAGCTTGACATTGGCCGGCACCGCCTGCAGTGCCGCTGCCGCCGCCAGCTGGCCGAAACTGGCCTTGCGCTGCGAGCGCGCATGCGCCACCACGCCCTCGCTCACGGTGATGTCGCCTGCGTCCACCTGCCACTGGGCGGCCGCGGCCGCCGTCAGCATGGCGCGCGCCGAGGCCCCGGCCTGGCGCAACTGGTCCCAGGAATTGGCGATGGCCGTGCTGCCGCCCGTTCCCTGCGTCGGGCCCCAGAACAGGTTGTTGTAGCGTTTGGCGTCGGCCGGCGCGCCCTCGACGCGCACTTGCGACCAAGCGGCGTCGAGTTCCTCCGCCACGATGGTGGCCAGGCCGGTGTACGTACCCTGCCCCATCTCGATGTGCTTGGAAATCACGGTCACCGTGTTGTCGGCGCCAATGCGCAGGAAAGCGTTCGGTTCAAACGGCGACAAGGCGCTGCCCTGCTCGCCGGCGCCTGGCGCCGCGGTGCTGGCGCCAAGCGCGGCGGGCAGATACACGGCCAGCGTCAGTCCTGCCGTCCCACGCAGGAAGCGGCGACGGCTTTCATTTTCGATGCGGATCATATTTGTCATGGCAGTGTTCCCGGTCAGGCCAGCGACTGCGCCGCTTCGTGGATGGCGGCGCGGATGCGTACATAGGTGGCGCAGCGGCACAGGTTGCCGTCCATGGCGCCGTCGATGTCGGCGTCGGTGGGCTTGCGATTGTGCGCCAGCAGCGCCGTCGCGCTCATGATCTGGCCGGACTGGCAGTAGCCGCACTGGGCGACGTCCAGTTTGCGCCAGGCTTCCTGTACCGCTTTGCCGACGCGGCCCTGGTCGACGGCTTCGATGGTGACGATTTTCTTGCCGGCCGCGGCCGACAGCGGCGTGCTGCACGAACGCACGGGCCGGCCATCGAGATGCACGGTGCAGGCGCCGCACAGGCCCATGCCGCAGCCATATTTGGTGCCGGTCAGTTGCAGCGTGTCGCGCAGCACCCACAGCAGCGGGGTGTCGGCGTCGGCATCGACCCGGGTGGTCTTGCCATTGATGGTGAGTGTGGCCATTGGTGAACTCCAGGAAGAAGAATCAGCGGAGAGCTATTCTGGCGCCACCGGCGTCCGCAGCGGTAACCCGATCGTCCCGCTTTCTTGCCCGATTCTCCGGCTGACGCGACTGACAGCTGGAATCCGTCCCGTTGCGCCGGCGAACCCGGCCTGCCTTGCGCGCTTTCCCGACGACGCAGAGACAGTCAAGGTGCATGTGCGCGACCGAATGGACCACATTGCGGCGCGCGTATCGCGCGCCGGCATCCAATCCGATCATGGCATTGGCCGCGACCGGGCTGTCGGCCCGGCCTTATTTGTACACACCGCAGCCGACAGCCACGTCACCCATGATTTCCAGATAGGTGGTCTTGGACTCCATCAGATTGGTGCTGGGGCTGGGCCACATATAGTCGGTCCAGCTCTTGCCGCTTGCCTTGGCCGTGTCCAGCGCCACCTTGACGAAGTACTTGCCGTTCGCATCCTTGATCTGGGCCACATCCTTGCCGACCATGCGCGCATTGCCGGAGCTGGCTAGCATGTGGCCGCCGAGGTCGATGACAAAGATGTACAAATCGCGGTCCTTGAAGGTACTGTTGGGCTGATTGATATCGGCGAACGCCTTCTCCTTGCCCACCGCCTTGATATGGGCGATGCCCTGCTTCACCAGCGCCACGGCCTGCTCCGGCGTACCCTGGCCGGAGGCGGACGCCGGTGCCTGCCAGACCAGCGCGGCCGCGGCCAGCGCGCCGCATAAGAGATTAATTGCTTTCATTTCCCACTCCTGTTGAAGTTGACCGCGCCGGCGAGCGACTCGCCGCGTAAGGTCGATTTTTGGATTTTCCCCGCCGGCGTCATCGGCAACTGCTGCCGGAACACCACTTGCCGGGGAATCTTGTAGTCGGCCAGGCGCGCCCGGCAATACTCGACCAGCTCCTGCTCCATGACGCTCGCGCCTTCCTTCGGCACCACGTAATAGCGTCCCACCTGCCCCAGCACGGGATCGGGCACGCCGACCCCGGCCACCAGCATCACCGCCGGATGGGAGGCGAGCACGCCCTCGACTTCGACCGGATAGACGTTGAAGCCCCCCTGGATATACATGTCCTTGTCGCGCCCCATCAGGAATACGAAGCCGCGCTGGTCGATGCAGGCCAGGTCGCCGCTGTGCAGCCAGCCATCGCCGTCAAATGCCTGCTGGCTGTCTTGCCCGCCCGCATAGCCGGGGATCACGCCCAGCCCCTTGAACCATAATTCGCCCACGCCCCCCTGCGGCACTGGCTGGCCGTCGGCGCCCACCACGCGCACCTGCGCGCCCGGCAGCGGCTGGCCGATGGAGCGCAGCAGATCGTCCTGGCCGCACTGCCACGGCGTCATCACGATGGCGCCGGAGGTCTCGGTCATGCCGTACAAATTCATCAGGCGCGCGCCCGGCATCACCTGCTGCAAGCGTTCCAGGATCGCGCCGTCCACATTGGCGCCGCCCATGAACACCAGGCGCACGCTGGAAAAGTCGGCCTCGGCCACGCTGGGATGGCGCAGCAGCAGCGTCAGCATGGTCGGCACGCCGCTGATGACGGTCGGCGGGCGCCGCGCCGCCATCTCCAGCACGATCTCCGCCTTGAACACGGGCACCAGCTCGCAGGTGGCGCCGGCCAGCAGGAAGGTCAGGATGCCGCACGTGATGCCGCCCACGTGATTGAGCGGATTGGCCAGCTGTATCAGATCGTCCGGCACGGCCCGGATATGCCTGGCCTGGGCCGAGGCGGTGGCCAGCATGCTGCGGTGCGTGAGGCCGGCTGCCTTGGGCTTGCCGGTGGTGCCGGAGGTGTAAATGATCATCATCAGGTCGTCCGGCCCGGCCGCCGACCCGGTCACGGACGCGGGCGCGGCGCCGCCGCCGAGCCCGGCGAACGGCGCCAGCGCGTGGCCGGCCCGCGGCGCCAGGAAGATCACCTGGCGCAAATCGGGCAGGCGGCCCTCGGCCTCGGCCGCGGAGAAATAGTGGCGGTAGTCGTAGCCCGCATACTCGGGCAGTGCGACCACCATATTCGCCCGGCTGTCGCTCAGCATGTAATCGAGCTCGGTATCGCGGTAGCGCACGCTCATGCCGACGATGACGGCGCCCAGTCTGGCCGCGGCGAAGAACACCAGCAGCCACTCGATCTGGTTGGGCACGATGACGGCGATGCGGTCGCCCCGCACGATGCCGGCCGCCGCCAGGCGCGCCGCCAGCGCATCGGCGCTGTCCGCCATACTGCGGAATGAATACTGCTGTCCATCGTCGATATAGGCACGGCGGTAACCGTGCGTGGCCGCCGCCGCGGTCAGCGCGGCAGCAATCGTCGGGGGGGAACCAGTCAACAATTGTTTTTCCATCTTGGTCTCCGTTTCTTATGTGTTTTTAATGTAGTCCCCGCCAGCGCAGGGAGCCCGCCGGAATGACCGCCGTCAGCCCATCGGGCTGCGGCGGCCAGCGCTTATCGCTGGGCGCAACGCATTCTTGCGCGACTCGATTCCCCAGTCTTGCGCCAACCTGCTGCATGGCCGGCCGCGGACGCCAAGGCAAGCTCACATGGCAAGCGCCGGTTGCTGCCGATGGCGCCATTCGCTGGGGCTCATGCCGAAACGCTGGCGAAAGACGCGGCTGAAATGCGACATATCGGCGAAGCCGCATTCGAGCGCGACCTCGGTGACGCTGCGATTGCGCCAGGCCTGGTTCTCGAACATCGCCACCGCGGCCACCAGCCGGGTCGACAGCATGAAAGCAGCCGGCGTGTTGCCCGCGTCGAGAAACATGGTGTACAGGCTGCGCCGCGAGATGCCGTAGATATTGGCGATCTTGTCGGGCGACAGATCCGGGTCGGCCAGGTTGTCGCGCATGAATTGCTGGATCGCCCGCAAGCGGTCCGGCCTGGCCGGCGGCGGCGCCGGCGCGGCGCTGCCCTGCCTGAGCCCGCAATCGAGCAACGCGATGATGGTGTCCTGTAGCGTCTCTGCGCTGCGCCGGTCCAGCGACACGTCCTCTTTCAACAGGCTACCCAGCGTCGCCAGCGCCACCGAGGCGGGGCCCGCCACGGCCAGCGGCTGCCCACGCCGGCGCTGCAGCGCCGGCATCAGGCCGCCACATTGCGAATTGTGCAACATCAGTGCCAGAAACGTGCCCGTCTCGTCCACGTCAATCTCGTGTTCCAAGCCCGTTTCATAAATGGTCCATTGCTGGGGCAACACCATGTACTCCCTGCCCTCGTAACGCATGCGGCAGCGCCCCTGTATCGGCCACAGCACCTTGAGATGGCTGGCCGATGCTTGCCGCACCGCGCTTTTTACCCGCCGCAAGCGGTGCGGCGTCACGGTCATCTGTGCCACCACGCACTGATGGAAGCGCGCGAGGCGGCCCTTGGCGTAAAAGCCGGCCCGGCCGCCGGGCGCCTGCATCTCCAGCGGTACGAACTGGTCCGCAATGGCATGCTGCCACGATGCGATATCGGCGAACTGATACTTCTGGAGCGGGGCATTCATGGACAGTCCCCCGGCCCGGCGGGGCAAATGGTTGGCATCGGCTGGTCTCCTGTATTTTGCTGGTTTTTGTGCGCCATTGTTGCCGTTCCGCCGGGTCCATGCTTGTGTCAACCGGCTATCGCGCCAACGGGCCGCTGTCCGTGCACGATTCGTCAACCGGCTGCACGTTTGGCCATGCGGCCGGCCCCCCTCCTCCCTACACTCGGATGCAGCCTTTCCTGACCGGGAATGGGCCGTTTATAACAAGCAGGGAAAAAATGGAGGAGTACTAGATGAGCCAGGTTTCAACAACGCCAGGTGGCACCGCGACGGACCGGCCCGCCCTGGCGGGAACGACGATGTTCCTTGCCATTGCCGCCATGCTCGGCGGCAGCTGCATTGCCATCCCGGCGGTCGCGGGCGAATTTCAGCTGGACAGCGGTGCCGAGGGAAAATGGACCTTGAACGCGTCGGTCGGCATCGGCCGCCGCGTGGGCAGTCCCGACAGCGCCCTGATTTCCACCGCGAACGGCGGCCGCGGCGGCAGTTCCAACGACGACGGCGAGCTCAATTACGACAAGGGCTCGGTCTTCACCAGCATCATGCGCCTGAACGGTGAAGTGATGATCAAACAGGACCAGTTCGGCGCCCTGATCGGCGCCAAGAGCTGGTATGACTACACGGGCAAGCACCGCGGCGTCGCCCATGGCAATTTCGGCAACGCTTATGTGGCCGGCCGCACGCTGGACGATAGCGGTTTCGACCGCCTGACGAAGTTTTCCGGCGTCGAACTGGGTAACGCCTACGTGTTCGCCAACGTCGACGTGATGGGCCACCTGCCCCTCAACATCAAGCTCGGCAACCAGGTAGTGAACTGGGGCGAGAGCCTGTTCATTCCCGGCATTAACCAGTTCGGCGCCTTCGACGTGACGGCCGCCAACCGGCCCGGCGCCCAGGTGAAGGACATCCTGCTGCCCATCCCGCAAATCGCGGCCAATATCGGCCTGGCCGAGGGCCTGAGCCTGGACGCCTTCTATCAGTTCCGCTGGCGCAAAACCGTGCTGGACGGCTGCGGCACCTACTGGTCGCTGTCGGACCTGCTCAACTGTCCCGCCGGCTCCCTGGTCGGCGGCGACAGCCTGGGCCTGAACGACCGCAGCCAGTTCGCCGGCGTGCCGCTGGTGCCGGGCGCGCCCGACATCAATTTCGCCATGCATCGCGCGCCCGACAAGGTGCCGCGCAACAGCGGCCAGTTCGGCCTGGCGCTGCACTATTTCGCCAACGCGCTGGACACCGACCTGGGCGCCTATTTCGTCAACTACCACCAGCGTACGCCCATCGTCTCGCCGCTCAGGACGGCCTCGCCGGACAACTCCGCCTGGGGCACCATCCTGTCGCCCATGCAATACCTGTTCGACTATTCCGGCGAGAACATCAAGGTGGCCGGCGCCAGCGCGTCGACCGTGCTCAAGGGCTGGACGGTCTCGGGCGAAATCAGCCACAGCCGCGACATCCCGGTGCAGATCAATGCCGTCGACCTGGTGCTGGGGACAGGCTTCGGCCTCGGCCCGCAAGGCGCGGCGGCGGGCGCCCCGGCGGGCAGCTACATCCGCGGCTATGACCTGAAAAACCGCACCCAGGTCCAGCTGTCGACCATCAGGATCGTGCCGCAAGTGATGGCGGCCGAATCGCTGACCCTGATCGCCGAGGCCGCCTACCAGCGCTGGTCGGACATGGGCGATGCCAGCACCGGCACCCGCTACGGCCGCAACTTCGTGTACAACATGGGCCAGACGGCGACCATCCCCTGCGCCGCCACCGGCAATCCCAACCCCGGCTACTGCGAAGACCAGGGCTATTTCACCCGCAGCGCCTGGGGCTACCGCGTGCTGGCCGAACTGAGCTATCCGAACGTCTACGCGGGCGTCAATCTCAAGCCGCGCCTGTTCTGGTCGCATGACGTCAAGGGCTACTCGGCCGACGCCACCTTCAACGAGGACCGCCGCATCCTGGCCCTGGGCCTGCGCGCCGAATACAACAGCCGCTACTACGCCGACCTCAGCTTTACGCGCTTCAACCACAACGCCAAATACGACGTGCTGCACGACCGCGATTTCGTGTCCGTGGTGGCCGGTATCAATTTCTAAAAGACATAAGGAGACTGCAATGCTGTTCCGTACAACCCTCTATCATGCCGTGACCGCCAGCCTGATCGGCGCCGGCCTGCTCTGTTCCGCTGGCGCCCTGGCGGCCTTGACGGCGCCGGAAGTGGAGCATCTGGGCAAGGACCTGACGCCGACCGGGGCCGAGCGGGCCGCCAGCAAGGACGGCGCCATTCCGGCCTGGGACGGTGGTCTCGCCAAGATCCCGGCCAACGTCGAGGCGGCCACTGTGTACGCCGACCCGTACGCGGCCGAAAAGCCGCTCTACACCATCAGCGCCGCCAACCTGGCCCAATACCGCGACAAGCTCGCTCCCGGCCAGGTGGAACTGCTCAAGCGCTTCCCGACCTACAAGCTCAACGTCTATCCCAGCCACCGCACCACGGCCATGCCGCAGCAGCAGTATGACTACATCAAGGCCGAGGCGGCCAAGGCGGCCCTGCTGGAAGGCGGCAACGGGCTGGCCAACGTCAACAAGTCCAGCGTGCCCTTCCCGCTGCCCAAGAACGGGCTGGAAGTGATCATGAACCACTTGACGCGCTACCGGGGCGGCAGCCTGAACCGCGTCAGCAGCACCTTCCCGGTCCAGGTGAACGGCGCGTTCACGCCGGTCGAGCGAAGCGAACTGATCACCTGGGCCTCGTCCATGGAAAAGCCGGAGCCCAACCGCCTGTTCTACTACCGCGCGCTGCTGACGGCACCGTCCAGCGTGGCCGGCGAATCGCTGCTGGCGCACGAATCGCTCGACCAGCTCAAGGAACCGCGCCTGGTCTGGACCTACAATCCCGGTTCGCGCCGCGTGCTGCGCGCCCCCGAGGTCGCGTACGACTCGCCCCAGATCGGCGCCGACGGCCTGGCCACCATCGACGACTACGACGCCTACAACGGCGCGCCCGACCGCTACGACTGGAAACTGGTGGGCAAGAAGGAAATGATCATCTCCTACAACAATTACCGCATGCTGGGCAAGGACGTGCGCGCGGCCGACCTGGTCAAGCCGGGCCACCTCAACCAGGACCTGGTGCGCTATGAACCGCACCGGGTGTGGGTGGTCGAGGCGACGCTCAAGGCGGGCAAGCGCCACATCTACAGCAAGCGCGTGTTCTATATCGACGAAGACTCCTGGCAGGTGGCCCACGCCGACGAGTACGACGGCCGCGGCGAACTGTGGCGCATCAAGGAGGTGGAAGCGGTCCAGTTCTACGACGCCCCGGCGCCATGGTTCGCCTGCGAACTCATGTATGACCTGCAGGCGCGCCGCTATCTGGTGCAGGCGTTGATCAACGCGCGCCGGCCGATCAAGTTCAACGTCAAGACCGACGTGAACATGTTCTCGGTCGACAACCTGCGCCGCTTCAGCAACTGAACCATTTACCAAGCCCAACCATGACGCAATCATCATTTCATCCGCGGCGCCGCGCGCTGGCGCCGCTGTGCGCCCTGCTGGCGGCGCTGCTGGGGCCGGGCCAGGCGCTGGCGGGCGTCGACCTGCTGGCCCTGCCCGCCCTGAAGTCGGCGCGCGCCGACAAGAGCATGCTGCTGAACCTGGCCTGGGCCGGCCAGCGCCTGCTGGCCGTCGGCGAGCGCGGCATCGTCGTCTACTCCGACAACGGCGGCAAGGACTGGGTCCAGGCCGACGTGCCGGCGTCCGTGACGCTCACGGCCGTGCACTTCCCCAGTCCGCTGCGCGGCTGGGCCGTCGGCCATGACGGCATCATCCTGACCAGTGGCGACGGCGGCAAGAGCTGGACCAGGCAGTTCGACGGCAACCAGGCCAATGCCCTGATCCTGGAGGCGGCGCAGCAGCGCCTGCAGCGCGCCCGGACGGCGGCGCCGGACCCGGCCGTCATCGGGCGCCTGGAAGACGGGCTGGAGGACGCCAAGGCGGCCACCCAGTTCGGTCCGTCGCGGCCGCTGTTCGACGTGTGGTTCGCCTCCGAGGCCGTCGGCTACGCCGTCGGTTCCTTCGGCCAGGCTTTCCGCACCGCCGATGGCGGCCGGCACTGGGCCCTGGCCGGCATCGAGGCCGTCAATCCGGACGGCCTGCACATCAATGCCGTCAGCGGCCAGACGGGCGGCGCCGTGCTACTGGCGGCGGAAGCGGGCCAGGTGTTCCGGCTCGGCGCCGGCGACAACGCGTGGCAGCGGCTCGACACCGGCTATGCCGGCCAGCTGTTCGGCGTGCGCGCATGGCGCGACAAGGATGGCGCCGCCATCCTGCTCGCCTACGGTTTCGGCGGCAAGGTGTTCCGTTCCAGCGACGAGGGGCGGCACTGGCGCGCCATCCCCACCCCGACCCAAAAATCACTGACGGCCAGCGTCCTGCTGGCGGACGGCACGCTCTACCTGGCCGCCGCCGACGGGCGCCTGCTCAAGAGCGGCGATGGCGGCCTGAGCTTTACTGCCGGACCGGCGGCAGCCAACTCGGTCAGCGCCATGACCTGGGCGGCGGCCGACCGCACCCTCATCCTGGCCGGCGCCGGCGGCGCCGTCCGCTATCCCTCGCCCACTGCAGAAAAGCCCAGCCAGCCATGAAACGAGAAACCTGGAACACCTCCGACATTCCGCCCCAGCCGGCACAGCATGCCAAGCTGGGCCTGCTGGAAAAGCTGATCGAGCCGCGCCTGTTCCGCCACCGCCTGGCCGTGCTGGCGCTGTTCATCCTGGCCTCGTTGTTCTTCGGCTACCACGCGGCCCATCTGCGCATGGGCGCCAGCCTGCAGAAAATGGTGCCCGCCAACCATCCCTTCATCACCAACGCCATCCGCTACGAGAACGAGCTGCGCCCGCTGGGCAATGTGGTGCGCATCGCCGTCGAGGCGCGCCATGGAGACATCTACAGCAAAGCCTATCTCGACACCCTGAAGAAGATCACCGACGAGGTGTTCTACATTCCGGGTGTGGACCGCGGCAACATGAAATCGCTGTGGACGCCCAACGTGGTCTGGCAGGAAATGACCGAGGAAGGCATGACGGCCGGCCGCATCATCCCGGAAGGGCTCGACGACACGCCGGAAAAGCTGGACGTCGTGCGCACCAATGTCGAGCGCTCGGGCACCATCGGCAGCCTGGTGGCCAACGATCGCAAGTCGGCCATGATACTGGTGCCGCTGCTGGAGATCGATCCGCAGACCGGCGACAAGCTCGACTATGGCGCGTTTTCCGACAAGCTGGAACAGCGGATACGCAGCCGCTACGCCTCCGGCGACATCGCGATTCACATCACCGGCTTCGCCAAGGTGGTGGGCGACCTGATCCAGGGCGGGCGCGCGATCGGCCAGTATTTCCTGCTCACCTACGCCCTGACGGCGATCCTGCTGTTCGCCTATGCGCGCTGCTGGCGCAGCACGCTGGCCACGCTGTTTTGCTGCAGCCTGGCCGTGATCTGGCAGTTGGGGATCATACGGCTGCTGGGCTTCAGTCTGGACCCGTACTCGATGCTTGTGCCGTTCCTGACCTTCGCCATCGGCGTCAGCCACGCGGTGCAGAACATCAACACCATGGCCATGGCGCGGGCCGGGGGCAAGTCCAATATCGAAGCGGCGCAACAGACGTTCCGCATGCTGTTCATCCCCGGCAGCGTGGCCCTGATCTGCGACGCTGTCGGCTTTTCGACCTTGCTGGTGATCGATATCGGGGTGATACGGGAACTGGCGATCGGCGCCTCGGTCGGGGTGCTGACGATTATCCTGACCAAGATGTTCCTGCTGCCGCTGCTGATGTCCTGCGTGGGCGTGTCCGATGCCTGCCTGCGCCACCAGCACAGGAAAGACCAAAGCCCGCGCCGCTTCGCGCGCGCCCTGTCGACGCTGGCCGAGCCGCGCCGGGCCGCGGTCGTCGCGCTGCTGTCGCTGCTGCTGTTCGGGTTCGCCTGGCACGCCGCCCGCGACGTGAAGATCGGCGACCTGGAACCGGGTGCGCCGGAATTGCGGACCGAGTCGCGCTACAACCGCGACAGCGGCTACCTCGTCGGCCACTACTCCACCAGTCCGGACGTGTTCGTCGTCATGGTCAAGAGTGCGCCCGAGATGTGCGGCTCCTATCCGGTCGCCGCGGCCGTGGACCGCTTCCAGGCCACGATGGAGAATGTGCCGGGGGTGGAGTCGACGGCGTCGCTGTTCAACGCCATGAAGAAGATGATCGCCGGCAGCAACGGCGGCAACCTCAAATGGTCGGCCATCACCCGCAACCGCTTCGTGTCGAACGCGGCGCACCGCGCCCTGCCGTCGGAATTTTTCAATACCGACTGTTCCATGACGCCGGTGCTGGTGTTCCTGTCCGACCACAAGGCGGCGACCCTGACGCGCGTGGTGGCGGCCGTCGAACAATTCGCGGCGCAGCACAATGACGGACAAGCGCAATTTCTGATGGCGGCGGGCAACGCGGGCATCGAGGCCGCCACCAACATCGTCATCAAGCGGGCCGAAACGCAGATGCTGTTGCTGGTCTACGGCATCGTCGCCCTGCTCGTGCTGTGGGAATTCCGCTCCTGGCGGGTGACGATGGCCATCATCGTGCCGCTGTTCCTGACCTCGGTGCTGTGCGAGGCCGTGATGGCCAGGCTCGGCCTCGGTGTCAAGGTCGCCACCTTGCCAGTGATCGCGCTGGGCGTCGGCATCGGCGTCGACTACGGTATCTACCTGTACAACCGGCTCGAGCACTTCCTTGGACAGGGCATGGGCCTGGTGGCGGCCTATTTCGAAACGCTCAAGTCCACCGGCAGCGCCGTGATGCTGACGGGCATAGCCCTGGCCCTGGGCGTGGCCGTCTGGACTTTCTCGGAAATCAAGTTCCAGGCCGATATGGGCTTGCTGCTCGGTTTCATGTTCCTGTGGAATATGGTGGGCGCCATCGTGATGATCCCGGCGCTGATCGCGCTGTTGGCGCCGCGACAATCCGCCATCTCCCGGGCAAAGTAGGCCACTTTTCCCCGCCGTATCGGCCGGCGGCCGGGATACACCCGGCCGCCGGCCGCACTTCCCTGCAACATAAAACAGAAGGAGACAACAGTGCCCCCTATATCGCCTATTTCGACCCCAATCCGCATGGCCGTCGCGGCGCTCGCCACCACCGCCGCCTGCGGACTGTCCGCCTGCGGCGGCAGTACCCATGGCGCCACGCCGCTTTCGGCCGTGTCAGCCCGGCAAGCGTGTGACGCCCTCGAGGGAAAAACGCTGGGCGGTGCCACCGTGGACACCGCCACCATGGTGGACGCGACGGCGGTCAGCCCCGCCTACTGCAAGGTCGACGCGGCCATCGCCCCGGCGCTAAAACTCGAACTGACGATTCCGGAGCGCTGGAACGGCAAGCTCGTCTACGCGGGCGGCGGCGGCTTCGACGGGGCTATCCAGAATTTCATGTGGAGCGGCCCCGGTGTGCTCGCCGCCGGCTACGCCATCGTGCAGAGCAACGGTGGCCACAACGGCAGCTCGTTGCTGGACGCATCGTTCGCGCTGGACCCGGCGCAGGCCGCGCTGTTCGGTTCCGGCTCCGTTCCCGCGACGACGGCCGCCGCCAAGGCGATGCTGCACGCCGCGTTTGGCGCCGACCCGCAACGGGCCTATTACGAAGGCTGTTCCAACGGCGGACGGGAAGGCCTGATGGCCGCGCAACGCAATCCCACCCTGTTTGACGGCATCGTCGCGCGCGCGCCGGCCTACAACTGGACCGGCCTGATGGGGCATTCCAACCGCAACGCCAAGGCGCTCGCCGCCCCGGGCGCCGGTTTCCCGGGCGCCAAGCTTTCGCTGCTGGCCAAGGCCGTGCGCGACGCGTGCGATGCCGGCGATGGCGTCGCCGACGGCATCGTTTCGAACCTGTCCGCCTGCCACTTCGATCCGGACAGCTTGCGCTGCCCCGCCGGCGCCGACACGGGCGACAGTTGCCTGTCCGACGCCCAGCTGGCGGTCGTGCACGCATGGACGACGCCGGCCAGTTTCGGCCATGGCACCTACATCAGTCCGGGCTGGGCCCTGAGCGGCAATGAGGACGAAGCGGCGGGGCCGGGCGGGGCCGGTGGCTGGCCGACCTGGCTGACGGGAACGGCAGGCAACGGCCGCGACGGCCTGCAGACGCTGTTCCAGGATGGGGTGGTCAAGTACTATCTGGCCAGGGACCCCAACGCGAACTCCCTCGCCTATGACTGGGATGCGAACCAGGACGCCCTGCGCGCCATGGCGACGCTCAACGACGCGACCGACGCCGACGTGCGGCCGTTCATGAACCACGGCGGCAAGCTGATCCTGTGGCATGGAACGAGCGACGCGGCCTTGACGCAACGGGCAACGACGGCCTACTACGAGAACATGAAGGCAGCTATGGGGGGACAATCGACTATCGACGGCTTTGTCCGCTATTACCAGGCGCCAGGCGTAGGACATTGCTTCGGCGGCCCAGGCGCCGATGCCGTCAATCTGGTGGAGGTGCTGGACAAATGGGTCGACCAGGGTACGGCGCCCGTCCAGCCGACGGCTGCAAGGCTCAACCCGGATGGCAGTGCGGCGCTGAGCCGGCCGTTGTGCCAGTACCCGCAATACCCGCGCTATACGGGTCCGGCAAACGACAACAATGCCGCCAGGCTGGCCAGCAACTATACCTGTACCGCGCCCTGATGCAGTGGCCAGCGGTCGCCCGCCCCATCGGTTGTAAGCGACCGCACACACTCAGCTGACGATAACGGCGGCATGAAATCGACGATATAACAACAAGGGGCCGCGCGGCCCCTTGTTGTTGCGCGGCTTGCCCGGCAAGCCCATGCGCCTCAAGCGGCCGGCCGGCCCGCCGCCAGCGCCACGGCTGGCGGCGATTGCCAGCCACCGCCCAGCGCCTTGAAGGCGGCCACCGCCGCGCGCGCGGACTCCGTTTGCGCCTGCGCCCGCATATCCGAAGCGCGCAGCAGGTTCTCGTCCGCTTGCAGCACTTCGATCAGGCTCACTACGCCCTTCTGGTATGCCGCGTACGAGGCGCCCCTCGCCCGGCCCAGCGCATCCACCCCCTGGGCCAGTATGCCGGCCTGGTCTTCGCGTTTGACCAGGGCCGAGAACGCATTTTCGACATCCTCGGTCGCGCGCAGCGCGGCCAGCCGATAGCCGGCCAGCGCCTCGGCTTCCTGCCCCTTGGCCAGCGCGATCTGGGCATCGATGCGGCCAAAGTCGAACAGGCGCCAGCGCAGGCCCAGCAGGCCGGACGCCTGCGCCGCGCCGGCCGAAAACAGCTGTCCGCCGGACAGCGACGTGGCGCTGCCGATCAGGCCGCTAAACGACAGCTTGGGATAATATTCGGCCACCGCCATGCCGATGCGCGCGTTGGACGCCGCCAGCCGGCGTTCGGCCACGATCAGGTCCGGCCGGCGCCGCAGCAGCTCGCCCGGCGATCCGGCCGCCGTCACCTGCGGCGCGGCCGGGATGGCGCCGGCCTGGGCCAGCTCCGCGCGGTGGGTACCGGGCTGGGTGCCCAGCATCACGTCGAGCGCATTCATGGCCGTGTCGCGCCCCGCCTCCAGCACAGGCACCGCCGCCCGCACCTGGGCCAGCGCGCCCTCCACTTGCCGCACTTGCAGTTCGGCGGCCAGCCCCTTGCCGTACAGTAGCTTGACCGTGGCGAGCAGCTCCTGTTGCGTGCTGACTTGATGTTGCGCAACGTCAAGTCGGGTCTGCAGGCCGCGGATGCTGATGTAAAGGTCGGCCGTCTGCGCCGCCACCGCCAGCCGCGTCGCGGCCGCGCCCGCCTCGGTCGCCTGATACTCGGCCAGCGCCGCTTCCCGGCCCCGGCGCAAGCCACCGAACACGTCCAGCTCCCAGCCCGCGCCGATATTGGCCTCGTAGGCGTTGCCGTAGCGGTCGAAATGGGGCGAGGCGTTCATCACCTGCCCCAGCGGCGTCTGCAGCGACTGGTAAGCGCGCGCGCCCTGGACGCTGACGGCGCCGGACGGCAGCAGCGCGGCCTCGGCGGCGCCCAGCCCGGCCCGCGCCTGCGCCACGCGCGCGGCGGCCTGCGCCAGGTCCAGGTTCTGCGCCAGCGCCTGCGTCACATAGCGCGTCAGCAGCGGATCGCCAAAGCCGTCCCACCAGGCGGCGATGTCGGCCGTGGCGCTGGCCTGCCGTTGCGCCACCGCCGTTTGCCCCAGGTAGTGGTCCGGCATGGCAATGTCGGGGCGCCGGTAATCCGGTCCGACCGCGCACGCCGTGCAAAGCGTGGCGACGGCGAACATCAAGAGAGTGCGTTTGGGTTGCATGAGCGTGTTCCCGAAATGAAAAAGTAAGGTATGAGCTGTGACTATATCACCAAATGGTCACTCGTTGTCAATTCCTGATGAAAGAGGTAAGCTGTCGGACATGAGCAAAACCACCCCCACCCCAGGCCCGGCCCGCGGGCCCGCCGACCATGACGTCCGCGATCAGATCGTTGCCGCGGCCACCGAACATTTCCGCTTGTACGGCTACGAAAAGACCACGGTCTCCGACCTGGCCAAGGCCATCGGCTTTTCCAAAGCCTATATTTACAAGTTCTTCGTCTCCAAGCAGGCCATCGGCGAACAGATCTGCGCCAACTGCCTGCGCCAGATCGTCGCCGAGGTCACGGCCGCCGTGGACGGCGCCGACCACCCGCCGGAGAAGCTCAGGCGCATGTTCAAGGCGATGGTCGAAGCCAGTCTCAAGCTGTTCTTCGAAGACCGCAAGCTGCATGACATTGCCGCCTCGGCCGCTTCCGAACGGTGGCAGGCCGTGAGCGCCTTCGAGGACAGCATCAAGGCCATCTTGCAGGAGATCCTGCGCCAGGGGCGCGAATCGGACGAGTTCGAACGCAAGACGCCGCTCGACGAGACGGTGGCGGCGATCTGCCTGGTGATCCGCCCCTACCTCAACCCGCTGCTGCTGCAGCACAGCCTGGATTACACCGAGGAGGCGCCGGCTTTGTTGTCCAGCCTGGTATTGCGCAGTCTGTCACGTTAACTTTAGCAGTGACGATTGACAAAGTTAGTCACTGGTCCCAAAATGGAGGTCCTGTTACGCCTCTTATGGGATTCCTATGTTCCGCCGCCTTGTCTACTCCGCAGTGCTCCCTGCGTTACCGTTTGCGCTGGCCGCCTGCGGCGCAAAACCACCAACCGACCCGCGTACCCAGACCCAGCTGGTACGCGCCACCACCATCCAGAGTGCTGAGGCCACGTCGCGTACCTTCACGGGCACCGTAGCCGCCCGGGTACAGAGCGATCTCGGCTTCCGCGTCTCGGGCAAGGTGCTGGCGCGCCTGGTCGATGCGGGTCAAACCGTCAAACGGGGCCAGGTGCTCATGCGCATCGACGCCGCCGACCTGAAACTGGCGGCCCACGCCCAGCAAGCGACCGTCGCGGCCGCCCGCGCGCGCGCCCGGCAGACGGCCGACGATGAGGCCCGCTACCGCGATTTGCGGGGAACGGGCGCGATCTCGGCGTCGGCCTACGACCAGGTCAAGGCGGCGGCCGATGCCGCCCAGGCCCAGCTCAATGCGGCGCTGGCCCAGGCCGAAGTGGCCGGCAACGCGAGCCGCTACGCGGAACTGGTGGCCGACGCCGACGGCGTCGTCATGGATACGCTGGCCGAACCGGGCCAGGTCGTCAATGCGGGCCAGGTCGTGGTGCGGGTGGCCCATGCGGGACAGCGCGAAGCCGTCATCCAGTTGCCGGAAACGTTGCGCCCCGCCATCGGCTCGGCCGGCCACGCCACGCTGTTCGGCCAGGAAGGCACGGCCGTGCCGGCCCGGCTACGGCAGCTGTCCGATACGGCCGACCGCCTGACCCGTACCTTCGAAGCCCGCTACGTGCTCGACGAAGGCCTGGCCAACGCCCCATTGGGCACCACCGTCACGCTGCGCATCGCGGACGGCCGCACGGCGGCCCAGGCTGGCTGGCAGGTGCCGCTCAGCGCGCTGTCCGACGCCGGCAAGGGACCGGGCGTGTGGGTGATCGAAGGCGAGCCGGCCAAGGTGAGCTGGCGCGCCGTCCAGGTCCAGCGCCTCGATCAGGACAGCGCCTATGTGGCCGGGCCGCTCAAGGCCAGCGACCGCATCGTGGCGCTGGGCACGCATTTGCTGCACCAGGGCGAGCCGGTGCGCGTGGCCAGCCTGGTCACCGCTTCGGCGGCGGGAGCGCGGCCATGAGCGCAGGACGTTTCAACCTGTCGGCGCTGGCCGTGCGCGAACGCGCCGTCACGCTGTTCCTGATCTGCCTGATCTCGCTGGCCGGGGTCGTATCCTTCTTCAAGCTGGGGCGGGCCGAAGACCCCGCCTTCACCGTCAAGGTGATGACCGTCATTACCGCCTGGCCCGGCGCCACGGCGCAGGAAATGCAGGACCAGGTCGCCGAGAAGCTGGAAAAGCGGCTGCAGGAACTGCGCTGGTACGACCGCAGCGAGACCTACACCCGGCCCGGCCTGGCCTTCACCACCCTGACCTTGCTCGACAGCACTCCGCCGTCCGAGGTGCAGGGCGAGTTCTACCAGGCCCGCAAGAAAGTCGGCGACGAAGCCGCCAACCTGCCGGCCGGCGTGATCGGCCCCATGGTCAACGACGAATATGCGGACGTCACCTTCGCCCTGTACGCGCTCAAGGCCAAGGGCGAACCGCAACGCGCGCTGGTGCGCGACGCCGAGACGCTGCGCCAGCGCCTGCTGCATGTGCCGGGGGTCAAGAAGGTCAACATCGTGGGCGAACAGGCCGAACGCATTTACGTCGAGTTCTCACACGAGCGCCTGGCCACGCTGGGCATAGGCCCGCAGGAAGTGTTCGCCGCGCTCAACAGCCAGAACGTGCTCACGCCGGCCGGCTCCGTGGAGACCAAGGGACCGCAGGTATTCATTCGCCTGGACGGCGCGCTGGACGAATTGCAGAAGATCCGCGACACGCCCGTCGTGGCCCAGGGCCGCACCGTGAAACTGGCCGACATCGCCACCGTCACGCGCGGCTACGAAGACCCGGCCAGCTTCACGATACGCAACGGCGGCGAACCGGCCCTGTTGCTGGGCGTCGTGATGCGCGACGGCTGGAACGGACTGGACCTGGGCAAGGCGCTCGATCACGAAGTGAAACTGATCAACGCCGACATGCCGCTGGGCATGGGGCTGACCAAAGTCACGGACCAGGCCGTCAATATCAGCGCGGCGGTCGACGAGTTCATGATCAAGTTCTTCGCCGCGCTGCTGGTGGTGATGGTGGTGTGCTTCGTCAGCATGGGCTGGCGGGTCGGCATCGTGGTCGCCGCGGCCGTGCCGCTGACCCTGGCGGCCGTGTTCGTCGTCATGGCCGCGACCGGCAAGAACTTCGACCGCATCACCCTGGGTTCCCTGATCCTGGGCCTGGGGCTGCTGGTGGACGACGCCATCATCGCCATCGAAATGATGGTGGTGAAAATGGAGGAAGGCTACAGCCGCATCGCCGCCTCCGCCTACGCCTGGAGCCACACGGCGGCGCCCATGCTGTCGGGCACGCTCGTCACGGCCGTCGGCTTCATGCCCAATGGTTTCGCCCGCTCCACGGCCGGCGAATACACCAGCAACATGTTCTGGATCGTGGGCATCGCCCTGATCGCGTCCTGGGTGGTGGCCGTCGTCTTCACGCCCTACCTGGGCGTCAAGCTGCTGCCGGACTTGCACCGGGTCGAAGGTGGCCACGACGCCCTGTACGACACGCCCCGCTACCACCGCTTCCGCCGCATGCTCGAACGCGTGATCGGCCGCAAGTGGGCGGTGGCGGGCGCCGTCGTCGGCCTGTTCGTCATGGCGGTGCTGGGCATGGCCGTCGTCAAGAAGCAATTCTTCCCCATCTCGGACCGGCCTGAAGTGCTGGTCGAGCTGCAGATGCCCTACGGCACCTCAATCGCCCAGACCAGCGCGGCCACGGCCAAGGTGGAAGCCTGGCTGGCCAAACAGGCCGAGGCGAAGATCGTCACGGCCTACATCGGCCAGGGCGCGCCCCGCTTCTACCTGGCGATGGGACCGGAATTGCCGGACCCGTCCTTTGCCAAGATCGTGGTGCGCACCGACAGCCAGGAGGCGCGCGATGCGCTGAAACAGCGGCTGCGCCAGGCGGTCGCCGACGGCCTCGCCCCCGAGGCGCGGGTACGCATCACCCAGCTCGTGTTCGGTCCGTATTCTCCCTTCCCCGTCGCTTACCGGATCTCGGGACCCAACCCGGACACGCTACGCAAGATCGCAGCCGACGTGCAACAGGTGCTGGCCGCCAGTCCCATGATGCGCACGGTCAATAACGACTGGGGCACGCGCACGCCCGTGCTGCACTTCAACTTGCAGCAGGACCGCCTGCAAGCCGTCGGCCTGACGTCGAGCGCCGTGGCGCAGCAACTGCAATTCCTGCTCAGCGGCGTGCCCGTCACAGCCGTGCGCGAGGACATTCGCACAGTGCAGGTGGTCGCCCGTTCGGCCGGCGGCACGCGGCTGGACCCGGCCACGATCGGCGACTTCACGCTGGCCGGCGCCAATGGGCAACGGCTGCCGCTGTCGCAGCTGGGCAAGGTCGAGGTACGCATGGAAGAACCGATCATGCGCCGGCGCGACCGCATGCCGACCATCACCGTGCGAGGCGACATCGCCGACAACTTGCAGCCGCCCGACGTGTCGGAGGCCATCACCGCGCAGCTCCAGCCCGTCATAGAGCGGCTGCCTGACGGCTACCGCATCGAACAGGCCGGCTCCATCGAGGAATCGGGCAAGGCGATGCAAGCGATGCTGCCGCTGTTTCCCATCATGCTGGCGATCACCCTGCTCATCCTGATCCTGCAGGTGCGTTCGATCGCCGCCATGGTCATGGTGTTCCTGACCAGTCCGCTGGGCCTGATCGGCGTGGTGCCTACCCTGATCCTGTTCCGCCAGCCATTCGGCATCAATGCGCTGGTCGGGCTGATCGCCCTGTCGGGCATCCTGATGCGCAACACGCTGATCCTGATCGGGCAGATACGTGAAAACGAACAGGCCGGACTGGCGCCGTTCCAGGCCGTGGTCGAGGCCACCGTGCAGCGCGCCCGGCCGGTGGTACTGACCGCGCTGGCGGCCATCCTGGCCTTCATCCCGCTCACCCATTCGGTGTTCTGGGGCACGCTGGCCTACACGCTGATCGGCGGCACCTTCGCCGGCACGATCTTGACGCTGGTGTTCCTGCCGGCCATGTACTCCATCTGGTTCAAGATCCGGCCAGCCCATTCACCAAGCTGAGCACCCTGCTCCACCCACACAAACAGGAACTACCATGTCCAATTCCAAAGTAGTCGTCATTACTGGTGTGTCGTCCGGTATCGGGCGCGCCGCCGCCATGAAGTTTGCCGCGCAGGGTTGCCGGGTATTCGGCACAGTGCGCAACACGGCGACCGCCCAGGCCATACCGGGCGTTACGCTCATCGAGATGGATATCCGCGATGAAGCGTCGATCGCGCGCGGCTTCCAGGCCATCATCGCGCAAGCCAGGCGCATCGACGTGCTGGTCAACAGTGCCGGCGTAACCCTGCTGGGCGCGGCGGAAGAAACGTCGATCGCCGAAGCCCAGACGCTGTTCGACACCAACCTGTTCGGCCTCCTGCGCACGATGCAGGCCGTGCTGCCCACCATGCGCGCGCAGCGTTCCGGCCGCATCGTCAACGTCAGTTCGGTGCTGGGCTTTCTGCCCGCGCCGTACATGGCGCTCTATTCGGCCTCCAAGCATGCCGTTGAAGGACTGTCCGAAACTCTCGACCACGAGGTGCGCCAATTCGGCATCCGCGTGGCGCTGATCGAACCCTCCTTTACCAAGACCAACCTGGATCTCAACGCGCCCCAGACCGTCGCCCGAATCCCGGACTACCACAATGAGCTCGGCGTCGTTGCCCAGGCAATCCAGAACAACGTCCAGAAGGCGCCCGCGCCCGATGGCGTCGCCGCCACCATCGTCGACGCCGCGTTGGGGCCATGGAAGATGCGCCATACACCGAAAGGCGAGGCGTCGCTGTTGGCCAAGCTGCGCCGTTTCATGCCGGCCGGCCCGGTCGAGAAGGGCCTGAGGAAGACGTTCGGCCTCGCGTGAATCGGCCCAACCGCCCGGCGCGTCGCACCAACGCCTTTGTCGCCCGGGCTCGGGTTGCCACGGCGCCATTGATGGACTTGGGTTTGTTCCGCAACGCCACATACCGCTATGTGAATCTGGCGACGCTGAGCTTCGGCGCCGCGTGTTCCATGATGTCCTTCGCATTCTTCTTCTACATGCGCTCGATCTGGCACTACCCATTGCCATTGGCCGGACTGGCGATTGCGCCCGGGCCGCTGCTGGTGGTTCCGGTTGCCGCCCTGTCTGGACGGCTGGCGAGCAGGCATGGCCACCGCCCGCTCTGGCTGACGGGGTGTGCGATTTACGCCAGCAGCGGATTGTGGTTTTTCCTGGTGCCGGGAGCCGAGCCCGCGTACCTGACGCAATGGCTGCCAGGCATGGTGCTCGGCGGCATAGGCGTCGGCATGGTGATGCCATCGCTGTCTGGGGCCGCCGTCAGCCACCTGCCGGCCAGGCAATTCGCCGTGGGCGGCGCAGTCAATCAGGCCATACGGCAAATCGGCTCGGTCATGGGCGTCGCCCTCACGGTGCTTCTGCTCAGCGGTTCAAGTTTGCAGCGTGTCGATTTCAATGCCGTCTATCTCTGCCATGTGAGCCTGGCGCTGTTGACAGGAGCCTTATGCCTGCCCGTCAACACGGCGCCCGCGGCCATCGCAAAACAGGCGTGAGCCGGACCCGGCCCACACACTCCGCACCACTTCACTTTCACTCATCACGCTGGAGCAGATCATGGAAACTGAATACCCCCTCGCTGTCTGGGCAAACCAGCAGTCGGAGGCAAATCAACGGATGCGCGACGGCGGCGGCTCGCCCGGCCTTGCGCGAGCGGAGCAGATCGCCGGCAAAGGCGGGCGAGAGATTCTGGTCGCCATGATGACGGGCGCGCTGCCGCACCCGCCGATGAACGCAACCATGAATATGGCGTTGCTGGAGGTGGGCGATGGCCGCGCCGTGTTCCAGGGCATCCCGCTGCTGCAACACTACAACCCCTTGGGCGCCGTGCATGGCGGCTGGTTTGCCACGCTGCTGGACTCTGCGCTCGGCTGCGCGGTACAAACCACGCTGCCGGCCGGCCGGTCCTACACGACGGCACAACTCAACCTCAATATCGTGCGGTCAGCTTCCCACAAGACAGGGCCGTTGCGCGCCGTCGCCACGGTTGTCCATGCGGGCCGTCAGATGGTCACGGCGGAGGCTCGCGTCGAGGATGAAAAAGGCAAGCTATACGCGCACGCGACGACCACCTGCTTTGTTTTCGATATGCCACTGACTTGACGGCCGGGCGTGGCGGCGTCCTGCGCCGAAGTGCGTCCATGCCGGGCGCACATAAAAAAGGCGCGCTGCGAAGCGCGCCAAAACCTGCGGAGACACCCTTCAGCGATCGCCGCGGCGCCGCACTTGCGGCCGCTCTTATCGCAATGACCCGCGCCGCCTAGACGTGGACTACACTTGCCGCCGGGCTGCTTTCCCTGGCATCCGCGCGCACCATGTCGGCCGCCTTTTCGGCGATCATGATGGTCGGCGCATTGATATTCCCGCCCACCAGCGTCGGCATGACGGAGGCATCGACCACCCGCAGTCCCGTCACTCCCCTGACACGCAGGCGCGCATCGACGACGGCCTGCGCATCGGTCCCCATCTTGCAGGTGCCAACCGGGTGGTATTGCGAATCGGCGCGGCTGCGGATATCGTGCGCGAGCCGCTCCAGATCGCCAGCCTGAACGGGGTGCAGCATCTCGCCCCGTATCGTATCGAAATGACGGGATTCGATGACTTTCTGCTGGATTTGCGCGCCCTTCAGCAAAGTGGTGAAATCGGCCTCATCACCGAAAAAATTCGGATCGATCAGCGGCGCGTCGCGCGGGTCGCGGCTGGCCAGCGTGACGCTGCCCCTGCTGTAGGGACGCAGCAGATCGACGTGGCAGGAAAAGCCGTGCCCCAGATGCAGGCGCCGGCCATGGTCGTCCACCATGGCCAGCACGAAGATCAGCTGCAGGTCGGGCACGCTCACCTCGGGTGAAGAACGGATAAAGGCGCCCGATTCCGCGAACGGGCTGGTCACCATGCCGGTGCGCTGCCGCCGCCATTCGAGCACGGCTTTCGCCATGCCCACGGCGCCCTTGGCGGAAATGCCGAAGGTCGGCGTATCGCTGCGGGTACGCCAGCTCTGGACGTAATCGATGTGGTCCTGCAGATTGGCGCCCACGCCCGGCAGCTCGCTGACCGCCGGAATGCCCAGCGCGCGCAGCGGGCCGCCCGGCCCCACTCCGGACAGCATCAGCAGCTGGGGCGAACCGAAGGCGCCGGCCGACAGTATCACTTCGCGGCGCGCCTTCACGGTACGCAGCACATTGCCCTGGTAATACTCGACACCGGCGGCACGACGCCCGGCGAATACAATGCGCGCCGCCGTGGCGGCCGTCACGATGTGCAGGTTGGGACGCTTCTTGTTCGGCGAGAGGTAGGCTTTGGCGGCGCTGCAGCGCTCGCCATCCTTTTGCGTGACTTGATACAGAAAGGCGCCGTCCTGGCATTCTCCGTTGTAATCGGGGTTGGCCCCGATGCCATGGCTCGCGGCGGCGCCGATGAACATCCGGTTGATCGGGTTGTCGTAGCGGGGATAGGTGACGTTCAAAGGGCCGCCAGCGCCGTGGTAAGGCCCGGCGCCGAACGCTTCGTTGTTCTCCGATCGTTTGAAATACGGCAGCACTTCATCGTACGACCAGCCCTCGTTGCCGAGCGCGGCCCAGTGATCGTAGTCATGCCGGTGCCCGCGCACGTACAGCATGGCGTTGATGGAGCTGCTGCCGCCCAGGGTCTTGCCGCGCGGCTGATAGCCCGTCCTGCCGCCCAGAGCTTGCTGCGGGACGGTCTCATAGGCGTAATTGTTGATTTTGCTGCCCATCATGGCTACCACGCCGATCGGGGCGTGTATCAGCACGCTGTCATCCGGCCCGCCGGCCTCCAGCAGGCACACAGTGTGCCGGCCATCTTCCGACAGCCGGGCGGCCATCACGCAGCCGGCGGAACCGCCGCCAACGACGATGTAATCGAATTCTTCCGGGTTCACAGCACGCTCCATAAGTGATGATTAGTCCTGCAGCGCAACCAGACAGCGGCACGCCAGGCCATCCATACGAATGTAGCGGCAGGCCCTGCACCGCGCTGTGCAGGCGGTGCACGCCGTTGACTATTTGTGCAATTGTCAGGGCCGCACACGGCCGATCGCAACGTCCCGCGTTCCGCCCTCGCCCAAGGGGATGGGCGCATCGAAAGGCGCGATAGCGATATCGGTGAAACCAGCCGCCGTCAGGATGCGGGCCACCCGCCCCCCGGTCACCGAAAGAAAATGGGCCCGGGGGTTTCGGGATCGGGCGGCGCGGTCGGCGGGACGATGCCCTTGATAGCGCCCATAGGCAGGCGCACCCAATCGTTCTCGGCCGCGCTGCGCCAGCAGACGAAAGCGACCCGCCCGCCCGGCCGCAGCGCGCGTCGCGGCCTACAGCGATTGGTGGAACCAGCACCGGCCGAAGCTGAAGAGCCACACCACCGCACGGGTTCGCTCAACGTGCGGTACCGCACAGGCAGGCCATGTGTTTGCTGCTAGCCTGCAAGTGCAGTGCATGCGCGCCAAGACAGGAACATCCCTCTGCGAACGCGATCGGCAATGATCATCCCGCCCAGGCACTCGCGCGGCGCGCCGGTCAACGATCGCGGCAACCCACCACCAAGGTGGAGCAGCGATGTCGATTCCGGTCGCAACGCCGCTTGTGAGAGGAAGCATCATGAACATATCACCCCCACGGCGCCTGCGGGCGCTACTCGCCGCCATACTCAGCTTGATGCTGTGCGGCCTGGCCGCAGCGGAGCCGCCATCGCGCGCCGCGCGCCTTGGCTATATCAGCGGCACGGTGAGTTTTTCACCGGCCGGCGAATCCGATTGGCTGCAAGCCATCGTCAACCGCCCGCTGACCACGGGCGACCGACTGTGGGCCGATGCCGGTGCGCGCGCCGAGCTGCAGATCGGCGGCGCGGCGATCCGCCTGGGCCCGTCCACCAACGTCACGCTGCTCAACCTCGACGATCGCATTGCCCAATATCAGCTGACGCAAGGTGCCTTGAAAGTGCGGATACGCCATATGGCGCCGGACCAGAGTGTCGAGGTCGATACTCCGAATCTCGCCTTCATCCTGCGCCGTCCCGGCGAATACCGCATTGACGTCGACGTCAACGACGATGCAACGGCAGTCATGGTGCTGAGCGGCCAGGCTGAAGTGTATGGCGACGGCGCCTCGTATGCCGTCGCGCCCCGGCATGGCTACCGGTTCTACGGCACCGGCCTGGGTGACTACGATACCTTGACAACGGGGCGCAGCGACGATCTGGACCGCTGGGCAGCCGAACGCGACCGGCGCAGCGACCATTCGCCCTCGGCCCGTTATGTGTCGACGGAAGTGGTCGGCTACGAGGATCTGGACGCTTATGGCAGCTGGCGTTCCGACCCCACTTACGGCAACGTCTGGATGCCGACGCGGGTAGCGGCCGACTGGTCCCCTTATCGCGACGGCCATTGGGCATGGGTCGATCCGTGGGGTTGGACCTGGGTGGACGATGCGCCCTGGGGCTACGCGGTATCGCACTACGGGCGCTGGGCCAACTTGCAAGGCTCCTGGGGCTGGGTGCCGGGCCCACCGCGCGAGGCGGCGGTGTATGCGCCGGCCCTTGTTGTGTTCATCGGCGGCCGCAATTTTCAGGCGTCGGCCTCGGTCGGTTGGTTTCCACTGGCGCCGCGCGAAGTCTACCGGCCGTCCTATCCGGTGAGCCGCGGGTATTTCGACCAAATCAACCGCAGTAACGCCACGATCGCGCCCACCATCATCACCAACGTCTACAACACGACCAACGTCACCAATATCACCAACACCACCAACGTGACCAACGTGGTGTATGCCAATCAACAGGTGAACGGTGCGGTGGTGGCCATACCGACGCAGACGTTCGTGCGCTCACAACCGGTGGCCCGGGCCGCCGTCGCCATATCGAAGGAAGTGGCCACCAGCGCGCCGGTGGCGTATGTTGCCGCCGTCGCGCCGGTGCCGCAAAGCGTGCATGGTGCCGCGCCCGCCGCCAGCGCCAAGCCACCGGCGCTTGAGCGCGCCGTCGTGGCGCACGCCCCTCCACCGCCGGCGCCGATTGCATTCTCAGCCCAGCAAGCGCAATTGGCCGCCAAACCCGGCATACCGATCGATGAATCACATCGTGCGCAGATGAAACCCGCTGCCGCGCCAGCCGCGGCGCCCAAGGTCAGCGTGGTGACCGCAGCCAAGGCGCCGGCCCCAAGTGCACTCCCGCCCCCGACTGCTCCGGCAGCCAGGTCGCCGGAGGCGCGCAAAGCCGAGGCGTCCAGGAGCGATGCCGCGCAAGGCGTGAAAGGAAATGCCGACGCGGCGGGCGCGAACGCATCCAGAGCCGATGCCGCCAGGGCGGCGGCCACTGCTGCTGAAGCATCAAGGGCTGACGCAGCAAAAGCGGAGGCCGCAAAAACCGATGTCATGAAAGCTGACGCTGCCAAGGCCGCTGCGGCACGCGCCGAAGCGTTGAAGGCGGAAGCGGCCAAAGCCGACAACGCGCGCACCGATGCGGTGAAGGCCGATGCCGCCAAGGCGGCGGCCGCCCGCGCCGAAGCATCGCGAACGGAAGCCACCAGAGCCGAAAATGCGCGCGCCGATGCGGTGAAGGCCGATGCCGCCAGGGCTGCGGCCGCCCGCGCCGAAGCATCGGGAGCGGACGCAGTTAGAGCGGAGAACGCGCGCGCCGACGCAGTGAAGGCCGATGCCGCCAGGGCTGCGGCCGCCCGCGCCGAAGCGTCGAGAGCGGACGCAGTTAGGGCAGAGAACGCACGCGCCGATGCAGTGAAGGCCGATGCCGCCAGGGCTGCGGCCGCCCGCGCTGAAGCAGCGAGAGCGGAAGCAGCGAGAGCCGAAAATGCGCGCGCCGATGCGATGAAGGCCGATGCCGCCAGGGCTGCGGCCGCCCGCGCCGAAGCATCAAGAGGGGAAGCGGCAAGACCACCGGCAAGCAGGGCTTCGCCGCCAGCGCCGTCCCCAGAGGCACACGGGCGCGCGCCGAAGAAATCCGAGTCGGACGCCAAAACGGATGCGGAGAAGAAATCCGAAGAGGATGCGCAGAAACGCTAGCGATCATCTGCTGGACCTGGCAGCTTGCTGGCGACACGGGCTATGTCGCTGGCAGACTGACATAAATGGCCAGGTGCATTTACCTGGCCAAGACCTGCACTCCACGCGCCAACCAAGGGGAAGGGGAAACTACGCACGTTGCAATACCATCAGAAATGCCATTATCTCGATCGATCCCGCAATGCGCGCGCGAGGACGGGCGGGATGGATCAAACTCCCGATTTCAGCATCATGTAGTGCATTCCACAAACATCTGCTCCCCCTGCTACGCATGCCTGTGACAACTGTCGCCGCCCACGCCGGCCGCAGTGCTTGGATTGCCGCGCGCTCCCTGTGCAATTTGCCTGCCGCGGACCTGCAGGCCAGGTGGCGTACATCTTGCTTTTAGGTGACATGCCGGCCGCCCGGACCGGCGACTATTCCAACACAACAGGAGACAGCATGAGCCTTAAACACACCCTCGCCTGCGCGGCAGCCATCGTCACGCTGCCCATCAGCGCTTACGCCGGCATGCCCGGCATGCAAGGCGCGCAGCACCTGGGCATCACTGTGCCCAACATGGACGAAGCGGTGAGCTTCTTCGTCAATGTAATCGGCTGCGAGGCATCGATCAAGCTCGGCGCCTTCAAGTTCGCCGACGACTGGATGAATGTGCACCTGAACGTCAATCCGCGCGCCGAAATCAAGCGGTTCCAGATGGTACGCTGCGGCTACGGCACCAATCTTGAAATCTTCGAGTACGGCGCGCCGGGACAGGCCAAAGCGCCACCCAAAAACAGCGACGTGGGCGGACACCACCTGGCCTTTTATGTCGATGACATGGACAAGGCCACCGCCTACCTGAAGGCCAAGGGCGTCAAGACGCTGGGCGAACCGAGCACCTTCAAGGACGGTCCAGCCGCCGGCCTGACCTGGATGTATTTCCTTGCGCCGTGGGGCATGCAGCTGGAAATCGTCAGTACACCCAAAGGCATGGCCTACGAAAAGGGCGCCAAGCGCGTACTGTGGGATCCCCGCTTCCCTGCCAAATAAGCAGCGCGCCATGAGGACCTTGATCGGCAACGTCGCCATGGCGCGCACGCGGCGCAGCCTGGCCGCACCGTGGCGCGCGCTGTTTACGGCGCTGCTGCTGGCCTGGCTGTGGAGCGCGCCCACCGGCGCCCGGGCTCACGCCGACGGCCGGGCCAATATCCGGGCCGTCCACTTCACCTACGACGCGGCCGGCATGACGGCCTATTTTCGCGTGTCGCTTCCCTTGCTGGCGCACGGGCCCGATGGCGCGCCCGCGCCATACGTCATCGCACGCAGCGAAAGCGGCCGCGTCTTCTATTACGTGAGCGACACGGCGCTCCTCACCGCCACGGCCATGGCATCGGCGACGCTGGTGTCGGGCCATGCCGTGACGATGCAGGGCAAGGCCGTCGCGCCGCAAGTGCTGTCGGCATCGATACACGTGAAAGGCGCCGTGCCGCCCTTCTCCAGCGCCGACCAGGCGCGCCTGGCGACGCGCGCGGCATCGCCCCCATCCGGGCCGCTGCCGCAAGACGGGACGCAGGTCGACATCGGCAACATGCTGCTGGACGCGGCCGTGTTCTACCCCGCCGTCAGGCCAGACGGGCCGTTCGCCTTCAGCAGCGCGCTGCAGGCCGGGACGCTCAGCGATGCCCCCATCCATACCATCCTGCTGTCCCATCGCGCAGGCACGACGACGCAATACAGCCACAGCGGGACGCTGGATACGGCGATCACCATCAATCCCCCTGTGCTGCAGGCCTTCCTGCAATTTGTTCGCGCCGGCGCCGCCCACATCCTTGAAGGATATGACCATTTGCTGCTGGTGGTCTGCCTGGTGGCCGGTGACTTGCGCCTGCGTGCGATCGCTCTCAAGATCAGCGCTTTCAGCGCCGGCCACGCCTTGTCCATCGTGGCGGGGTTCTATGGCTTGCTGCCTCAGGCGAGCTGGAGCGAGCCAGTGATCGAAATGCTGATCGCACTGTCGGTGCTGGGAGCGGCCCTGCTGCTGGTGCGGCAACGTGGCGCCTCGCATCCCGCCCTGCTCACCGCCCTGGTGGGCACGGTGCACGGCTGCGGGCTCGCCATCGGGCTGCGCGCCATCCTGTCCGATACCGGTCCGAATATCGTCACCTCACTCCTGTCGTTCAATGTCGGGGTCGAGCTGGGGCAGTTGACGGTCGGTGCCGGCGTCTGGTGCCTGTTGCGCATGGCGCAGGCGGCCCCCAAGCCGGGCGCGGCGCGTCTGCGCCTGGCGGTGGCGCTGGGCGCCGCGGCCATCGCCGCGTACTGGGTCGGCGACCGCGCGCAGCCCGTGTGGAGTGCGTTGCACGCGGTCTAATTAATCCCACCTTAACGCTGATTGGGCGGCACGATGCCGAATTTCTTCATGTAGCGATACAACGTGGCCCGGCAAAATCCCAGTTCGTCGGAAGCCTTCGTGACATTCCATTTATTGCGCATAAGCGAGGCCAGCAACTGCTCCATGTCACATTCCTCGCCCCCTTTGCCTTCCACCGGCACCTCGGCCGTTTCCCCCGCCGCGTCCGCGCCGCCGCCTTGGTGCGCGAACTGGTCGCCAAATTCCTGCGGCAGGTCCGACGGCATGATCATATTGCCGTCGGTGACGGCCAGCGCAAAGCGCAGCACGTTGCGCAACTGGCGGATATTGCCCGGCCAGCCGAAGCACAACATCTGCAACATGGCTTCTGACGAGATGCCAGCCTCGATATTGAGCAGTTCGGCTTCCTCGGCCAGCACCTTCTCGATCAGATAGCGCTTGTCGGTGCGGTCGCGCAGTGACGGCAGGTGCAAGGTGGCGCCGCACAGGCGGTAATACAGGTCCTCGCGGAAACTGCCGGCGTTGATCAGGTTGCGCAAGTCGCGGTGGGAAGCGGCGACGACAGTCAGGTCCAGCGCCACGGGCTTGTCCGCCCCCAGCGGCAATACCTCCTTCTCCGACAGCACGCGCAGCAGCCGCGTCTGCAGATGCAGGGGCATGTCGCCTATCTCGTCCAGGAACAGCGTGCCGCCGTCCGATTGCAGTATCAGGCCCTTCATGCCCTTGCTGCGCCCGCCGGTGAAGCTACCGGCCGTGTAGCCGAACAGCTCGCTTTCAATCAACGATTCCGGAATCGCGCCGCAGTTGACGGCCACGAACGGCTTGCCGGCGCGCGCGCTCGATTCATGCAGCGCCTTCGCGATCACTTCCTTGCCCGTGCCCGTTTCGCCGTGGATCAGGATATTGAGCTTGCGGTTGAGCAGGCGCTTGGCCTGGTCGAGCAGGCGCCGCATCGCCTTGTCGTCGCCGGCCAGGCGGTCCAGCATGGGATAGCTGGTGTGCGCCAGCAGCTGGCCGCCGTCGGCCGGTACGGCATTCGCCAGTGCTGCCGGCTTGCGCCGGCGCGGCATGGCCACGCTGGCATAGAACATCTTGTTCGAATCGCGCGTCACCACCGAACGGTCGCCGGCGCCATTGGCACGCACCAGGCGCCACACCTCGTCGGCCGACATGTTGAACAGTTCGCTCACCAGGCGCCCTACCGGCTCATTGCCGGCCATGCCATCGCGCCGCCGGAACAGCTGGCGCCCGCCCGTGTTGGCGCCCACCACGACGCCGTCGTCGTCAAAGGCCAGCATGATCTCGCCGCTCACTTCCACCAGTCCCCACGCCGTACCCAGGCGCAAAATCCAGCGGTCGTCAAAATGGCGCAGGAAATTGGCGTCCTCGATCATCTGGGCATACATCACCGTCAGGTGCAGCGCCAGGTGCTGGCTCTCCTTGCTCATGGGCGAGGTGAGCGCCGACATGTCCAGCACCGCCAGGAATTTCCCTTCCGGATCGAACAGGGGCGCGGCCGAACAGGTCAGGGGAATATGGGTCGGGTCGAAGTGGTCGCCCTGGTGGCAGGTGAGTGCCGTCTGTTCCACCAGGCAAGTGCCGACCCCGCAAGTGCCGGCCGATTGCTCGCTCCATTCGGCGCCCAGGTACAGGCCTGCCTGCTTGAGTTCACGGGAGCGGGCCTCGTTGCCGATATAGTCGACGGCGATCCCTTTGGCGTCCGTCAGCAGCAGCACGTAATCGAGACCGGACACGCGCTTGTACATCTGCTCCATGCCCACCCGCGCCACCAGCATGAATTCCTCGATCTGTTCCTGGTGTTCGCGCAATATGTCCGAAGTGACAATGTTCGGTGCCCGCAGATGGGACGGGTCCAGGCCATAATCATTGACACAGCGGGTCCAGGATTTATGGATCAGGGTATTGTCGTCCGTGATATTGGCCGCGCCCATCTGGGTGGCGACCGACAGGACGTTCTTGATGTGTTGTGTTTGTGCTCGGTTAATCACTGCGTGTCTCCTTCTCTCGTGGTGCCCCCCGGTCCTGCCGGCCGACACCTGGTCCACTTTGATGTGGCTCTCTCTGTTGCCGCGCGCTAGCCGCGAAATTCAATGTTACGCTACTTCATCGGTCCTTTTCCGGCCGGCGCAGTCCGCTCTTGCACGATCAGTAAATATCGTCGCCTTCCTCCCACACGCCCGGACCCGGCGGCGCCCGGAATGGCTGCGGCCCGCCTGCGCCCACCGTTGCCGTAACCGCCCCTGCGCCCCCGGCCGGCGCCCGCTGGCGCCGCCGTATTTCGCCGCCGTAGGCGTCGTCGCCCTCCAAGCCCGCGGCCAGCGCCTGCTGGTCGGCGTGGTAGCTCGACCGCACCAGGGGCCCGGCCGCCACGTGCAGAAAGCCCATGGCCAGGGCGACTGTGCGGAACGCGTCGAACGTCGCGGGCGCGACATAACGGCGTACCGGCAGATGGCTGCCCGATGGCGCCAGGTATTGGCCTATGGTTATCATATCGACATGATGTTCGCGCAGCTCGCGCAGCACTTCCAGCACCTCGTCGTCCGTTTCGCCCAGCCCGACCATGATGCCCGACTTGGTGCGCAGGCCTGGATAGCGGGCCTTGCAGCGACGCAGCAGCGCCAGCGAGTGGGCATAACTGGCGCCGGGGCGCACCGCCGGATAGAGCCGGGGCACGGTTTCCATATTGTGATTCAACACATCCGGCGGCGCCACGGCCAGCGCGTCGAGCGCGTGCCCGAGGCGGCCGCGGAAGTCGGGCACCAGGATTTCGACCCGCGTGTGCGGCGCCAGCGCGCGCACCTGGACAATGCACTGGGCGAAGTGGCCGGCGCCGCCGTCGCGCAGGTCGTCCCGGTTGACCGAGGTGATGACCACGTGGCGCAGGCCCAGCGCGGCGATGGTGGCGGCGAGCCGGCCCGGTTCGGCCGCATCGAGCGCATCGGGGCGGCCATGGGCGACGTCGCAGAACGGGCAGCGGCGCGTGCACAGGCTGCCCATGATCATGAAGGTGGCGCCACCGTTGCCGAAGCACTCGCCGATATTGGGACAACTGGCCTCCTCGCACACGGTCACCAGCCCGTTGGCGCGCAGGATGGATTCGATTTCCCGGAAGCGGGTCGAGGGCGAGGCGGCCCGCACCCGTATCCAGTCCGGCTTGGCCAGGTGTTCGGCCGGCACGATCTTGATGGGCAGGCGCGCGGTCTTGCCGGCGCCTTTCTGTCTGAGCCCGGCCGCCGCGCCGGCCTGCGTTGTATGGTCCATGGTGTCGCTCACAATTTGGCGGGACGGCCGCCGCGGCCGTCCCTGAATGGAAAAAAGGAGCAGGCTCGCGCCTGCCCCAAACACTGCACAGAGGAGACTGGCGTGTCAGATTGCCCGCTGCTGCAGCTGGCTGGCGATATGCTCGGCCTGCCGGATGGCCAGCGCGACGATGGTCAGGGTCGGATTGGCCGCCGAACTGGACGTGAACTGGCTGCCGTCCGAAATGAACAGGTTCTTCACGTCGTGGCTCTGGCCCCATTTGTTGACCACCCCGTCGCGCGGGTTGGCGCTCATGCGGTTGGTGCCCAGGTTATGGCTGGCCGGATAGGCCGGCATGTCGATCACGCGGCTGGCGCCCACGGCCTCGGACAGCTTGCGGAACTGGACCAGGCCGTGACGGGCGATCGCTTCGTCGTTGCCATGGTAGGTCTTGCTGACGATGGGGATCGGCAAGCCGTACTGGTCCTTCTCCGTCGGATGCAGGCTGATACCGTTCTGCTCGCGCGCCATGTCCTCGCCGCAGACCCAGACGGCCGTCATGTGGTCGTACATCTCGAGCGCCGACGTCACGTCGCGGCCCCAGCCGCCCGGCTGCATGAAGGCGGCCGTGTAAGGCAGGCCCAGCGCCAGGCCCTCCAGGTAGTAGCCGCCGTTGAAGCCGCGCCCCGTGTTGAGCGCCACTTCGTCCGCCACCACGGCGCCGATGTCGAAGCCCCGGTTCATGTAGACCGGCTTCTGGTGGATGGCGATGGCCGCCGCCGTGGCATGGTTCATGTAATTGCGGCCCACCTGGCCGGAAGAATTGGCCAGCCCGTCGCGGAACATATTGGACGCGGAATTGAGCAGCATGCGCGGCGATTCGATGGAATTGCCGGCCACGCAGACCACGCGCGCCTTTTGCAGCACATGGCGGCCCTTGCGGTCCGCATACAGCACGCCGTTCACCTTGCCGCTCTTGTCATGCTGGATCTGCAACACCATACTCTCGGGCCGCAGCTCGACCCGGTTGGTGGCCAGCGCGCGCGGGATCTCGGTGTATAGCGTCGACCACTTGGCGCCGATCTTGCAGCCCTGCATGCAAAAGCCGATCTGCTGGCAGCCGGGACGGCCATCGTAGGGCGCCGAGTTCGATGCCACCGGCCGGATGATTTTCTGGTAGCCGATCTTGCGGGCGCCGGCCGCCACCACCTTGTACTGGTTACTTTCGGGCATGGGCGGCAAACCGCTGGCGGCGCTGCCCGCCACGCCCATCTTTTTTTCCGCCAGCTCGTAGTATGGCGCCAGTTCGGCCAGCGTGATGGGCCAGTCCAGCACGTTGGCGCCTTCGACCTGGCCATAGATGCTACGGGTGTGGAAGTCGTGCTCCTGGAAGCGCAGCGCCACCCCCGACCAGTGCACCGTGGAGCCGCCGACGGCCTTGACGATCCAGGCCGGCAGGTTGGGATAGGTCTTGGTGTGATGCCAGCCGCCGGCCGAGATGCGCTTGTCGAGCCACGATATCTTGTTGAACATGGCCCACTCGTCGTTCTCGAAATCGGCTTGCGTGAAATGCTTGCCCGCTTCCAGGATGACGATCTTGTCGACGCCCTTCTGCGCCAGCTCGTTGGCCAGCGTCGCCCCGCCTGCGCCGGAGCCGATGATGACGACCACGCCGTCGTCATTGAGATTGAATTTCTTGCTCATGGTGTCCTGTCTCCTTCAGTTATTGTTATGCCTTGCCGTTCACAGCCAGTCGATGTCGTTGAAGCCGCGGGCGAGATAGCCGCCCTTCTCCCAGGACGAGCCTTCGTAGCCCAGCAGCGGCCACACGGCCTTGTTGTCGTACAGGCTGGTGACCATGTCGCCCCGGATCTTCTGGAAGAACGGACCGGACTCGATCGCCTTCAGCAGGCTGACCCGGTCGTCCTCGGCCGCCACCTCGGCGTATGGCTGGCCGTAGCGGCGCACGGCGGCCCGGTCCAGCTCCGCCACCCCGTCCTGCAGCAGCGCCTTCAGGGCCGGGTCCTTGGCCGCCGCCCGCTCGCAAGGGGCGATGGCGTCCGCGTAATAGCGGTCGGCCAGGCGGTCGTGGGGGAACACGTCACGCGCCATGCGCAGCAAGGTCTTGCCGGTGGCCGGCCCGAGCGTATGGAACGCGCCAGCCAGGCCATCGGCGGCGGGCATGGCCAGCGCCGCCGGCGCCACGGCCGCCGCGCCCAGCGCCAGCCCGCCGCCGCGCAGAAAACCGCGCCGCGACCAGGTCACGACCTTGGGCAAGATGCGCATGGTGCCGGCGTCCGAATTTGATTGTTGGTCCTTCATATTTCCTCCAGGGTGCGTCACAGTTAATGTTGAAATGCATTGCGTGCCTGCCGGCCGCCCTCATGCTGCGCCAGGCCGTGGCGATGCAGGGCCGCGTCCGAGCCAGCGCCCAGCACGTCGGTGAGCATGTGATGCAGGCGTTCGGCCAGCACCTCGGCCATCACGGGGGCGCCCAGCTGTTCGGCGTAGGACGTGGTGCAGTCGCCGAGCAGGCCGGCGTCGCCGGGCTGGCCCAGCGCGTCGCACAGCAGGCTCCAGTCGGGCCGGGCGATCAGCGTGCCCGACGTGATCAGCACGCCGGTACGCTTGCGCAGCTGGGCCAGGCCGACGATCTTGCGCAGGTTGACCACCACCTCCCACGGCGACAGCCCGCCATAGCAAGCCCACTTCAGGCGCGCGTCGGCCTGGTGCAAGCGCACCTCCTCGGGCGGGATGGCATAGGCCCGGATGCCGGCGTCGCGCAACAGGCCCGCATGCAGCGCGCCCAGCCAGCGGTAGCTCGACACCGTGCCCTGCCCCACCAGCGGATGGTCGGGCGGCAGGATGATGGACGCGCTCACCATCCATGGCCCGGTCAGCACGGCGCCGCCGCCGGACCCGCGCTGCACCACGGACGCGGCCAGCGCGTGCCGGCTATCCATGCGTGCACGCAGGGCCGCCTGCGAGCAGCCCAGCACCACGCCGGGCACCCGGTAGGTCCACAGCCGCAGCCGCGGTTCCGTGACCGGCCGGGCCAGCTGGGCGGCATTCCACAGCTGTTCCTGCGCCTGGGTGACGGTATCGACGAACACGATTCTGGCGTCCATTACAAGCCCTCGGTGGTTTCCAGTCGGCGCTGCAGGTCGGTCAGGAACAGCGCCGCCGGGTAGCCGTCCACGGCGCGGTGGTCGAACACCAGGTGCAGCCCCATCATGGGGGCGGCGACGATGGCCCCGTCCCGCACCACGGCCCGGGCCGCGACCCGGGTCATGCCGAGGATGGCCACTTGCGGCGCGTTGATGATGGGCGTGAAACTGTCGATGCCGGTCGTGCCCAGGTTGGTCACGGTGAAGGTGCCGCGCTGGTAGGCGCCGGCCCCCAGCGTGCCCGCGCGGGCGCCGGCCGCCAGCGTGCGCGCCTCGCCGGCCAGCGCGGCCACGCTCTTGCCGTCGGCCTGGCGCAGTACCGGCACCATCAGCCCCTCGTCCAGACTGACCGCCAGGCCCAGGTTAATCTCGGGCATCAGCTCGATTTCCTTGTCCAGCATGCGGGCGTTCAGGCGCGGATGGTCGCGCAAGGTCAGCGCCACGGCGCGCAGCACATAGGCCGTCAGGCTGGGGCGCGGCGCGTCCTGCCCGGCGGGCCAGGCGGCGCGCAGCCGTTCCACGGCCGAGACGTCGACCTCGATCGACTGGGCCACGCGGGGCACGCGCCAGCCGGCTTCCATGTTGCGGGCGATGGCGGCGCGCATGCCGGCCAGCGCGATGGTGGTGCGGGCGGCGGCCGCCGGCGCCGCGAGGGTAGCTTGGCTCATGATGGGCTACTCCTCCAGCCGTGCCAGCACGGTAGCCGGGCCGATGGTGTCGCCTTCCGCGGCCAGCAGGGCGATCACGCGGCCGGCGGCCGGCGCCGTGATTTCATGGGTGGTCTTGACCAGCTCGGCGCACACCAGCACCTGGCCGGCCGCCACCTGATCGCCCTCCTTCACCTGCCAGTCCTGCAGCAGGGCTTCCGTGCCCGGCTCCACGTCGTCCCAAACGTCGCCTGTCATCAATACGTCCATCATGCTGCTTCTCCCTGTTTCGTCAGTGTGGCGTGCATCAGCGCACGGACCTGGTCGACGATGTTGCCGACCTGTGGAATAACGGCCTGCTCGAGCGGCCGGCTGAACGGAATGGGCACGTCCGGCACGGCCAGGCGGCGCACGGGCGCGCGCAGGCGCACCGTATCGAGGTGTTCGGCGATGGTGGCGGCGATCTCGCCCGACAGGCCGAAGCTCAGGTAGTCCTCGTCGGCGATCAGCACGCGGCCGGTCTTGGCCGCCGAGCGCAGCACGCTGTCGCGGTCCAGCGGCACGATGGTGCGCAGGTCGATCACTTCCACGGAAATGCCTTCTTCGGCCAGCTGCTCGGCTGCCAGCAGCGACTTCTGCACCATCTGGCTGAGCGTGACGATGGTCACGTCTTCGCCGGCGCGCGCCACGCGGGCCTGGCCGAACGGGATGGCGTAGGCTTCGCGCGGCACCTCGTTGGTGCTGCCCTCGAAGTAGGACATCCACGACAGGCCCATGATGCCCTTGTGGTAGCAGAAGATGACCGGGTTGTTGTCGCGGATGGCCTGTATCATCAGGCCCTTGGCGTCGTAGGCGTTCGACGGCACCACCACCTTCATGCCCGGCATGTGGGCGAAGCTGGCGTACAGGCATTGCGAGTGCTGGGCCGCGTCGTTGTAGCCGCCGCCGATGCCGGTCGTCACCACGATCGGCAACTTGAGGGCGCCGCCCGACATGTAGCTGTTCTTGGCCATGTGGTTGTAGATCTGGTCGAAGCAGACGCCGAAGAAATCAACGAACATCAATTCGGCGATCGGGCGCAGCCCTTCGGCGGCGGCGCCGAGCGCGGCGCCCATGAAGGCCGTTTCCGAGATCGGCGTCTCCATGATGCGCTCCGCGCCGAAGCGCTCAAGCAGGCCGCTGGTGGCGCTGAAGATGCCGCCGTATTTGCCGATATCCTCGCCCATGACGAACACGGAGGCGTCGCGCTCCATCTCCTGGCCGATGGCTTCCGAAATCGCCTGCGCCATGGTGAGCGTGCGGTGGTTACTGCTTTGCATATCAATCTCCTGTAATGGATGCGGTTAGTCGGCGAACACGTGCAGCAGGGCCTCGTCCGCCGTCGGATAGGGGCTGCTGCGGCCGAAGGCATAGGCCGCCTCGACGCGGGCGCTGACGCGCTGCCTGAGCGCCTGCTCGGCGCCGTCGTCCAGCAGGCCGGCGCCACGCAGCTGGGCGCCCAGCCGGACGATGGGGTCGTCCTTGCGCAGATTGGCCGCTTCGTCCTTGGCGCGGTAGGTTTCCGGGTCGCCCTGGAAGTGGCCGAAGTAGCGGTCGGTCTGCACCTCGATCAGGCTGGGGCCTTCGCCCCGGCGCGCGCGGGCGATGGCCGCGCCGGCCGCCTCGTAGACGGCGACCGCATCGTTGTGCTCCACCAGCACGCCCGGCATGTCGTAGGCGGCCGCCCGCACTGCGTTCGAGGCCACCGCCGTCGACACCGACTTCTCCACCGAGATGCCGTATTTGTTGTCTTCGCAGATGAACACCACGGGCAGCTTCCACACGGCGGCCAGGTTGAGCGATTCATGGAAGGCGCCCTGGTTGGCCGCGCCTTCGCCGAAGAATGCGATGGCGACCCAGTCCTTGCCCAGCTTGCGCGCGGCCAGCGCGGCGCCGCAGGCCTGGGGCGCGCTGGCGCCGACGATGCCGCTGCACGAGAACTTGGTGGGCGGGTGGAACAGGTGCATGTGGCCGCCCTTGCCCCGGCCCAGGCCCGTGGCCTTGCCGAACAGCTCAGCCGTCATGGCATCCAGCGGCACCCCCTTGGCGATGGCGAAATGGTGGGAACGGTGGGCGCCGACCACGCTGTCGTCGTCGCTCAGGTGGGCGCACACGCCCACGGCCACCGGCTCCTGGCCGGCGGCCAGGTGCATCTCGCCGGGCACGGGGCCGGCGCCGATATCGAAGGCCAGGCCCTTCTGGATCTTGGGCGGCAGTTTGCCTTCCAGATATACCTTGGACATCGTCTCTTCGTATTCACGAATCTCGATCATCTTTTCGTACATCCACAATAAATGCTGCGATGTCGGTTTCATAAGTGCAGGTCTCCTTCAAGAATTTTTGGTGGGACGGCGCGTCGCCCGCGTTGTGCATGCGGCTGACTCCGCTGACAGGCATTCAGCAAAATCAATGCCAACCCACGGCCGCCGCGCACGGCGCAGGCGGCCATCGGCGCCCAGGCCGCGCCGGCACTGGCGTTGCGGCGTGCGGCGGCCCCCGCCCGCAGCCTCGGGGACGCCCTGGCCTGCGCCGCCAGGGCCGGCCCGGGGCCGTATGGCGGCGCCATCTGTCGCAAGGGGCCGGCGTGGCCTGCGACACCTGTCTCCGCCGCGCGCCGCCGTGCCGCGCCCCTGCCGGGCCCCGCCCAGAGCGCAGGGCCCGTCCAGCGCATCCCTTTTTGCTAGTGGCACCAATTTTGCTGAGAGCTTGCTGGCCGTCACCGCCGCAGCCGCTCGCCACGCGACCGCGCCGGCGGAACGGCCCAGCCCCGCAGCCCATGCTCGGGGAATCAAAAAAAACTCAAGGAGATGTCGTGAAAAAAGGAATCAACAGCAGCACCGCAGTCAAACAGAAGGCGCTGGCCGCCTTGGTCTGCGCCGCCGTCGCCGGTCACGCCAGCGCGACCGTGGAATTCGAAACACCGGCCGGCTGGAAGTTCGGCACGGATGGCTGGATCATCCTGCAGGCGCACAAGCAGAACGGCGACACCAAGGACACCACCGGCTTTCGCATCACCTCGGGCACCACGCCCAGCCTGATCGCCTTCAACGTCACCGCGCCCGCCGTCGACGGCGTGACCTTCAGCAGCCGCGTGGGCCTGTACATCAACGCCCAGTCGGGCCAGGGCAACTTCCGCAACGCGGGCAACGTCGGCAACACGGGCGCCCAGGCGCTGGACCCGCGCGAGATCTGGGGCAAGGCGTCGGCCAGCTGGGGCGAAGTCATCTTCGGCAAGGCCTACAGCATCTACCAGGGCGAGGCCGTGCTGGCCGACGCCTCGGTGCTGGCCGGCGGCCTGACCGGCTACGACAACGTCAACACCACCAACGCGCTGGCGGCCACCTTCAACGCCGGCTACCTGTACACCAACTTCAACGCCGGGGTGCGCTACAACTCGCCGCAAAGCGAAGCGCTGACCTTCTCCGTCGGCGTCTACGATCCCAGCCAGATCCGCAACGTGTTTGTCGGCAGCGTGGCTGACCAGACCACCTCGCCGCGCGTCGAGGCCGGCGTCTACTACAAGCCGCGCCTGGGCGACGCCAAGGTCAAGCTGTACGCAGACGCCACCTACCAGCGCGCGCAGGACTGCAAGACGGCCGCCGGCACGCCATGCGCCAGCGACCGCGTGCAGACCTCCGGCGTATCGGCCGGCACCACGGTCGACCTGGGCGCATTCAACTTCCACCTGTCCGGCTTCAGCGCCAAGGGCCTGGGCTCGCTGCTGATGCAGGACCTGGACGCACTCGACGCCGACGGCCGCGAACGCAAGAGCCGCGGCCTGTTCACCCAGCTCGTGTACCACCCGACGCCCGCGCTGTCGCTGCGCTACAGCTACGGCCGCACCACCATCGACGACACGGCCGTCACGCCCGGCCACGTGGCGCGCTCCAACATCGTGGGCGTCTATTACGCCGTCAACCAGTACCTGACCACGTACGGCGAACTGGCCAATTCCCGGTTCAGCCGCAATCCCGTGTTCAACACGGGGACCGACACCAACTACGCGACCGTCGGCGCGCGCTTCATGTGGTAACGGGCGCCCGGCCCGCCGCACCAGACCTACAAGACCAAGCAACGCCCCAATACTGGAGAAGACAAATGAACCACTCCCTGCGCAAGTCCCTGCATCCCGCGGCCCTGTGGCCCGCGGCCGCCGTCGCCATCATCGCCGCCGCCACCCTGAGCGTGCCGTCGCCGGCCGGCGCCGTGGCCCATGCCATCACCGGCCCCGGCGACGCCGACCCGGACAACTGGACCCAGTACCACCGCACCTCGAACGCCTGGCGCTACTCGCCGCTGCAACAGATCAACAAGGACAACGTGAAGAAGCTGAGGACGGCATGGATACACCAGCCGGGCGACATCACGGCCGGCCTGATCTCGACGCCGCTGGTCAAGGACGGCGTGATGTACTACGTGGCGCCGAACAATAACGTGTTCGCCCTCAACGCCGCCACCGGCGAGCGGCTGTGGGCCTATCAGCCCAAGCTCGACCCGGTCTCGTCGCAGAGCTTCTACGCCACGCTGAGCCGCAGCCTGACCATGGGGCACGGCAATATCTACCTGGGCACCATGGACGGCCGTTTCGTGGCCATCAACGAAAAGACGGGCAAAGAGGTATGGTCAACCCAGCTGACCGACCTCAAGAAATGCTTCGGCTGTCTGTTTTCCTCATCGCCCATCCTGGCCGGAGATGTCCTGATCGGCGGTTCCACGGGCGGCGACCAGCCGCAGCGGGGCAAGATCTACGCCGTCAACGCCATCACCGGCGAGAAGATGTGGACCTTCGACACCATCCGCAACGATCCCAAGAGCTGGCCCGGCGATACAGGCGAAGTGGCAGGCGGCGGCGCCTGGCTGCCGGGCACCTACGACGCGGCCTCCGACACCGTCTTCATCGGCACCAGCAACGCCGCCCCCGATTTTTACGGCGATGGCCGCAAGGGCGACAACCTGTACACGGCCACCCTGCTGGCCCTGGAGCCGAAGACCGGCAAACTGAAATGGCACCGCCAGGAAATCCCGCACGACACCTTCGACTACGACTCGGCCTACGAGGCGCTGATCCTCAAGAAGGACGGCAAGGACGTGATCGTCCACCTCAACAAGAGCGGCTTCGTGTTCGTGATGGACAAGGCCGACGGCAAGCTCGAGAACGTGTGGCCGCTGAGCCAGACCTACAACTTCGTCAAGACCATCGATCCCAAGACGGGCGAGCTGATCGAGCGCAAGGAACTCCCGGCCGGCAAGGAGAGCGTGCTGTGTCCTTACCTGTTGGGCACCCGCAGCTGGAACCCCGGCGCCTACAATCCGAAGACGGGCCTGTGGTACACCAACGCGATGGAAGTGTGCGAAGTGGTGGTGCCGGGCAAGCAGGAGACCAAGGGCATGGGCATCGCCTCGCTCTACCTGGGCGTGGACAAGCTGGAAGCGGTCGCCCCGCCGGGCCAACCGGCCGAGGGACGGCTGGACGCGCGCGACCCGCTGACGGGCAAGCTGAAATGGAGCGTCAAATATCCGATTCCGGGCCTGGGTGGCGTGCTGACCACGGCTGGCGGCCTGGTATTCAATGGCGATCCGGCCGGTTACGTCCATGCCTACGATGCCGAGAACGGCGCCGAACTGTGGAAGTTCCAGACCGGCTCGGGCATCCGCGCCGGCATCATCAGCTACGCCGTCAACGGCAAGCAGTACATTGCCGTGCCTAGCGGCTGGGGTTCGCTGGCGCCGGGCTTCATGGCCAGTGCCTTCCCAAAGATCAAGGAACTGACGGGCGGCGCGGCCATGGTCGTGTTCGCACTGGATTAAACCCCATGGCGGGCGGCGCCCTGCCCGCCCGCCATCTTCCCACTCGCCTTATCGACGATGACATTGAACAGGAGTTTCCTCATGCGCAGCATCCTTCCCTGCCTTTATGGCAATCTGATCCCGCTGTTGTTGGCCGGCGCCACGGCGTGCGGCCCGGCCCTGGCCGACAGCCCGCAGCGGCCGGACCTGGACAGTCCCGCCACCATCGCGGCCGGCGCCAAACGCTTCAACCAGAATTGCGTCTACTGCCACGGCAACGCCGGCTCCGGCGGCAAGGGCGCGGCCCTGCAGGGCCGCCACGACCTGACGCCCGAGTACCTGTTCCAGACCATCAGCAACGGCAAGCAACGCGGCAGCCTGCTCATGCCGGCATGGAAGGAAGCCTTTTCCGATCAGGAGATCTGGGAACTGGGCAGCTACATCCTGTCGCTACGCGACGTCGGCCCGAAGAAATGAGCGCGCCGCGACCGATCCGGGGCCGCGCGCTGGCCGCCTCGATGGCCATGCCCTGGCGGCTGGCCCGCCTGTCCGGCCGTGCGTGGCTGCTGGCGGCGTGCGCCCTGTGGGCGGGCACGGCCGCCGCCCGCCCGCTCGACGAGATGATGGCATCCCACCGCTTCACCGTGTGCGCGGCCGACAACGCGCTGCCGTATTCGAGCAAGGACGGCGCCATGCCCGGCTTCTACCTCGACCTCGCGCGCGCGATCGCGCAGGCGCTGGGGCTGGAATTGCAAGTGGACTGGATCGGGTCCAGCGAGCAGATCAGGTTCACGTCGTGCGATGCCGTGATGGCGGTCCCCGCCACAGACGCCGTGGCCGGCGACGGCGGCGACATCGACAAGCTCCGGCCACGGCTGCTGACGCTGCCGTACATGGCCGTGTCCACGCTGCTGGTGCTGCCGGGCCATGCGGCCGATGGCGTCACGTTGACGGCCCTGCGGCGCAGCCATGTCGCCGTGCCCAGCGGATCGGTCGCGCACCAAGTGCTCAACGACGCAGGCGTGCCGGTCTGGGTCCGCTTTCGCGACGACGGAGAAATTCTCGACGCGGTGCGCAATGGCCAGGCCGACGCAGGCGTGGTGTCGCAGATCGGCTACGGCTGGTACCGGAAAAGCCATCCGGGGACGGCGCTGGCGGGCGTCGACCACGTGCTGCATGCGCCCGGGCTGCGGTTCAACGTCGCCATCGCGCTGCGGCACACCAACCTGGCGACCGTGCGCAAGGTCGACGCGGTCGTACGGCGATTGCGCGACGAAGGCGTCATCGCGGCCATCTTGCAAAAGTACGGCATCGCATTCCTGCCACCCGATGCCGGGCCCTCGCCGCTTGCGCCGTAGCCCATACTCGCAGGCACGATCAGCGCAGCGCGTGCCATGTCCACTCGCCCCCCAGTCGTCAAATATGCAGCGCATGCCCCAAGGCGCGCAGCGCTGCCTCCTGGATCGCCTCGCCCAAGGTGGGATGCGCGTGGATCGTGCCGGCCACGTCTTCCAGCGTCGCCCCCATCTCGATGGACTGCGCAAACGCGGCGGACAACTCCGACACTGCCTTGCCGACCGCCTGCCAGCCGACGATCAGATGATTGTCGCGCCGCGCCACCACCCGCACGAAACCGTCCTTCGATTCGAGCGACATGGCGCGCCCGTTCGCTGCGAACGGAAAGAGCGCGTCGATACAATCGATACCCTGCGCCCGCGCCTGCTGGGGCATGGTGCCGACCACCACCACTTCCGGATCGGTAAAGCACACCGCCGCGATAGCCGCGGGGCTGAAATGGCGACGCTTGCCACTGATGATTTCAGCCACCATTTCACCTTGCGCCATGGCGCGATGGGCCAGCATCGGCTCGCCCGTCACGTCGCCGATGGCCCACACGTCGTGCATCGAGGTACGGCACTGGTCGTCGACTTTGATGAAGTGGCCATCCATGTCGATGCGCAGTTTTTCCAGGCCAAAGCCGCGCGTGTTCGGACGCCGGCCAACCGCGACCAGCACCTGGTCCGCCGCCAGGGTCACCTCTGCGCCGGCCGCATCACGGATGCGCACCGCGCCGCCCGCCTCGTCCAGGCCCAGCACCGCGCTGCCCAGGCTGGTTTCGACGCCCAGGCCCTTGAGCGCATTGGCCACCGGACGGCTCAAGTCAGCGTCGTAGGCAGGCAGGATACGCTCCTGCGCCTCCACCACGTGCACTTGCGCGCCCAGCTTCGCATAGGCGATGCCAAGTTCAAGCCCGATATACCCGGCCCCCACCACCACCAGCTTGCCCGGGACGGTCTTGGGCGACAGCGCTTGCGTTGCGCCGATCACCTTCCCGCCGTAAGGCATGAACGGCAATTCGACGGCGGACGACCCCGTGGCCAGCAGCAGATGCTGGCAGCCGATGCGCTGCGGGTTCTCGCCGTCGCGTACCACTTCGACGGTCTTGCCATCGACGATATTGGCCCACCCCTTCACCACGCGCACGCCACTCTTCTTCAGCAGTGCCGCCACGCCGCCCGTCAGGCGCCCGACGATGCCATCCTTCCACAGCACGGTCTGGCCGATGTCGATACGCGGCGCCTGCACCGAAATGCCAAGTGCCGAGCCGCTGGCGAAATGGCCGGCCTTGTCGAATTCATCGGCGGCGTGGATCAGTGCCTTCGACGGGATGCAGCCGACGTTCAGGCAGGTGCCGCCCAGTTCAGCCGCTTCCACCAGCGTGGTGGCGATGCCAAGCTGGCCGGCGCGGATGGCCGCGACATAGCCGCCGGGACCGCCGCCGATCACCAGCAGTGTCGTTGTGTGTTGGTTCATCTGTTACTCCACAAAGAGCATCGCTGGACATTCCAGCAAGGCGCGGACGGCTTGTATGAACTGGGCCGCGTGCATGCCGTCGATGACACGGTGGTCGAACGAGGACGACAAGTTCATCATCTTGCGAACGACCAGCCCACCCTGACGCACCATCGGCCGCTCCACGATCTTGTTGACGCCGATGATGGCCACTTCGGGATGGTTGATCACGGGCGTCGAGACGATGCCGCCCAGGGCGCCCAGGCTGGAGATGGTGATCGTTGAACCGGACAACTCGTCGCGCGTGGCCTTGCCGGTGCGCGCGGCATCGGCAAGCCGTCCGATCTCCGCCGCGCACGACCACAGGTCGCGCGCCTCGGCGTGGCGCATCACCGACACCATCAGCCCGGCATCGGTCTGCGTGGCCACACCCAGATGGACGGCCCCGTACTGCGTGACGACACCGGCATCGTCATCGAAACGCGCGTTCATCTGCGGGAACTGGCGCAGCGCGACGACCAGGGCGCGCGCCAGCAATGGCAGCACCGTCAGCTTGCCGCGCTCCTTGCCCCATTGCTCGTTCATGCGTGCGCGCAGGCTCTCAAGCTCGGTGACGTCGATCTCCTCGACGTAGGAGAAGTGCGGGATGCGGCGCTTCGATTCCTGCATCTTCTGCGCGATCTTGCGCCGCAGTCCGACCAGCGGGATGGCCTGTTCCGCGTAGTTCTCGCGGTAGCCGCCGGCCGGCGCGGCGGACGGTACGCCCTGCGCGCCGCGCGCGGCGTAGGCGTCAAGGTCGGCGTGGAGGATGCGGCCGGCCGGGCCGCTGCCGTGCACGAACTGCAGCTCAACGCCCATGTCCCATGCGCGCTTGCGTACCGCCGGCGAAGCGAGCGGACGTTCGCCCGGTGCGCGCGCCACGCGCGCCGATGCGGGCACCGCCCCCGCTGGCGCCGCTGCTGCCCCTGCTGCCCCTACTGCCGCTGGCGCAATGTGCGCCGGGGCCGGGGGCGCCGGCACTGCCGCAGCGGCTGTCGATGTGGTCGTCGGACCGGCAACCGCACCGCTTGGCGTCTTCTGGTTGCCGGCCCCCTCCACTTCAATGTGGATCAGATCCGCCCCCACGGCCATCACCTGGCCCGCCGCGCCACCGAGCCTGGCCACGGTGCCGTGCACGGGCGAGGGAATTTCAATGGTGGCCTTTTCGGTCATGACATCGGCCAGCACCATGTCTTCCGTGACCGCGTCGCCTACCTTGACATGCCACATGACCAGTTCAACTTCTGCGATGCCCTCGCCAATGTCCGGCATCTTGATGACGTGAATACCCATCTTTATGCCTCCACCGTACGTTTGAACGCCGCTCCAACGCGCGCCGGGCCCGGGAAATACGCCCATTCCTGCGCGTGCGGATAAGGCGTGTCCCAGCCCGTCACGCGTTCAATCGGCGCTTCCAGATGGTAGAAGCAATGTTCCTGCACCAGCGCCACCAGTTCGGCCCCGAAACCGCAGGTGCGCGTGGCCTCGTGCACCACCACGCAGCGGCCGGTTTTTTTGACTGAGGCGACGATCGTCTCCAGGTCCAGTGGCCACAGGCTGCGCAGGTCGATGATCTCGGCGTCGATGCCGGTCTCGCGCGCAGCCGCCTCGCTTACCCAAACCATGGTGCCGTAGGCGAGCACGGTGAGCTGCTTGCCCGGCCGGAAAATGGCCGCCTTGTCGAGCGGGACGGTGTAATAGCCCTCGGGTACCTCCCCCAGCGGGTTCTGCGACCAGGGCACCACCGGCCTGTCGTGGTGGCCATCGAACGGCCCGTTGTAAAGGCGCTTCGGTTCGAGGAAGATCACCGGATCGTCGTTCTCGATCGAGGAAATCAACAAGCCCTTGGCATCGTAAGGATTGGACGGCATCACGGTGCGCAAGCCGCATACGTGGGCAAAGATGGCCTCCGGACTCTGGCTGTGGGTCTGGCCGCCGTAGATGCCGCCGCCGCACGGCGTGCGGATGGTGATCGGCGCGGTGAAGTCGCCCGCCGAACGGAAGCGCAGTCGCGCCGCCTCGGACACGATCTGGTCATACGCCGGATAGATGTAGTCGGCAAACTGGATTTCGATGCAAGGCCGCAGGCCGTATGCGCCCATGCCGATGGCCACGCCGACGATGCCGCCTTCCGAAATCGGCGTATCGAACACGCGCGACGTGCCGTACTTCTTTTGCAGGCCCTCGGTGCAGCGGAACACGCCACCGAAGTAGCCCACGTCCTGCCCGAACACCACGACGTTATCGTCCTTCTCCATCATCACATCCATCGCCGAACGCAGCGCCTGGATCATGGTCATGGATGTTTTCGTTATATTTTCCGCCATCTCAGATCCCCAGTTGCTGACGTTGCACGCGCAGGTGTTCAGGCAATTCTTTGTAGATGCCGTCGAACATTTCAGCGGGACTGAAGGTGTGGCCGCTGGCCATGGTGCCGTACTGTTCGGCCTCCTTCTGCGCGGCCAGCACTTCCGACTCCAGCCGTTTCTGGGTTTCCTCGTGCTCCTGTTCGGACCAGGCGCCGGCCTTGATCAGGTATTGCTTCAGGCGCGCGATCGGATCGCCCAGCGGAAAATGCGACCAGTCGTCGCCGGGGCGGTATTTCGACGGATCGTCCGATGTCGAATGCGGACCTGCACGGTAGGTCACCCATTCGATCAGGCACGGCCCGAGGTTGCGGCGCGCCCGCTCGGCGGCCCAGCACGACGCCGCGTACACGGCCAGGAAATCGTTGCCATCGACGCGCAGCGAGGCGATGCCGCAGCCAACGCCGCGCGCGGCGAAGGTCGTATTCTCGCCGCCGGCGATGGCCTGGAAGGTCGAGATGGCCCACTGGTTGTTGACCACGTTGAGGATGACGGGCGCGCGGTACACGTGGGCGAAAGTCAAAGCGGTGTCGAAGTCCGCTTCGGCCGTGGCGCCGTCGCCGATCCACGCCGAGGCGATCTTGGTATCGCCTTTGATCGCCGAGGCCATGCCCCAGCCCACGGCCTGGATGTATTGCGTCGCCAGGTTGCCGGAGATGGAGAAGAAGCCCGCTTTCTTCACCGAATACATGACCGGCAACTGCCGGCCCTTGAGCGGATCGCGCTCGTTCGACATCAGCTGGCAGATCATGTCGACCAGCGGATAGTCGCGCACGATCAGAATGCTTTGCTGGCGATAGGTGGGAAAGCACATGTCGTCCACATTGAGCGCCAGCGCCTGCGCGGTGCCGATGGCCTCCTCGCCCAGACTCTGCATGTAGAACGACATCTTCTTCTGGCGCTGCGCCATCAGCATGCGGCTGTCGAAGATGCGGGTCTTCATCATGGCGCGCAAGCCCTGGCGCACGACCTCGATATCGATGTGTGGCACCCAGGGTCCGACCGCGTTGCCCTCGGCATCGATCACGCTGATCAGCGAATACGCAAGATCGCGCGTATCCATGGGCGCCACGTCGACCTCGGGGCGGCGCACGGCGCCGGCCGGCGACAGGCGGAGATAGGAAAAATCGGTCGCGCAACCTGGACGTCCCGTCGGTTCGGGCACGTGCAGGCGCAATGGTTCAGCCTTGCTCATTCAGATTCCTTCATGCGCGAGGGTGTCGCACTTGGTGTGGTCAATCGCGGCGCGCCCGCTGCGGATAGCGGCGGGCTGCCTGGACTGTGGAACCGCCCGCCGCGGATCGCAAAGCGGGCACGAAAATTTTCCTCAAAAGCAACGCTAGGGTAACATGATTTCCCCCACGCATGCGCAGTGGAAATACGTGAAAAAGACGTGAAATCAAGGTTGTTAAAAACTTCACCCTTGCCGCAATTGCGCGACGACGGCGGCCAGCGTATTGACACCCCAATGCTCAACGTAGCGACCGTCGCGCACGCGCACGACATCGATCACATCGATCGCAATCTCCCTGCCCGTCGCCTCCACGCCGAGCAGCGCGCCGACATGCTTGCCCGAGATGGTCTTCCGGGTGATCACTTTGTCGCCCTCGCACAGTTGCTCATGGATGTGCACCTGCAGATCACCGATCGCGGCGCGCAGCACGGTCGAAAACGTGCGCCACATCGTCTCGGCACCGCGCATGGCCTCGCCTGGCGCCGACCAGTTGACGAAGTCCGGCGCCATCAGCGCGTCGAACGACGCCCGATTACCCTCCTCGATCACTTCACGGTTGAAGCGCGCGACGATCGCCTTGCGGTCGCCATCGTCCGTCTCCGGCGACGTCGCCATTGCCAGCGCGTCGGCCCCCGCCATCACGCGCATCGGCGCGGCGGGATCGGTCACCGCCCGCCAGACCGCTTCGGCGACGTCACGTGCGTGCGTCAGGGGCGCATCGCTGTTCTGCACATTGGCCAGCATGCGCTGCCGGAAATCGGCATAGGCCGCGTGCCCGCCCTCCCCCATCAGGCGACGCGCGTTGTCGCCGAAGCGCGTCTCCGCCGAGCGACCGGGCAGCACTAGCCGCACGCGGACATCGAACGGCGCCAGCTCCAGCGCCAGCGATTCCGTGAACGCGTTGACCGCCGCCTTGCTGCCCGTATAGACCGACAGCAAGGGCAGCGATTTGATGGTCACACTCGACGTCACGTTGACGACCACACCGGCACGCCGCTGCCGAAACTGCGGCAACACCGCCTGCGTCATCGCGATCGTGCCGAGCGAGTTGGTCTCGAACAGCTGGCGAATGTTCGCCGGCGCACTGTCCTCCAGTGGCGCCAGCAGGCCGACACCGGCGTTGTTGACCAAGGCGTCGATCGGGCCGGCCGCTGCGATGCAGTGGCGGATGCTGTCCGCGTCCGTCACGTCGAGCGGCAGCACGCGCAGGCGCTCCGTGTGCGGCAGCTTTTCGACATCGAGCCTCGACCGGCTACCCCCGGGCCCGGATGAAGTGGTCATCACGCAGGTCACGCCGATGCCTGGCGGCGCGCGCGTCGGCGATCCGCATGGTCCGGTCGATGTGCGCATGCTCGTTGGTCATTGCGAGTTTGGTTCGCCCGATTCCGCCCTGCTCGTATCGCTGCTGCCGCAATACGTGCACATACGCGGCGTGCAGCGCCTGGCCACGCTGGTCCAGATGGTGGGCGATGAATCGCGCGCCGACCGGCCCGCGCGCGACATTGTGCTGTCCCGGCTGCTCGAAGTGTTGCTGATCGAGGCGCTGAGGTCGACGGCGAGCACCGGCGCGTCGGCCGGCCTCGTGCGTGGACTAGCCGACCCCAAGCTGGCGATCGCCCTGCGCGCCATGCACGAGCGTCCCGCCGCCGCATGGAACGTCGCGCAATTGGCGCGCGCGGCGGCGATGTCGCGTTCGGCCTTCTTCGAGCGTTTCAGCCAGGCCGTCGGCGTGGCGCCGATGACCTATCTGCTGGCGTGGCGCATGGCGCTGGCCAGGCAACTGTTACGACGGCGCGAACTGAAGATCGCCGACATCGCCGAGCGCGTCGGCTACGGCTCGGTCAGTGCGTTCGGCGTCGCGTTCACGCGGCACGTCGGCATGCCGCCCAGGCGTTACGCGCAGAGCGAACCCGAAGTAGCGGCTGCGGCCTGACAGATTGCCCGTGCGCGTGTCATGCGCACAGCGTCAGCAACAGCTCGTCGAGGCGCTCGAGGGTGGAGGCCATGCCCTCTTGCATGCCCATATCGATGACCTTTTGCACGTCTTCCGGCGAGTCGTATCGCACGACCGTGGTGACCAGCGTGTGCTCCTTCAAGTCCGAAAACGTGACGTCCCAGCGCGAACGCGGCATGTCGGCATTGACGACGCCTGTTTCATCTGTGAAGCCATCCAGCGCCGCATAGCGGTCGACCGGGCGGATGGCCAAGTAATCCACGCGACTCCAGAAGGCCTGCCCATCGGGCGTGACCATGGCGTAGTGCCAATAGCCGCCCTCCTTGAATTCCATGTGTTTGGTCTTGGTGCTGAGGGGCTTGGGCGCGAACCAACGGTCGAGCAAAGCGCTCTGCGTATGGCAATCCCAGACCAACTGGCGCGGGCCGGCGAATTCCCGCGTCACGGTGAGGGTGCTGTTTTCCTTGTTGACCACAAAATCGAATTGAAGCTTAGCTGCCATGCTCGTCTCCTTGCAGTTGTTCCAAAAGGTTGTCCAGGTTGTCGTATCGACTGCGCCAGAGCGCCCGCTGCTCCTCGAACCAGCGCTCGGCCGCGGCGAGCTTGTCCCGCTCGAGCGTGCAGGTCCGCACCCGCCCGCTTTTGCTGCTGCTGACCAGGCCCGTTTCTTCCAGTACCCGCATGTGCTTCATGAACGACGGCAGCGCCATGTCGAACGGCGCCGACAATGCACTGACGGTCGCCGGACCGGCGCCCAGCCGGCGCACGACGGCCCTGCGCGTTGGGTCCGACAGCGCGTGGAAGATCGCGTCCAGCGCAATCGAATAGTTATCCATACGGCTAACTATAGGCGCAAAAAAAATGGAACGCAACCATTTTCGATAAGAAAAAGTCATCCGTTTCACTTTGCATGGTCTCAACTGGGGCATTTTGTCTCAATGTATGGATATTGTTTTTAGGTACTATGTCCCACTCACGACAGATCGTGTCACTAATAGCCAGGAAAAACGCAAAATCATGGATTGGGTCCCTCTAGTCTTCGCTACGTTCAAACTTCTCGTGCTCGGCACTGGCATGTTCTACGCCATCAAGTGGCATTACGATCAAGGCAAGAAGGAGAATAAGAGCGTGTATGAGCCGCGCGCCGTGCTGCGCGCGGGCGGCACGGTGGCCGCAGTCTTCATGCTAGCGCTGCTGGGCCTGGGGATCGTCACCTACGCCTTCGGCAAAATGCTTGGTTTGGACTTGACCTTCCCTTGAAGGCAAGAAAATAGTTGCCCCGCCCGGCTGCACCGCCCGGCGGGGCATTTTCATTGGGGCAAGGGGCTTCAAGGGCCGTCCACCTGCCTTACAATGTCAGGGCTGGCAGTCTTATGATCTTGCCCCGAATGACCGGACACATCCTATCGCCAAATGAACGCCGCCTTCCTGAGCACGGCGCTTAGCTCCCTCCTGAACCCAGAAAGGCAGACGAACCATGAGCTTCCCTGATTTTTTCGACCAGGCCCCCACCATCACCGTGCATGACGGCCTGGCCGGGTTCCTGGGTGCGTGCAGCGACGGCATGATCACCTACCGCTATGTCGACGCCGTCAGGCTGGCCGGGCACTCGTGCCCGACGGTCGCCGGCGCCTACCTCATGACGCGGCGTGCCTTGGGCGTTTTGTACCCCGACGGCACGCCCGAGCGCGGCGCACTGCGGGTGCGGTTCGCGGCGGCGCAGGACGAAGGCGTGAGCGGCGTCATCGCCAGCATCGTCGGCCTGATCACGGGCGCGGCGGGCATCGGCGGCTTCAAGGGCATCGGCGGCCATTTCCAGCGCCAGCATCTGCTGCAATTTGACACCGGCGATGATGGCGAGGTGGTGTTCGAGCGTGGCGACATCGGTGCAGCTGTCCGGCTCAGCATGCAATTGCACCGGGTTCCGGCCGACCCGGGCCAGAACGTCCTGTTGAGAGAGATTCTCGACGGCCTCGCCACGCCGGACGACAAGCGCGCATTCGCCACCTTGTGGCAGGGGCGTGTCCAGCGCATCTTGATCGATCATGCGGACGACCCTGATCTGTTCGCCGTCGCCTCCGTCACTCCGGCGGCGCAGTGACGGCATGAACGGATCGCGCGGTCCATCGGCAGCGCCGGCGTACGCCGGGCTGGATCAGCTATTGGCGGCGGTCCGTCAATGCCGCGCCTGCGAGGCCCGCCTTCCTCTCGGCCCCCGGCCAGTGTTGCAGGCGGGCGCTACGGCGCGCATCCTCATCGTGGGACAGGCGCCCGGCGCGCGCGCGCATGCCTCGGGCATCCCTTGGGATGACGCCAGCGGAGAGCGGAGCGCCTGCGCCGGTGGCTGGGTCTGGATGCGCCCCACTTTTATGACGCTTCGTCCATGGCGATCATCCCGATGGGATATTGTTATCCGGGACGGGGAAACAGCGGCGACCTGCCGCCGCGGCGGGAATGCGCGACGCTGTGGCTCGATCAATTGTTGACGGCGCTGCCCAGGATTGAACTGACTCTGCTGATCGGTCTGCATGCGCAACGGCACTTTCTGGGCAGTCGCCGCAGGTCGTCATTGACGGAGACGGTGCGGGCATGGCGCGAGTTCGGCCCGCACTATCTGCCCTTGCCGCATCCCTCGCCGCGCAACACGCCGTGGTTCCAGCGTCATCCCTGGTTCGAGCGCGAACTGTTGCCCACGCTGCGCGAACGGATCGCGTCGCTGACGGCGACGTGATCACGGCCGCGCAGTCTCGCTACAGCCGCAATAACGGGTCGCGCAACACGACTGCCTGATTGTGCTCCCGGTCCTTCGCGCCATACACCAGCGTAATCGGCTGGCCTGCGGCGTCGGCCAGCAGGCCGCGCATGCGCGCCAATTGTTCGTCAGTTTGCCGTTCGGTCAGATAGCGTTGCTGGAACTCTTCCCAGCGCTGCTGTCAGCAGCGGTTGTAAACAGATACACCGGCGTCCGATTTGTTGCTGACGCTGACGACAGCGCACGCGCAAAACAGTTTGAAGACGGTGATGCGCCGGGCCATGAAGACGTACAGGCTGCTCATCATCGATGAAATCGGCTACCTGCCGATGAACCGCGAGCAGGCCAACTTGTTTGCGGTGGTCAAGTAAATTCGGACACAACGATAGGTTCACGTGTTGCCATTTCCCGTTCATAGACGGAGGGCGGCAG